>WGMQ01000008.1 GCA_016125005.1 bacterium | reverse complement strand
CGCATCGGGAACGGTCCTGCCAGCGATAAATAGATGCGCGACAGGGCTTCTCATCGAGGCGGGAACAGTGTCCAGAGGATTATGAGACTGCCTCTAGTGTTGCTGAAACATGATATGCGCCACCTACTCGCCACTCATCTGTACCCTGTGGCTGCGGAGGCGGAGTTCCGCAAGATGGGTTGGGGGTTGGCGTCGGGTCCACTTCGGCCGCCAATCCGGCGACCTTCAAGACCGTAGTAAAGAACAGAAAAGCGACCCCAGCGCAGATACTGGTCTTACATTTTGCCACATTCATCGTACAGCCTCCTTGTTTTTCATTCTAGCCGTCGCCCAAGGCGAAGGCGCGAGCGTGTTCACCACCTCTGGATAGCCGGCTTTTATCATACGCGCAGTGTCAGAATTCGGATAGATTGCTAAGACATCTCGAAATAGCTGCAATCCCAGATCCGCATCCCCTACTTTCTCGGCGATTCTTCCCATACCAGCCAAAGCGCGAGCCTGCGGCTGCACTCCTGCAAAGATTTCGATCGAATCAGGTAGAGCAAGGACATCCTCATAAAACTTCAACGCCTTTTCATTCTCACCTAGCATTTCATAGTACCTTCCAGTCTGCTCCATCGCAAGCCCAACTTCCCTCTGCGGGAGATCCCCTAGGCTTGAATATGTGTCAATTATGATCTCTCCGAGCCGGGCCGCTTCACGATAATCGGGACTCGGCTGACGGGCCCAACTTTCGTGCTCAATCAAGTCCATTACAGCCCGCTCACGAATGTAGGTGGCCGGAACTCTTGAGTAGAACTGCTTCTTTGCTCGGCGGACATCTTCATGGGAGCCCCAGCGCCTCTGCTCTGCCAGTTCCATCAGCAACCCAAGCCGCTCAGTCATGCACGTGACCGCCGTGGCTTGACCCAGCGCGAGCCCCTCCAGATCGGTATAGTAATGATATGCCCGTAGCTTGTCGCCCATTTTATGATGCACCCAAGCCAAGCGCCTCATAGCCATAATCTGATGAATCGGCTCGGCAGTTGCATATCCGGATACAATGCGCTGAAAAAAACCCCATGCGACGATGTACTCGCCAGATTGTATTTTGAAAATTCCCATATTGAGAGCTGCGTACCCGTAGAGCGGATCATCAGGATCGCTACGCAACTGCACAAGTGACTCGCGCACAGCAGCTTGATAGGCTGCGCTCTGACCACTTACATCTAGTGCTTTCAGCTGCTTGTATCTGTCATCCTTCCACAGACCATGAGATGCCGAAAGTTGCACTCCAGGAAAAGCAAATCCCTTCGGCCAGTAGGCCTCGGCATGGAGATCTTGCAACGCAGTATCCGTCGGGACGATTTGACCGATTGTGAAAATCTGATCAACTTCGCCCTCTAGCCCCGGGATCCCGGTGCCTACAGATTGACCTGTTTGAAGAGTATACAACGAGGAAAGCACAACAACAGCATCAGGATAGAAATCATATGGCCCCAACAAGCGTCCGGCTGGAACCGGAATATCTGCCCGGGCGACCGCAGACTCGACAAATACACCATGCTCCCCATCTCTGCTGGGCGATTCGGCAGCTGATCGGATGATCGGGCTATTAAGCACTACAAAATAGCCCGCTCTCGGTTCCGCGGAGCCGAGAGCTTCCGCCCCAAGCACCAACGAGGGCGACGCCAGAATCCATAGAAGCAACAGGCCGCGAATTATCTCACACATAGACACATCCTCCAGTATGTAAGCACTCGAGTATATAGCAGATCTTGTCGGGGCAAGGACTATTCACTTATCACCCACAATTCCGCGGTTCGGGATAGATTGCGGTTCTTACTTTGAAGCGGCCCGCAGTCTCTTGGACGAGGCGTGCCTCGCCGAATGCCATGCGCGCGCCCCTACCCCCGTCCGTTGTCGAGTTGTTCGAAGACTTCCTGGGCGGCGCGCATGGCGTTGATCGAGGCGGGGAATCCGGCGTAGACGGACATTTGCAGGATCAGCTCGATGATCTCGGTCCGGGTGAGGCCGATGTTGAGCGAACCGCGGATGTGGGACTTCAGTTCCGAGGTGGCGTGGCCGAGCGTGACGAGCGAGGCCATGGTGGCGATCTGGCGCGACTTGGGGTCGAGGCCGGGGCGCGAGTAGATGTCGCCGAAGGGGTACTCGATGATGAAGCGGGCGAGGTCCGGGCAGATGGGTTCGAGGCTCTTCATGACGCCAAGGCCGTGGTCGCCGTGGATGGCGGTGAGGCGGGCCAAACCGCGGGCAAAGCGATCGTTGCCGGTGCCGCCGCCGACGGGGCTCGGGAGGAGCGGAATGCTGTCGGGGACGGGGGCGGTGGTGACGGTGCCGGGCGGGGGCGTGAGGGGGACCTCATCGGCAGCGGTCATGTCGGTATGGGCAATGACGAGCGCCGCGGGCGGGCGGTGGATGAGGACGATTTCGAAGTCGCTGTGCCCCTCGAGCGACCGCGCCCACTCCTCGCTTTGCTCAAGGCGGATCGCTGCCTCCAGGATCCAGGGGCAGTCGGGCGCCTCGGGGTAGTCGCCGCGGTTTGGATAGATGTATAGACGGGCGGGGCGGCCGGGCGATTCGGTGTCCGCAAGCGAGCCGTGGTGGGCGCGGAAGCCTTCCTCGTTTTCCGATTCGCGCTGAAAGATGCCGCCGGTGATGCGGCGGAGCGTTTCGAGGAGGGCGTTCTGCTCGGCGGGATTGCGAATGCCGATGAGCCAGCGTGCGTCGTCGTAGACGAGGCCTTCGAGGAAGTCGGCGAGGAGCACGCCAAGGTCGGTGAGGCGGGCGCCGCGGTGCAGGACCCGGTTGCCGGTGGTGACCAGATAGTCGCCGCCCTCTCCGGTGGCGAACACGAGGGCCGAGTAGGGTTCCTGGGCCGTTTCCATGCCGTCGAGCGCCAGGATCTGGTCGACGAGCCAGGCGCGGCGGGCTCCCGGGGGGCACCAGGCGCGGCGCCGCGGCACGCCGCCGTTCGACAGCTTGAGGATTTCGACGAGCGGTCGCGGGACCGTCTGGCTGAGCCTGAGGCCGGCCGTGCTCAGATCCTCCAACAACGCGGGCTCGCCCGAGTTCGCCAACCAGAAATCGCTGCGAATTGCCATGCCACTCCTCCCTGTGCCTGTTCTTGCCTCCGCGGCGGGAACTGTGCAGAAGATGGCCGGTCGCCGCAAGTGAACGGAGATGCCCATGAAAAATATCTTCATCGAAACCGAACGTCTATACCTGCGCCCGCTGGAGCCGACGGACGCGCCGCTGCTGGCGGCCTGCAACAACGACCCGGCGGTGCGGGAGAGCTTCTTCACCCACACGCCCACGTCGCTCGTGCGTCAGGCGGAGCGCATCGCCGGGCTCTACAAGGCGGGCGACGACTACATCCCGCTGGCGATTTGCCTCTGGGAAGGGGATCGGGCCATCGGCGTGACGGCGCTGCATCGCGTGGACCTGGTTAGCGGCGCGGCGGTGTTCTCCATCTGCCTAGCGGATCGCGAGGAATGGGGGAAGGGCTACGCGGGAGAGGCGACGACCGCGATGGTGTCCTACGCCTTCGATGTGCTGAACCTGCATCGGCTGCATCTGCACGTCTGGACGGGGAACGAGGCCGCGGTGCGAGCCTACCGCAAGGCGGGCTTTGTGCTGGAGGGAACGCTTCGCGAGGCGATGATGCACCGGGGCGAACGATGCGACTTCCACGTCATGGGGCTGTTGGCTCCCGAGTGGCGTGCGAGGGGTGTTGAGAAATGATTCTCAAGGCGGGCTGGTGCCGCCGTTGCTTCCCCACCAGAGCGGCATAGATCGACCAACTCATCGATTGGAGCGAACGCATGGCAACGACGATCAAGGCAATGGCGGCGGAAGGCCCCAAGGGCGAGATGAAGCGGTGGGAATTCTCCCTTCCCGACTCCCTCAAGCCGCATGAAATTGAGATCGAGGTGACACACTGTGGGGTGTGCCATTCCGACCTTTCCATGCGCGACAACGACTGGCACATGACCGCCTATCCCTTCGTGCCCGGGCACGAGGTGGTGGGCCGCGTGGGGCGCGTGGGAGAACACGTGACGATGGTGAAGGTTGGTCAGACGGTGGGCCTGGGCTGGTACAGCCACTCGTGCATGACCTGTCGCCAGTGCATGAGCGGCGACCATAACCTTTGCGCGACAGCAGAGCAGACGATCATCGGTCGCCATGGTGGCTTTGCGGACAAGGTTCGCTGCCACGAGGAGTGGGCGACACCGCTCCCGGCGGGGCTGGATCCGGCCAAGGCGGGGCCGCTCTTTTGCGGCGGCATCACGGTCTTCAATCCGATCGTGCAATTTGGCGTAAAGCCAACCGATCGCGTTGGCGTCGTTGGCATCGGCGGCCTGGGGCACCTGGCGCTCAAGTTCCTGAACAAGTGGGGATGCGAGGTGATCGCGTTCACCTCGAGCGACAGCAAGCGCGAGGAGGCGCTGGGCCTCGGCGCCCATCGCGTGGTGAACTCGCGCGACTCCAACCAGCTGAAGTCCGTGGCGGGATCGCTGGACTTCATCATCTCGACGGTGAACGTGGCGCTCGACTGGCCCGCGTACATCAATTCGCTGGCGCCGCGCGGGCGCCTGCACCTGGTTGGCGTGGCGCCGGACATCTCGCTGCCGGTCTTCCCCATGGTGGCGGGTCAGCGCTCCGTCTCCGGTTCGCCGCTCGGCAGCCCCGCCACGACGGGCCGCATGATCGAGTTCTGTGGGCGCCACGGCATCGAGCCAACCACGGAGCACTTCCCCATGTCGAAGGCCAACGATGCGTTCGAGCACCTGCACTCCGGCAAGGCACGCTATCGCATCGTGCTGACCAACGACCTGTGACGCAGCCGATCCGGGCGGAGCGCAAGCTGTGCTCCGCCCGGCGACCTGAACCTTGACACCCACCCCCCTTCGGCCCTTTCTCAACCTGCCTGCGCGGCGGCCCGGTGCCGCTCGCCATTCCGCCTCCCAATCCCGCATACGGTGGACCAGTCATGGAAGGGTCGAACATCCTCAAGCTCGTCCAGCAGAAGCTGGCGGAGAAGGAAGAGGTCATCCACGAGCAGCAACGCCAGCTCACCGAGATGGGCGAGGCGCTGCGCGAGAAGGATGAGATGATCCGGGAGCTTCTGGCCCAGATCAGCGAGGATCCAAACAGGCCACCGGTTCCCGAGTCGGAGGCACTTCAGGAAAAGGAACTCATCATCCACGAACAGATGACCCAGATTCTGGAGCTGAGCGACCGGGTGGAGCAGCTGGAGGCGAAGTTGGCCGAGGCGGAGAAGCAGCAACGGCAGATCAAGGAGATGCTCGGCGAATGATGACTCGCCCGTTTTCGATGTGGCGTTTTGTGGCTTTTTGCGCGGTGGTGTTCGGTTGCCTGGGCTTGGCGACAGGCTGTGGCGGCGGCAAGAATCGTCGCCTGACGGCCGATCCCACTTTCTCCATCAACGTGCTTCCCCTGCCGGGCGACTGGCCGAACGACAAGAAGGACTGGCCCAAGGATGAGCGCAAGGCAGCCTTCCAACAGGCCGTCTATGACGAGTACGGCAGGCCCGACTACTTCCGGGTTCTGTATGATCGGACCGGTCGCGTGATCACCCAGCGCGAGCTGCGCGAGAAGATGTGGCTGGAGCGGGACAAGCGCAAGAAGCGCACGGAGACCGAGTTTGAGTGGATCTATCTGGAGAAGGGTCTGGCGTTCCGGTTCGAGCCGAAAGGCCCGGTCAAGCGCGACCTCCCAGACAACCTGCGCACGCTTTGTGACTATGGCGACCCGATGGAAATCAAGACCACGGTCGACATCAACAAGCGCAATATGGTGATTTACCAATACTATGACCGCGGCAAGATCTTCTACTTTCACGAGGGCAAGCTCGAGAAGGAAGAGGATTCAACACCCATGCCCGGCATGACCATGCGCAAGTAAGCGCCATCCTCCCCATCTGACAGGAATCATCTCGCCACTATGTCAAAGGTCACGAAGAACATGCATCCCGATCTCGAGGAAATCCTTTTCACCGAAAAGCAGATCGGCGAACGAGTGAAGGAGATGGGGGCGGCGATATCCGCGGACTACAAAGGGAAGCCGCTCGTGCTGGTGGGGATTCTCCGCGGCGCACTAGTTTTCCTCTCTGACCTGAGCCGGTCCATCGACATCCCACACTCTTTCGATATGGTGGGCGCCTCCAGCTACGGCAGCGCCACCTCCAGCAGCGGCCGCGTGCAGATCACCAAGGACGTGGAGATCAACCTGCGCGGAAAGCATGTTGTGGTGTGCGAGGACATCTACGATTCGGGCCGCACGCTGGCAGCGATTCGCGACCTGCTGAAGGTTCATCACCCGGAAAGTGTGGAGGTGGCGGCTCTCCTCTACAAGAAGGTCGCACGCCGGGCCGCCAATGTGGACATCAAGTATCAGGGCTTCGACCTCGACGACAAGTTCGTGGTGGGCTACGGGCTGGACTACGCGGAAATCTACCGCAACCTGCCCTACATCGGCGTGCTCAGCCCCCGCATCTACGAGAAGAGCGGCAAGTAACCAATCATGGCGAAGACCCCCCAGCAGCCCGATCCGGTCAACAGCGAAGAGCAGAACGCCAAGATGGCCATGAAGACGATCCGCGTGGAGATCAAGCGGATCCTGGATTCATGGGATCCGCTGAGCCTGCGCGGGCTGCCGGGGTTCCAATCCGAGTACAACGACTTCGTGGGACCGCTCTCGGTCATGGCCCGCAAGCGCATGCCCGCCATCGAGATCGCCGCCCACCTGGACCGGCTGGTGCAGCTTGAGTGGAAGCTGCCGCCGAACCGGGAGAAGTGTCTCCAAATCGCGGAGAAAATCCGTCGGACCGCCGCGTTCCTGGATTGATCGACGTCGACTGAAAAATCCTGTGTGAAATAAGATTGAGCCGATCCGATCAGCGGCATAGCCTCCGTGGGCATCCCCTGCTTCGGACCGGTCCGCTCATGACATTTGCCCGCCTGCTGACATTTGTGGTATGCCTGCTCATGGCACTTCCGGGAGGGGGGCAGGCGCAGATTGGATCGAGAGCGATGGGTCGTCCCCGATCGGAGTCGGTGTCGCCGGTCTCGTCAGGGGGTAATGCGGGGCTCTTCATCGGGGTCGGAGAGTTCGAGCAGAACGACGCGATTCCCAACCTGCGATTTGCGGTGAACGATGCTGTCGGGCTTGCCTATGCCTTCTCTCTCGGGCTGGGGCTGATCCCGCCGGAGAGGGTCCGGCTGGCCCTATCGGGTGAGCCATCGACGGAAGAGGCGAAGACCCAGCTGGCGGCCTTGGTGGCGGCAGGAGCCACCCGCGTTGATGGCCGCAAGAAGACGCTGCTGGACGGCCTGACCTGGCTGGCGGGAGCCCCTCGCCAGTCGTCGGACATGGTGTTCTATTCGGTGGCGACCCACGGCTTTGAGGAGGGCGGCGCGGCCTATGTGATGCCTTCGGATGGGGACCGAAACTACGTCAAATCGACAGCCATCGCGTTGGAGGATGTGAAGTCGCGCATCGGCAGTTCTGTCGCCGAGAAGCGCCTGATCATCATCGACGCTTGCCGTGAGAACCTGGGGGGCGGGACGCGCTCGCTTCCAGCCATGAGCAATGCCATGGAGGGAGCCTTCAGGGCCGAGTTCGAGCGGGCGGCGGGCATGGCCGTCCTCATGGCCTGCGGTGCTGCCGAGCTTTCGCACGAGGAGGAACAGTTGGGCCATGGTGTCTATACACACCATCTGCTGCGGGCGCTCCGATCCGCAACGCCTGACGACGCGGGGTTCATTCGCCTGGACACGGTCGCGGGCCTCGCATCGGAGGGTACCAGACAATGGGCAAACCAGCGCGGCAAGCGACAGAACCCCTGGTATGCGGGCGATGAAGGTGCCCGGCTGATCCCGCTCGCGATCGACAACATTGCCAGCGGCGCCTTCCAGCAGGACAAGCAGCGCGCCACCGTTCTGCTGAAGCAAATCGCCGACAAGCATGTGTCGATCTACACGCCTGAGACTTTCAACCGGGTCCAGGACTCGATCCAGAAGGCGGACGGATCGAATCTATACGACCTCATCAAGTATCTGGAGAGCGGCCAGACCGAGAGCGATTCCGAACACGCGCGGACCTTTGAGCGCATCAAGCCGCTGATCGGAATTGGCGTGGCGGCGGCTCCGTTGACAAACCTGGCGGTCGGCTCTCGAAATGTGGCATCGGGTTCCATCCAGTGGTGGATGTGGGTCCTACCGTTGCTTTTGGTGGCGATCGTCGTGGCGGCACTGATGCTGCGACCGCGAAAAGTGGTGGCTCATGCGAGCACCCTCACGGCGCCTATTCCTGGACCCGTTACCCCCGCACCCACGCCGACATCGATCGCCGTGGTTCCAGTGGTTGAAGCCCCTGTGGTTGTGGCTCCGCCGCCGCCGCCTGCACCCCCGCTGTCACCACGGGACCGGCTGCACGCGCTCCTCATGGGGGCGTTGCGTGCGCCTGCCCCCTTCCCGAGCGCTGTATGGACCGAGCACAGCACCGCGACACCGCCCAGCACGCGTGATCTCGGCGTGGCGAAGCGTCATGAGGAGCATGCATGGGCCACGGGCCAGCGGGTTCGCATCTGCTTCCAGCCCGGCGCCACTGGCCACACGAGCCTGATCCTTTTTGGCAGCAGCGGTCGCGTCCAGCTCGTCTGCCCCAACACGCCGGTCGAGGCCGGACGCGTGCGCCTCTTTCCCGACGAGCGGTCCTCGTTCACGCAGGAGGGGAATCCCGACAACGTCGACCTGCTCTTCGCGATCACGTCCACCAGCGCGCAGGGCTGGATGCCGTCGCTGCGCGGCCAACATCTGCTGCGCTATCTCGATGAGCACGAGCTGAAGGAACTGGTGGATCACATCGACCATGGGGTGCTCCGGAGTTGTTCGGTCAGCTCCACCTCGTGGCGTGCCCGCGGGTAAATTCCCGCGAATCCTGCTTTCCCCGCGGTTGTGGCAGAGTTCAGCCTCTCCTCTGTTTCTTGAAACTTCACGGAGCAGGAATGCCATGTCCGCCAAGCTGATCGATGGAAAGAAAATCGCCGCCGAGGTGCGCGAGGAAGTTCGCCTGGGTGCCGCCGAGTTGGTTGCCAAGGGACACGCGGCACCGGGCCTTGGAGTGATCCTGGTCGGCGACAACCCGGCGTCGAAAGCCTACGTCGGCAGCAAGACCAAGGCGTGCAAGGAAGCGGGCTTTCACTCGGTGCAGATCGACCTGCCGGGCGACGTCAGCGAGGCGGGTCTCCTCGCCGAGGTGCAGCGCCTGAACAACGATCCCGCGATCCACGGCATCCTAGTGCAGCTCCCCCTCCCGGCGCACATCAGCGAGCGCCGCGTGATCGAGACCATCTCCCCCGACAAGGACGTCGACGGCCTCACGACTATCAGCGCCGGTCGTCTTGCATCGGGCATTCCCGGCTTCGTCCCCTGCACGCCGCTCGGGGTGCAGCAACTGCTGATTCGTAGCGGCATCAAGACCGCGGGAGTCCACGCGGTCGTGGTTGGACGCAGCAACCTGGTCGGCAAGCCCATGGCCCAGCTCCTGGTCAACAAGGGGAAGGGCGGCGACGCGACCGTGACCGTGTGCCACAGCCGGACGGCGGACCTCGGTGCCGTGTGTCGCCAGGCGGACATCCTGGTGGCGGCCATCGGCAAGGCCCACGCCATCACCGCCGACATGATCAAGCCCGGTGCCACCGTGATCGACGTTGGCATCAACAAGCTCGAAGATCCCTCGACGCCGAAGGGCTACCGCCTGACAGGCGACGTGGAATTCGACGGCGCCGCCGCAGTCGCAGGAGCCATCACCCCGGTCCCCGGCGGCGTCGGCCCCATGACCATCGCCATGCTGCTCAGCAACACGCTGGAAAGTGCTATCCGGCGGGTTCAGGGTTGATCCGCGCTTAACGGTTCTCCCGGCGGAGGAATCCCCAGGTGAATCCGTTTCCGTAGCCGTTGACCCGTGCCATCTTGATCCAAAGCAAGGTGGCGTGCTCGAGGTGTACGCTGCACGAAAGCGCGCCCGCATCGATGGCTTCGAAGCCGACCTGTCGGCACAGGCGCGCGACCACACGCTTTGCGCCGGGATCATCGCCCGTGATGGGCATCCCCGGCAGGAGCGAGCCGTAACCGGGGTATTGGGCATCGGCAAAGTTCTCGTACCCATAGACGGTGAATGCTTTGACGACTCGGGCTCCGGGCACCAGACGCTGAATCAGCTCCGACCCGGAAGTCCGGCTGTCGAGCGCATGGGAAAGTCCGGCGCCGACGGGGTTGGTGCAATCGACCAGAATCTTGCCCGCGAGGGATTCGGCCAGCGGCTTGAGTGCTTCCTCCGCGGCGCCAAAGGGCGTGGCAAGAAACACGACCGATGCGCGCGCCACCGCGGCCTCCGGTGGGAGGTGGTTGTAGTGGGGATTGGCCGATGTTACCTCTCGGGCGGAAGCGGAGTCGGGTTTCGCGCCCACAAGGATTTGATTCCCCGCACGCGACAGTGCCTCGGCGAGCGCGGCCCCCACCTTGCCGATGCCGATGAAGGCGATATTCATCGGCGCCCCGTTCTCCAGGGCATCGATGACCAGTGTCGCGACCTCGCGGCCACTATGCTGCTGTTGTCCGGTCACCAGATTTCCGTCGCGGATCGCGTGGGGGGCGAAGGCCTTGCCGGCAACGAAGTCCGCGCCGAGTCGACGCGCCTCGTCCTCGATCTGAAACGGGACCAGCTTTTGACCCACTGCGGCGGCGGCGTACTCCTCCTCCGTGTTGGTGAATCCGGTCATGCGCATCCCTGAAACGAAGGGCGAGCCATCGGGCTTGGTGAGGTGGAGCAGCAGCGAAGTCCCGTGACAGAGCGCTGCGGCCACTTTCCCCCGATAATGAAAATCCTCGAAGAGCCGATGGAGCGGTTTCTCGTCGGCAAAGGTGAACATCGGCCCCTGACCGCCGGTCACGACGATCGCGTCGAAGTCGTCCATCTTCATGTCAGCGATTGGCGCTGTCGACTGAAGGCGGGCGACAAAGGCGGGGTCGCTGAGGTACTGGAGGCTGAGCAGGTCGTCTTTGGAGTAGCCGGACGGGTCACGAGGGTCGGACCACGGATCCAGAATCACGGCTCCCCCACGGGGGCTGGCGATCGTGACATCGTATCCACGGATGATGAACTCATGCCAGGGGTGAATCAGCTCGGACGCCCAAAAACCAACGGGCCAGCCGGTCAGCGACGAAACGGCCGGGCTGGAAACGATCATCAGGACTCTTCGGCTCATACTTTTTGCTCCACAGGCAGGATGAGTGGTGTTGTAGGCTCGTTTGGTCCAGCCGTCAAGAATGCACCTGTAAGTTAGGAACTCACGTCGAGGTAAGTCCGGATGCCCGCCTTTGTCCATCGCGGCAAGAAGTACGAGAATCCTGTGGAGTTGGCACTCGACGTGATCGGCGGAAAGTGGAAGATGCCGATCCTGTGGCGGTTGAAGGAGCAGAACCTTCGGTACGCAGAGTTGCGACGCAGTCTCGGCCCGGGGGTGAGGGACAAGACCCTGGCCGAGCAACTGCGGGAGATGGAGAGTGACGGTCTCATTTCCCGCAAGGTCCACCCCACCAACCCGCCTCAGGTTGAGTACTGCATCACCGAGCTTGGCATGACCACGATCCCGTCGATCGAAACGCTCCGTGCATGGGGAAGCCGATTCAAGGCGGCGACGACCTCGCCCAGCGATGGGCCTGATCCCAAAGCGGTGTTGCCCCGCGGTGAGGATTGAATAAACCTGTTCGGTGAGCGTAGTACAGCCAGCCCATCGCCGGAGGCCCACCATGTTCGGATTCCTGACCAACGAATTCATCGAGATCATCGAGTGGCAGCAGCAGAACGAGGACGACACGCTCTGCTGGAAATTCCCGCATCGGAACAACTCGATCAAGAACGGGGCGAAGCTCATCGTCCGCGAGGGACAGCGGGCGCTGTTCCTGAGCATGGGCGCGCTCCCCGCGGCCAACGTGCCGCCGCAGATGGTTGCCATCGAGACCGCCAACGGCCAGACCTATGGCTTCATCGGCGACAGCTTCGGCCCCGGGACCTACACGCTGGAAACGCGCGTGCTGCCGATCCTCGGCACGTTGCAGGGGTGGAAGCACGGCTTCGAGTCCCCCTTCAAGGCGGACGTTTACTACGTCTCGACGCGCCGTTTCACCGGCATGAAGTGGGGGACGCAAAACCCCATCATGATTCGCGACGCGGAGTTCGGCCCCGTGCGGGTGCGAGCGTTCGGCAGCTATGCAATCCAGGTGAGCGACCCGGTCAAGCTGCTACGCGAACTGGTGTCCACGGACCCGGCGCTCCAGACCTATGAAATCGCCGAGCAACTGCGTAGCAGCGTGGTGACGCGCTTCACGCAGGCCGTGGCCGCGGCGGGTGTGCCGGTGCTCGACATGGCGGCGAGCCTCGACCAATTCAGTGGCCTGATCCAGAAGCGACTCAACGAGGAGTTCGCCCCGATGGGGCTCTCCTTCCCGATGTTTGTGATCGAGAATATCTCGCTGCCGCCGGAACTGGAGGGGGTGCTGGACAAGCGCGCCTCGATGGGGATCCTCGGGAACCTCGACCAGTACACGAAGCTCCAGGCGGCCAACGCGATCACGCTCGCGGCGGGCAATCCGGGTGGCGGAGCGGGCGTCGGGATGGGTCTTGGCGCCGGCATGGCCATCGGACAACAGGTAGCCAGTGCGATGGCGCCGCAAGCGACCCCTCCCGCTGCACCGCCGCCGCTCCCGGCGGCCGCGCAGTGGTTTGCGGGCATCAACGGCCAGCAGGCCGGTCCTTTCGATGCGGCGGCGCTGGCCGCTGCCGTGCAGCAGGGTCGCGTCGGACGCGACACGCTGGTCTGGAAGGCGGGCATGGCGGGTTGGGTTGCCGCGGGAACGCTTCCCGAGCTGGCGTCGCTTTTCGCGGCGGTGCCGCCACCCTTTCCGCCGTCCCTCTGACCCCCGATGGAGTTGAATCCCTACCCCTTCACGCCACCACCCAAGCCGTCGAAGCGACGCGCCACCGAAGAGCGCACCGCGCCTGTGGTGCAGCGCATCGCGCCGGAACGGAAGGACCATCACTTCCCGTGCAGCGGCTGCGGCGCGGCGCTCGAGTTCGCCCCCGGACAGACCGCGCTGAAGTGCCCCTACTGCGGCAATTCACAGCAGATCCCCACCACGCGCGAGGAGGTGCGGGAGCTTTCCTACAAGGAATACTTCCACAACGCGCGGCTGGTGCCCGAGGTCATCGGCAACGGGGCGCTGGAGGTAAAGTGTCCCAAGTGCGCGGCGGTCTCGATGATTCCCGCGTCGGTCGCGGCGGATCGCTGCACGTTCTGCGGCACGCCCGTCGAGAACCCTGTCCGCAGCGACCGCCCCATGATGGCACCGCAGGGGGTCCTCCCGTTTCGCGTCGAGAACAAGGAGGCGCGCGACCTTTTCTCGAAGTGGGTTGCAAGCCGGTGGTTCGCCCCCAACGACCTGAAGAAGCTCGCCAACCTTGGTCGTATAGACGGCATGTACGTCCCCTTCTGGACCTACGACAGCTATACGGTGACGTTCTATACGGGGATGCGCGGGGATCATTATTACGAGACGGTGCGCGACAGCAAAGGGAACACCCGCACGGTGCAGAAGACGCGCTGGCGCCCGGCCAGCGGGCGTGTGCAGCACTGGTTCGATGATGTGCTCGTCTGCGCCTCGCAGGGGCTTCCCGACAAGCTGGTCCATGCGCTGGAGCCGTGGGAACTGCATCAGGTGAAGGACTACCAACCGGAACTGGTGACGGGATTCCGCGTGGAGCGCTATCAGGTGGATGCCGAGCAGGGTTTCGATCGCGCCAAGGACTTCATGAAGCCGACCATCGAGATGCTGATCCGTCGCGACATCGGCGGCGATGTGCAAACAATCAGCAGCATGGACACGAGCTATACCGGCATCACCTTCAAGCACCTGCTGCTACCGATCTGGCTGTCGGCGTACCAGTACCACCAGAAGACGTTTCGCGTACTCATCAACGCGCAGACGGGCGAGGTGCAGGGGGAACGTCCCTGGAGCTGGATCAAGATCACGCTGGCGGTGCTGGCGGCGATCATCGTGATCGCGCTGATCATGTACTTCGGCGAGTTCTTCGACGAGGGGGGCGGTGGCTCGTTTCACCAGTTCAATTTCTGAGCGGTCCGCCCGCTGACTCACTCCCCAGTAGCTATTGACCTCCGTGTCAGGTTGCGGCAAAAAATGTGCACACTGAATTAAGTCCTGGTGTGCACCACTGCCGCATAGGAGGGGCCGCGAGCCGATGATGATACCCAGATTGATGGGAATTTTGGCACTGGCCTGCCTGCCGTTTGCGGCGCTGGCGGCTGACCCGGTCGTTTCTAATGTATCATACACCGTGACGGGACAGGCCAACCTGCGCCGGGTCGACATCACCTTCACGCTGGCTGATGCGGATGGTGACTCGTGCTGGCTGGACCTGTGGACTCACGCGCCGAACGCGGACGGGTACGGAACCAATCCGGCCTCGTCTCTGACATGGTACGAGATCAGCACGCTTGGCGTGCCGGGGCGTAGCTGGACCAACAAACGTTTCGCACCAGGGACCTATCGACTGACCTGGCTGGCCTCGGCGGACATTCCCTATGTTTTCTCGCGGAGTGACATTCAACTATACGTCCGTGCCAGCGACACGGGGAGAATCGCCCCGGGCAGGTACATGGGAATCAGCGTTGCAAGTGGCCCTTCATCAACAGGCTACCCGGTTACGTACTCCGAAACCAAGCCTTTCCCCAACAGTTGGGAACTCGTGCTTCGAGAGCTTCCTGATGGATCCTGGATGGGCGCCTATGAGGTTACGGCTGAGGAGTATGCACGAGTGACAGGGGAACTGCCGGGCACATCCGGTTCCTATCCGGCGACGGGGATCTCGTGGGATGAATTGACCAACGGTGGCGATTACGGCGCTGGTTTTTTCCAGCGATTGCGCGCCAAGACCGGCATCGCGGCGCTTTCGCTCCCGAGCGAAGCCGCGTGGGAGTACGCTTGTCGGGCCGGTGGCACGGGGGAGTTCGCCGACTTCACCGTTAATGCCACCATGGGTGGAGCGGCTCCTCCGTCGACGAGTGCCCTGTGCTGGTCTCTCGACAATAGTTCATCGGGGCCGTCGACCGTGGGCCGTAAGCGACCCAACGCCTGGGGCCTCTACGACATGCACGGGAATGTTTGGGAGTTCACCGATTCACCGACCATTGCCAAGGGCGGCAGTTGGAATTCTCCCTTCCAGTGGTGCGGAGCCAGCGAGCGTCGCGCGATCCTTCGCGATGCCACCTCGGACGAGGTTGGTTTCCGCCTTTATATCCCCGCCGGTGCAAGTCTCCCTGGGACCAAGTCTTCGGAAGTTCCCCCATCTGGTGAGGAGAAGGGAGGCGAGGATCATGCAGAGTAAGACAAACACAGTGCTGTCGCTTGCCGCCTTCCTTTGTTTGCTCGTGCCCAACCCCGGTAGCGCAGGGGCGGGCGGCGCTGCATCCCCCCCACAATTGTTGAGCACATCGCCCGCCACGATGGCCCTCCCCAACGTGCTCTTCGCCGACTATGACAATGACGGTCGGGCAGACGGCTTCACGGACTTCGACAATGACGGCACTCCCGAGGCCTTTGCGGATCTCAATAGCGACGGTCTGGCGGATGCCTTCTCGGACTTATTTGAGGATGGCTTCCCGGATCCCCTGACCGACGCGAATGGGGATGGTTTTGCCGAGATCCTCAGGGACTACAACGGCAACGGATTACCGGACGCCTTCGAGGATTTCGACAAGGACCAGTTGGGGCGGCCCGATGCCTTCACCGACTTCGATGGCGACGGCGTTCCCGACTTCTTCGATTCGTGGGATGCGGATGGGGTTCCCTACTCCCTGATGGACTTCGATGGGGATGGGGTGCCCGAGGCGCTGAAGGACTATGACGGGAACGGCATACCAGAGGCATTCCTGGACCGGTCTGGGGACAGCAACTCGATCCCCGAAGCCTTCGTCGACTTTGATGGAGATGGCCGCCGTGAATTCTTCACCGACTATGATGGTGACGGGATCCCCGAGGGATTCACCGACTTCGACGGCGACGGAGTTCCCGATGCCCTGGAGGATCGGAACGGTGATGGCAGCCCTGACTTGGTCTTCGACACGAATGCCGATGGTCAGGTCGAGATCTTCGTGCGCACCAACGGAGGGGCGGTGCCAGAGGCCTTCGTCGACTACGACGGTGATGGGATGCCGGAGGCGCTGGCGGACTTCGACGAGGACGGCGTGCCGGATGCCTTCGAGGACCATGACCGGGATGCCGGACGCGTGCCGGATGCCTTCCAGTTCCGCGCGGGCAACGGGAAGCTCCTCTTCTTCATGGACAGGGATGGGGACGGCATCCCCGATGGGCTGGCTGACTTCGACGACAACGGTGTTCCGGAGGCGCTGACCGACAAGGATGGCGATGGTCGACCCGAGGCGCTCAAGCGCCACGTGGGAACCGGCACTCCCGAGGCCTTCGTCGACTACAACGGGGACGGAAAGCCCGAGGTCTTCACCGATGTCAACGGCGACGGCAAACCCGAGGCGTTTGTCGATTTCAACGGTGATGGCAAGTGGGACCTCTTCACCGATTTCAACGGCGATGGGCGACCGGAGTGCCTGACGGACTACAACGGCAATGGGCGACCCGAATTCCTGACCGACCACGATGGTGATGGCGTGCCGGAGGGGATGCGCGATTTCAACGGGAACGCGATTCCCGATGCGCTGGAGGACTTTGACGGGAACGGATTCCCCGATGCCTTCGTGGATCGGACAGGACCGGGCGATAATGACGCCATTCCCGAAGCGTTCACGGACTTCAATGGCGATGGACGTTACGAGAGCTTCACCGACTACGACGGCGACGGGAAACCGGAGGCCTTCACCGACTACGATGGTGACGGCATACCGGACGCGCTCGCCGACCGCGATCGCAACGGGAGCCCGGATCTCTACTTCGACACGAATTCCGATGGGCGAGTGGAGATCTTTATCATCACCAACAGCGGGCGCACCATCCCCGAGGTCTTCACGGACTTCGACGGCAACGGGATGCCGGAGGCGCTCGAAGATTTCGATGAGGACGGAATGCCCGACGCATTCGAGGACTTTAATCGGAATGGGGTTCCGGACGCTTTTCAGTACCGCTCGGGCAATGGCCAGTTGCTCTTCTTCCTCGATCGGGACGGCAACGGGATTCCGGAAGGTCTGGACGACTTTGATGGAGATGGCGTTCCCGAGGCACTGACGGACCGAAACGGCGATCAGGTTCCAGAGGTACTTGTTCGCTACATCGGGACCGGAACACCGGAGGCCCTTCTCGACTATGACGGCAACGGAATCCCGGAGGCCTTCATCGATGCGAATGGCGACGGACGTCCAGAGGCATTCCTGGATGTAAATGGCGATGGTCGCTGGGACTTCTTCACCGATTTCAACGGCGACGGGAAGCCGGAGTGCCTGACGGACTAT
Organism: bacterium; assembly: GCA_016125005.1. Lineage (GTDB taxonomy): Bacteria > Sumerlaeota > Sumerlaeia > SLMS01 > SLMS01 > WGMQ01. Next base: position 91,024 of record WGMQ01000008.1, on the reverse strand, counting down.
GATGGAAACGGCCGTCCGGAGTTCCTGACGGTCTTCAGCCCGCCCGGCTACCCGGAAGCCATGCGTGACTACAACGGCGACGGTCTTCCGGAGGGCTTGCAGGACTTCAACGAGAACGGCATGCCGGACTTTTTCGAGGACTTCAACGGCGATGGGAAGCCGGATGTCTTCACGGACTTCAACGGCGACGGCACGCCGGAGATGCTGCGGGACTACGACGGCGATGGGATCCCCGAAGGCATGGTGGACTTCAATGGCGACGGAACCCCGGACGCCCTCCAGGACTTCGATGGCGACGGGATTCCGGAGGCTCTCGCCGACCGAGCCGGCGACGGCGACGCGATCCCTGAGGCGTTCACCGATTTCAACGGCGACGGCATTCTGGAGGCGTTCCTCGATCTTGATGAGGATGGTATTCCCGAGGCCTTCACGGACTATGATGGCGACGGGATTGCTGAGGGATTCACCGACTATGACGGCGACGGAATCGCCGAGGCATTCACCGATTATGACGGCGACCGTGTCTTCGAAGCCTTCCTGGATCTGGATGGAAACGGGTTGGCGGACGCGTTCGAGGATCGCGACGGAAACGGGGTCCGGGATGGCTTCGATGACCAGAACGGAAACCTACTCCCCGACTTCTTCGAGGATCGCTATTACCGCCTGATCTCCCCCTCGCACCCGACCCAGAAGTACGGCTTTCACCAACCCAACTTCTCGATCACTTGGCCGAACTTCCAAGTTGGTGGGACAGGGCGGTTCTTCCAGTTGCTCGACAGGTCTCCCTCGACAACTGTCACGTTCCTGAACGGGGAACTGACGCAGCGCCGCGACTTTGCGCAACTGAACCTCACGCCGGGCCTGTGGTACTATCATCTGGTGCCGCTGGATCAGGACAACAATACGATCCCGAGTCGCCAAGTCACTTGGCTGATCCGGGTGGCAGGCGCCCCGGTGGTGAGCAGTTCCACGCACCCAAACAGTAGCCAACCGTTCCTCAATCGCGAGTTCATCGCCAACATCCTCCCCCCGGCCGGGATTCCGTCGGATAGCTATACGCGCTTCCGCATGAGGATCGACAGCAGCCCGGAAACCCAACTGAGCGCGGACGACTTCACAACGGCGAACGCGCAGGTTCGCTTTGGACCTTTTGCATCGGGATGGTATTGGCTCCATGTGCAGGCGGAGGACCGTCTCGGCAACTGGTCCGAGACGACTCACCACGGGTTCATCGTGACGGAGGCGACCCCCTCAGTCACGTCGAGCACCCATCCCGATCAGGGGCGGGAGTATGCGGCGCGCGAGGTTACGGCCTCATGGACTCCACCCGTGTTGCGTCAAGACAAGGGGCTCGCTGCTCCGGATACAACCGCGGGGTTTTACTATCTGCTGAGCGACCAGTCTTCGGAGGATCCGCTGTCCCGGGGAACCTTCACGACATCATCCGGCGGAAACTTCTCGGGTCTGCTGCCGGGCACCCATTACCTGCATGTTCGCTACCAGGATCAGTACGGGCTGCTCTCGCCAACGACCTCCTTCCGCATCAACATCCGATCCGGTGCGGCAGCGCCCTTGGTGTCCTCCAGCACGCATCCATCGCGGATAACGGCGTATGCGAGGCGGGACGCGCTGGCGGCACTCGTCGACCCAGATGCGACCGCGACAAGGTTTGTCTATACAGTCGATCAGGAGCCGGACACCATGCCGGGAGAGTCGGATGACTCAACGACGGGAACCTTGCTCAACGTAGGCCTGCTGCCTGTTGGAACCAGCTATTTGCACGTCCGCAGCGTGACTCGATATGGTGAGTTGTCCGACGTCGCACACTTCCCCATCCATATCCGCTTGGTTGCTGCGCCCGTCATCCAGTCCTCCAGCCACCCGGACCCGCGCAACGCCTACGGGCGAAACCTGGTCTTTGGGTGGTCGGTTGCCGAGCCAGCCTATCTGGATGGAAACTACTTCTTCGAGCTAGATTCGAACGAGGACACGATCCCGACCGAGACAAGCCGGACGACGCGGAACCTCTTCCTGAACCAGCCGGGACAGGCGGATGGAACCTATTGGCTCCACCTGCGCGCGCGGGACATTTATGGTGACCTGACGGATGTGAGTCGCTTCCGCGTGACGGTGAATTGCTGCGTCCCCGGAGCGCCGCCCACCCCGACGCCAAGCCCGACTCCCGTTCCCACGCCGGTGCCCTCACAGCGCACCAAGGAGAAGGTCATCATCGTTGCCGGCGGCGGTAACTATCTGGGCAATGGGATCGCCCAGCAGACCCGCGACCTGGCGAACTATGCCTATCGCGTTGCCACGAGTCGTGGAATCAGCGCTGACAACATTCTGTACCTTTCCGCCTTTGGCGCCACGGCGGGTGTAGACGGACCGGCAACGAGAGCCAGCCTGGAGCAGGGTATGAGCAGTTGGGCCCGCGACGCACGCAAGGTCACTGTCTTCCTGCTCGACCATGGAGAGCGCGTTGGGACGGATGACTGGTTGTTCCTCCTGGATGGGACTACCGTCCCGAGGGAAGGTCTGCTGGCCTCACAGTTCGATGGATGGCTCGACGCTGTACAATCGGGAACCGATCCGCTGACGGAGCTGGCGGTGGTGGTGGACATGTGCTATGCTGGCGGCTTCGTCGCGCGGTGCGCGGGTTCGCCTCCGGGAACACGCCGTCTTGTCATCGCCTCGACGGAGATTGACCGACTGGCATCCTATGGCGGCGCCGTGGGCAACGTCTCCTTCATTCACTCGTTCCTCTCCTCCGTCTTTTCTGGTCTCGACTTCAATTCGTCCTATGCGGTTGCCCGCGGATTTATTGTGGCGATGAACACCCCCATCGATGCGCCCCAGCGACCGATCTTTGACGATGATGGCGACGGCGTGCAGACTGGCCGTGACGGATTGGTGGCCATCAATTGGCGCATCGGTGAGGTGGCCTCCTTCGCGGCCCTGCCTCCGGAGCTGCTCAACGCCAGGCCGGACGCCACGATCGAGGAGCCGACCGACTTCGAGCTCTGGTGCCAGCTTGGCCCCAACGACTCGGGGACCGTCCGTGCCTATGTGGCGTTTGGGCGCCCTCTCGCTGGAGAGGGAAACCCTATCACTGGTTACATCGAAATTCCCCTGGGCCCCGATCCGACTACACCCGGTCGCTGGATCGGCCTGCTCCCGGCGGAGAGACTCCAGTGGTCAGGCTCGTATAGCATTCTATACACGGTGGAGCGACAGGCCGCTGGTGTGCCCGACCTGCTGCTGCAAGCGATCCCGATCGGACGATCGCTCACCGTGGTCGAGGGACTCGATCCCTCCAGCCGCGAGGGATGGATGATGCGGTAGAACGCCTGTTTTACCTTGCCGGATGAGGACCCCTGGGCGACGTTTCGGTGACGTTTGCCTGGGGGTTCTTTGTGTCGGAAGGACATGAGATTCATCACATCCACGAGTTCCTTCCCCATCTGGCCACGCGCCAGCCTGATTTACTCGCCATGCTCCCGCCCGAGGAGCGGCCCGAGGAGGGAGAACCGCTGGCCGAATGGGTACTGGGTCTCCCCCAGCGGCGCCTCATGGAAATCTGTACCGCCTGGGTCCTGGAGAGCCTCCGTCGGCTCAAGCAGCGATCCCCTCTGACCAACGTGCTGCTGCGGTGTTGCCTCCAACTCGGGGGAGAGTTCGACGTGGCGGATGCGGCGGCGCTGGCCACGGGCGAGATTCCATCCCCCGGTGATCCCCGGCGCGAGGAAGTGCGTGCAGCGCTCGGGCAGGCGGCGCGCCTCGGGGTACTGATCCACCTCGTGAACGAGGACCATTACTGCATCCCCTTTCCCATGCGGCTGAGCTTCGAGGGGGTCGATTTCCTGAACGAGTTGGAGCAGGAGAACCTGCGGCTTCGCGTCGTGAATCACTTCGCGCGCGTTGCGGAGGTTCAGGTGGCGGACCAGGGCGGGCTATCACCGCGGCACTGGCGCCACGCCAACATCCTGGCCGCGTGGGAGATGGCCGTCGACCTGATGGAGGGCTTGGCGGGTCTGGAGGAGTACGAGTGGGTGGAGGATTGGGAAGCGGTGGAGGACGTCGCGCCGGAGCTACGATCCGCGCTGGCGGCCTTCCTGCGCTGCGTCGGGAAATCGTTGGTCATCCGCCAAAGCGAAAGCGGACTGCGGTTGCTCGCCGCGGCCGGTGCGGCGGGGCGCTGCGCGGAGGACATGGAGCTGGAGGCGGAGGTGCGCTCGTTGATCGGCCAGTACTTCCTGAAGCGCGGTGCCTTTGGCCGGGCTATCGAATCCTATCGCCGCAGTGAGGAGTTGCTGGAGCGGACCGGCAACATGGCGGAGTTGGTGCTAGCCATCAGCGCGGCGGCCATCGCCCATCGCGAGCTTGGCCGCTTCGATTTGGCGATTTCAGAGTTTCTGCGCGCGCGGGCCTTGGCGACCGCTCACAAGTTGCACGAGGCCGAGTTGGATACGGCCAACTGCGCGGCACGGCTTCTGATCGATGAAGGACGCGCCTTCGAGGCCCTTCAGGTGATCCGCCTGGTGTTGGATCACCAGCGCGAGGCGGGGTTGCGCTACCCGGCGCTGGCGGAGCTTCAGGTGCTGCTTGCGATCGCATTCGTGACGGAGGGCCGCGTGGAAGAGGCGCGCGACCAGTTGTTCTTTGCGCTCGGCACCGCGCGTCAGTTCGATCACCGCCCCGCGGAGGCGGCGGCCTGCGTGGAACTGGCGCGGCTCTGCATCAAGACGCGGGAACTGGACGAGGCGCTCAAGTGGGGGCGTCGGGCGCGCACGCTCTTCGGGGAAACGTCGGACCAGGCCGGCATCGCCGAGTCGAGCCTGATGATCGCCCGGGCGTTTCGCCTCCAGCAGGCCGCCACCGACTGTGACGATCTGCTCCTGAAGGCGCTGCGCGCGGCGCAAAATGCCCGCGCCATGAACCTCGTGGCGGACATCTGGCACGAGAGAGCGTTGCTGCGGCTGGATGACGATGACGTGGCCCAGGCGATCACGAGCTTCGGGCAGGAATCGAAGGCGCTCCGCCATACGCGCCATCATGGGCGACGCGTGGATATTCACCTGCGGCTATCGGAACTCCTCCACCTGCAACAGGGCCACGAAGCAGCGGTGGCCGAGGCACTCCGCGCCCAGGCGGTGGCGCGCACTCATCAGCTCGATTCCATCGACCGTGTGGATCAGGCCCTCATTCACCTCCGCCCTCACCTGACCGCGGCGCAGTTCGATCATTTGGTCGAGGAAATCACCGAGGAAGTGGACGGCTGACCACCGATCGCGGCGGAGAATTCTGTCCCCATTTATCTTGACCGTCTTGCGGTGCCGGGGGGGTCATCGCCCTGATTCAGTCCCCGTGGAGGAGTCCCGTTCATGAGTATCGCTGCCGCTCCCGTTGCCATCCCGTCTGTTGCCGCTTCCGAAGTCGCCGTGAATCCCAACCGCAAGGCGGTCATCTCCCTCGCCGAGGGCGATTTCCTGCGCGTTCCGGTGAAAACTCATCGACTGACGGAATCGTCCGATCTGATCGAGACGATCCAGGCCTATGCGGTGCCGATGCACAAGCAGGGGGACATCCTGTTCATCTCCGAGAAGGCCGTGGCTGTGACGCAGGGACGCGCCCTGCGCGAGGCGGACATCAAGATCGGTTTCACCGCCTGGGTGCTGTGGCGCTGCGTGGCAAAGGTGCCCTACGGGATCGGGCTGCGCCGTCCGTCGTCGATGCAGTGCGCGGTGAACGAGTGCGGCGCCGCGCGCATCTGGCTGGCCGCCGTCGTGGGGGCGCTCGGCAAGCTGGTGGGCCGCAAGGGTGACTTCTATCGCATTGCCGGTCCGCAGGCCGCGACCATCGACGCGGCATCGACCTCCCCGCTGCAGCTCGACTGCGTGATCCTTGGCCCGAAGGACCCGGAGGGCGTCGCCCAGAACATCGCAGATCGCCTCGGAATCGCCTGTGCCATCGTGGACGTGAACGACGTCGGCGGCTCGTGGGTTCTGGGGTGCAGCCGTGGCGTGAACAAGGACATGGTCCAGCGCGCGCTGAAGGACAACCCGCTCGGCCAGGGCGCGGAATGTACGCCGATGGGTCTGCTGCGCCGCGCGTGACGGCTTGGCACGATCCAAATCCTACACTTGCCCCTCTCTGACCGTCTGGCACGTTTAGCCGGTTGCAAGAGATTCTGATGGGGGGCTCTTTTCGTGGGTCATGCGTCGTTCGGGTTGGTGGACTGGGCCGTTGTGCTCTGCTATATTGTGGTGGTGATGGCGGTGGGACTTTGGATGTCCCGCGGTCAATCCACGAAGCGGGACTACTTCCTGGGCGGTCGGTCGATGCCCTGGTGGGTGGTGGGGCTCAGCATCGTCGCGACAGAGACCAGCGCACTGACCATGATCGGCGTCCCCGCGATGGCGATGGGAACGCTGAGCATCCAGGACGGTGCGTTCTCCCTATCCGGCGGCACGATGTTCTTCATGATGATCGTGGTGGGGCACCTTATCGGCCGCGTGATCATCGCCTGGTGGATCGTCCCCTACTACTTCAAGGGTGATGTCTATACAACGTACCAGCTTCTGACGCGGGCCTTTGGGCCAAACGCACGCATGGCGGCGGCAGCGGTCTCGTTCCTTGGGATGACGCTCGGCGCGGGCGTCCGGGTGCTGGTGACGGCAATTCCGCTCATGATGGTGATGCGGACCTATGAGCTGACGTCGAGCTTCTCCATCGACCACGGGATCATCATCATCCTGCTCTTCGCGCTTGTCTATACAGCCATTGGCGGCATCAAGGCGGTGGTGTGGACGGACATGGTGCAGTTCTTCATCTTCGCGGGGGCGGGGATCTTCTCGGTGCTGTACATCCCGACGCTGCTGCACGGCGACCTGGCGGCTCCCTCGGGTGCGACCGGCTGGGCGGCGGTGCGCGAAGTCGCCGGGCCGGCGATGGAGTGGTTCAATTCGGGCCGGGTGCCCGCGGGCGAGGAGGCAGCCAACATGCTCCCCCGCTCCGATGCCAGCCAGTGGTCCTGGCTCGGGCAGCAGTTCTCCAACGTGATGGCGGGTCCGTTCAACCTGGTGATGGGCCTGATCGCGGTGCCGATCGGGATCGTGTTTGCGCTCGGGTTCGACCAGCTCAACGTGCAGCGGGTGCTCGGTTGCCGCGACACGCGCGACGGGCGCCGCGCGATGATGACCAGCGCCCTCATCATCGCTCCCCAGTTCCTGATGTTCCTGCTGGTGGGTGTTTGCCTCCTCGCCTACTATCGACTGAACGGTTTCCAATTCGCGATCATGCCGTGGGATCCGGCGAGTGTCGGTGCCGTCACGGGCGTGGGAACTCCGAAGGCCGACTATGTCTTCCCGGTCTTCATCATCGAGCACATGCCGTCGGTCATGAAGGGATTCCTGATGGCAGCGATCCTGGCGGCGGCCATGTCGAGCGTCTCGTCGGCGCTGAGCGCCATGGGCTCCATCGTGGTGATGGACTTCCTGCGGCCACTCCGCGGCGGAAAGGACAACGAGGCCCGCGACCTGTTCCTCTCGCGCGTGGCGGTCGTCGTCAGCGGCATCCTGCTCTTCGCCGTGGCGTACCTGTGCAAGGCTGCCACGTCGATCTTCGCCCTGGCCTTCGAACTGGCAGGCCTGACAGCTGGCGCCGTGCTGGGCGCCTTCCTTTATGGGCTCATCTGGAGGCGCGGGAACTGGATTCCCGTCGCGATCGGCATGGCGGTATCGGTGGCCTTCATGGTGATTTTCACAATGCTGCGTCAAGCGACGGAGACGTTTGGCCCGGCCTGGATCAGCATTAACTGGCCGTGGCACGCGCCGATCGGAACGGCCGTGTCGTTGCTAACCATCATGGCTGTGTCGCCGTTCTTCCCGAAAGCCACGGGGGCCAACATCGACGAAGAGGCCGAGGGAGAGTAAATCCACAAAGGTTTTCTTCATAGAACAATCGCGTCATCGCCTTCTCTCTGCCATTGACGGGAGAGAACGGCGCTGCAACGTGGTGTTCAGGTCAGTCACCTGAAGCCGGTTGGCAACAAGGGGTCGCCGGTTTTCCGGTGGCGCGAGGTGTTGTGTGGACGATTATCAGGAAATGATCGCCTTCGGATTTGCGCGCTCCACCGTGGAGGAGGCGGAGCTGGATGAATTCCTGCGCCTCCTGATCATGCATGAGGCGCTGGTCCCCTACTTCCAGCCGATTGTGGACCTGACGGTGGGAGCGGTCTTTGGCTACGAGGTGGTGATGCGCGGGCGTCCACCGCTGGAAATGCCGGACGACCTGTTTCCGAGAGCGCAGCGCCTCGGGGTGGGACTTGAGTTCGAGTTCCTCTGTCTCAAGACGGCGTTTCGCAAGCTGCGCTCGCTGTCCCCCGAACAGCGGGAGCGATGCAAATTTTTCGTGAATGTCTCCCCCGTCTTTTTCGGTGAGCAGGCGCTGCTGGAGGAGCTCTCCCCGGCCAACTTGCGCGTATACGAACTGCCCGAGAAGTGTGTGGTCCTGGAGTTCAGCGAGTCCGCTCCCCGCGTGGAGGACCATGTTATGGGGGAAATGGTCCGGGCCCTGGCAAGGGATGGACATGTGTTCGCGCTTGATGATTACGGATGCGGCCCGGCCAGTCTGCTGCACCTGCTTGAGGTCCGGCCCCAGTTCCTGAAGCTCGACCGGGCTCTCATTCACAGCATCCAGCTGGACCCATATCGTCAGCATCTCGTGAAGTCGGTGGTGGCCTTCGCCTCGAGCGTCGATAGCCGCGTGATCGCCGAGGGAGTTGAGTACTGGGAGGAGCTTGAGTGTCTCATGCGCCTCGGGGTGCGCTTCGTTCAGGGCTTCCTCTTCGGGATGCCGGAGAGCGAGCCGCTGGTCCCTGCGGTCAATATCATGAGCTCCATGCAGGATCGCGTGAAGCGCTACCAGTACGCGCGGCAGGTCTATGACGACTCGATCGCGGGCATGGTGATCAGCTCGCATGTGGTTCCCGCCCAATTCATGACCTGTGCAGAGATCGGGGAACTCTTCGAGGGGAATGCCCACCTAGACCACATCGTCATTACGGATTCCGGCGTGCCGGTCGGTCTGCTGACGCGGCAGCATTTTCATGCGCAGACAACGGGTCCCTATGGCTTCCCGCTTTTCCAGACCCAGCTGGTGGATACTTTTGCGAAAAAGGACCTGCTGATCATCGATGAGCAGTTCGCGCTGGAGTTGCTGGCGCGGCTCGCGATGGATCGCCCGCAGGAGAATCTATACGATCCCGTTCTGGTCGTCGATTCGACGAAGCGCTACATCGGCACCATCACTATGAAGGCGCTCATCACCCGCTCCTACGAGTTGGGGCTGCGTCGCGCGCTGGACACGAACCCGCTCACGGGTCTTCCCGGAAATCACGCCATCGAACGCTGGATCTCCGATGCGCTTCGCTCGCCTGTCTATACAGTCATCTACGCGGACCTGGATCGATTCAAGGAATACAACGACATATACGGGTTCATTGCCGGTGACGACATGATCCGTCTGGCTGGCAAGGTCCTCAGCCAGTTCATCCATGCGGTGGGTGGCGACACGCGACTCGGGCACCTGGGCGGGGATGACTTCATCATTATCGCCCACGGTACAGCGGAGGAGGAGCGCCTGCGTGAGGCATGCACCCACTTCGACCAACTCAAGTTCGGCCTCTTCCAGCCGGAGCACGTAGCGGCGGGAGGGTATACCTCCACGAATCGCCAAGGTGATGAGGCGTGGGTTCCGTTGGTCACGCTGTCGCTGGCTGTGATCAATGGGAACGGTGCGGCGGGGAGCCCTGCCCACCCAAGCCTCCTTTCACAACGGGCCGCCAGCGTGAAGAAGAAGGCCAAGGAATTGGCGGGTGAGCGGCGAATGAGTTCCTACTTCATCGATCGGCGCGCGTTCCCGTCGGAGGCGGAACTATCGGCCTCGCGCATCCAACATGAACGCGCCACTCCCCTGCCGATGACACGCAACCGCAACGACGCGGTGGGGACAGTCGCCGGGTTCTTCGAAGCCCTCGAGGAAAACCGCGGTGACTTCGCGGCACGGCCTGAATAAGGTCATCGCGGCGCCCCGCCGAGGGCCCTTGCCAACACACCGTGGATGCGATCGAGACCAAAGGGCTTCTCCACGAAGTAAATTCCTTCCTCTCCCTGGAAGTGCTCGCGGACGTCCAGAGCCGAGAATCCACTCATGAGCACGATGGGCAGCCGCGGTGCAGCCACCCGCAACTGACGGGTCAGCTCGATACCGTCCATGCCCGGCATCGTCACGTCGATCAGCGCTGCATCGAAGTCATGCGGAGCGCGGCGGAACAGATCCAACGCCGTCTGTGGGGCGACGCTTGGCACGGAGCGCAAGCCGAGCCGCTGGAGGAACCGCGTCGCCACGTCGATGACCGAGGGCTCGTCATCCACGATGAGGATTCGTCCGCTCAGGCGGGCCGGCACTGACTCTCCGGCAACACCGCTCACTGCGCTGGCATTCTGGCTGGCAGACAGGGGAAGGTAAAGAGTGACGACGGCGCCATCGCCCGGCTCGCTGATGACTCCAAGGCCGCCGCGATGTGCATCGATGATTCCCTTCACCGTGGCCATGCCAAGGCCTCGTCCCTGGAAGCGGGTGCTAAAGAACGGGTCCGTCAGCCGCGCCTTGGTGGTCTCCGTCATTCCTTCGCCGTAGTCCTCCACCGAGATCAGCAGATAGTCGCCGCTTGCGGGAGGATGGTGCGGCTCGATGGCCGTCCTGCTGGACTCGGTGACCTGTCGTACCACGATCGTGACGCAGATGGGTTCGTCCGAGGCGCGGGAGGCCTCCACGGCATTGCGGAGGATGTTGAGCAGCGCCTGCTTGATCTGAGTGGCATCGCATCGCAGCGATAGTCCGGTCGGAGGGTCACCCCACTGAATCTTGCGCTCAATCCCGATGGACAGGCGAACCAACTCGCGGACTTCGGCGATGAGGGTCTCAACGCGTGTGTCCTCGGGATGGGACTTGGTCCTGCCGGAGAAAGCGAGCATCTGGCGCGTGAGGTCGCGCATGCGCAGGGCCGCCTCCTCAATGGCGCGCGCGCCCGATGCAGCGGGAGTATCCTCGGGATAGTCGAGCCGGATCAGCCCCACGTTGCCAAGGATCGCCGAGAGCAGGTTGTTGAACTCATGCGCGATGCCGCCTGCCAGCACACCGAGCGACTCCAGCTTTTCCGAGGAACGCGCCAACTCCTGGAGGCGACCGCGTTGCTCCTCGGCGACGGCCCGAGCCACCGCTTCGGCGCAGTGGGCGGTGAAGACCCGCAACGTCTCCAGGTCGCCCTCCGTATACGGCGTATCCCCATAGCTCTGTATAGACACGATCCCAATGGGGCGATCCCCACCGAGGTTCATCGGGGCGAACATGAGCGACCGTGAGCGGCGATTAACGAAACCAACGTGGGGAAGCGATGGCGTAGGACCGCTGCCACCGCTCTCGCCTCTGTTGACGAGCGGGTGCAGGATGATCAGCTCTGTCACGTCCGTCCCAATCGTGTGGGTGGCGGGGTAGGTGTCGGTGAACTCCTTCTCATGTCCATCCTCATCGGTATCTACCAGATACGCGATCCGACAAGTGTTATCTTGTCGAAGTCCGACCAGCATCATGGCGCAATCCCACGGCACCAAGGCACGGATCGCTTGAAGCGTGGCCGCGGCAATGTCGCGGCTCGAGCCAAGGGCGGCGATCCGCGGCATGATCTGGTTCAGGTGCTCGCGCAGGCGGGAGGCCTGGCGTGTCGCAGTGATGTCCTGGAGAATCCCCACGCTCCCCAGCGGATGTCCTGCCGGATCCCTCACCGCGATGGAGGAATCCAGCAACCATCGATCACTCCCCAACTTGGTCTTGAAGCGTATCTCCGCCAACCACTCGGTGGTGGCGCCTGAAAGTCCCCGAGCGACCGCGTCATCAAGTGAGGTCCCTGGTGGTTCGTGGCGCAGGACCACCTCCTGGGTCATCTGCCGCCAGAGTTCCGGCGTCAGTTCCTCGCGCGAGTACCCCGTCAGGCGCTCCAACCCGTCCCCGGCCCAGCGGAGCTGCCGCGTCAGGTAACTGCGCTCATACACGACGACGCCAATTCGTTCGAGTGCCCGACGACTGAACTCCCACTCCTGCTCGCGCTCCTCCAACTTGATCATCACGGATAGCAACTGGCTGCGCTGGTGAAGACTTTCCTGAGCGACCTGAAGGTCGTTTGCAGTGAAGGCGGGCGCGCTGGCCCGATGCAACTCGACCACGGCCATGCAGTCCCCGTTCGACGAGCGAATCGGGACGCTCACCGTGGAGCAGGGCCGTGTCTGAGCCGACGAAACCGGCAGAGGGGTCAGTATTTCAAGCTCTTCGGCGGCGTCCACCAGGACTCCCCGCCCTTCCATTGTTCGGCGGAAAAGCCGGGTCGGCGAACACTCGGTCGCGTGAACCGAGACCCCCCCATCTCGGGAACGCGAGACGATCAGACAGCGCTGCGTCCCTCCATCCCGCACCGGCCACCCCAGGACCACCATCTCCCAACGCAGACGTTGGTGCAACTCAAGCGCCACCGCCGCAATCAGCTGCCGCACATTCGACGATTCCGTGGACTTTAACTCCCGAGACTCAGGCATCGATCAATCCGTCCCCAAACAATCGACATCTTTTTGCAAGATGACACCGTGAGATTGAAGCATCTGCCCTTTGGAAGACCACTAAATTCGACAGGGGGGATTACGGAGAAGGGATTCAGGGTCAAGCTATCGCAATGGCGAGTCCTGATCAGCTGATCTGAGGCTGCCTTGCTCCGGTTCCCCACGGTGCCGCCTTGCATGACGCAAGCCGCTTCATCACAAGTTTCATCACTCGTCCCCCTGCTCCCCATACCGATAGCTAAACCGCCCCAGCGGCGCCGCGTCGCCGTACTGCAGCCAGTCGGCGATGTCGTTGGAGTCGTGCATGTTGTCGGTCCATTTGAAGTTCATGCGGACAGGCGCCTTGTCACCGAGCAATTCGCGAGGGATGGCCAGTTCGATGGCGTTGGATGACTGGGCGATGCTGGCGTGGCCGGTGGGGACCCATTGGCCGTCCTGATAGCGCTCGACGCTGGCGGTGTCGTCGGGTGTGGCGGTTCGGTTGACGAGGTAGTCGTAGCCGTTCCAGCCGGTGGTGTGGTCCCGGTCGAGGTCAATGTAGAGGCGCATCCACTGGTCGCCTTCGCGGGGCGTGAGCGGGTCGCGGGTTTCCACGAGGAAGTAGACGGAGCGATCGTCGCGGGCCACCTGGGCGGAGACGATGTTGTTCCGCCCCGTGCTGTTGCGATAGACGCCCTCCCGGCCCCAGCCGCGGTGGTCGCGGTGTTGCGTGTCGGTGGGGTCGTCGAGGTAGCGGGGAGTGACCGCGACCCATTCGGCGGGATCGCCGTCGATGGTGATGGTCACGGGAGCGCTGGTCGGTTGGGCTCGTTCGATCCCCTTGAAGCGGCGAATGTTGGCGGCGAGCTGATAGTAGTAGTTGTCGCCGTGGCCTCCGCGCATGGGTTCGATGTCGCGGCTGAACTCCTGCGTGTACTGGTCGACGAAGAAAGACCCGCCCTTGGGCACGCGCTTGCCGCCCATGTGCATATTGCCGTCGCTTTCGAACCGCATGGCGACCCATTCGTTCCAGCCGGTGACGAAGACAAGTCGGGGGTCGCGCTTGAGGGCCTGCTGCCACTGCTCGTCGAAGTAGAGTCCCTGCTCGCTGTGCAGGTCGGCCCCGGCGGGCTGTGCGCCGCCGTGGTGGCTTCGACCGACGTTGGTGACGGGGTGGCCGGCGGCGGCGACCGGCATGGCGGTCGGCTGGGTCGGGTCCGTGTCCCAGCCGAAGGCCTGGGGCGTGTTGTCGAGCCAGGGCCACTTCTCATGGCCGTTGCCGAACCACTGGTTGGGGTCGGACCAGGCCCAGGACTCGCGGACAGTAAAGAAGTCGGCGGCCTCGGGCGGAATCGAGGCGGGGGGCGTTAGGATGAGCGGCTTGCCCTCCCAGAGGAACCAGCAATCGCGGTGGAGCCCCTTCGAATAGAAGTCGCGCCAGACGGCCTGCACGGACACCGGGGCGTTGTTGTAGGCGAGGAAGGTGATCTTGGGGACGGGGCGGCCCGCGTCGCGGAGGGACTCGAGGATGGTGCAGAGCTTCAGGTAGTTGTTCGGGTAGCTATACCCGTTCGAGACGTCGAGGAAGAGCACGTCGACGCCGATGTCGCCGAGCATCTGGACGTGGCGCGCCATGACGAACTCGTCGCTGGAAAGGTAGTAACCAAACTGGGGCTCGCCCCAGAAGTGGAACGCATGGAGCGGTCCCCAAGCAGGATTGGTAGGGTTGGCGGCGAGGATGCGTGTGATGTCGTAGGGAGCAGGAGGCGGCTCCTCCCCCGCCGGCGTGGCCGGTTCGGGCCTGCCGGGATCGGTGTGGTAGAACTCGCCGTGCTCGCCCATCCAGAGGAAGTAGAAGATGCCCACGACGCGGTCGGCGCGGGGCTCTGGAACGGTGGAAGCATCCGGCATGGTGCGCCCGAGAGCGTCAGTGGCCGTCACCAGGTCGGTGAGGGTGGTCACCGTCTGGGCCGATGCGGCGCTGGCGAGGAGTGCGGAAAGGAGCGTCAGCGGGCGAATGGAGCGGAACGTCGGGAGGGTCATGCGCTCTCCGGCGAGCAGGAATTGGTCAGGGGCGTGGGCGCCCGATGTAGACTTCGCAGTCATAGCGTATTTCGACAAATCCATCCTGTTGGAAACGATCGAAGAGGCGGTCGACCTCCGCGTGAAACGCGGGGAACTCGGGCGAGCCCGGCGCGGGGGTGTAGGACGCCGAGGCAACGCGACCGTGGAAGGCCTCGCGGTCGAGGGACTGGCTGTTTGGAAAGACGTAAAAGTCCCGGTCCTCGTTGTGCCAGAAAAGGTCCATCTTGGCGCGCCCTGTCACGCGAGGATTCACCGCGGTGTAGTCGGTCCCCTTGCGGTGAAGCAGGTCGTCGAAGGTGCAGTCGAACTCCGACTCGCGGCGACGCTCGTTCCACACGAGAGCGACCAACCCACCGGGCTTCAGCACGCGAAGGAACTCGACGCGCACCCGCTCCGGGTCGAACCAGTGGAACGCCTGGGCGACGGTGATCAGGTCGACGGAAGCTGTGTCGAGCGGCAGTTCCTCGGCGGGGGCGTGAAGCAGACGGAAGCCGGGAAACGACGCGAGCTCCGACGTGGCAACGGCCGCCATGTCGCGGTTCGGTTCAATGGCCACAACGCGATAGCCCGATTCCAGGAGCAGCCGCGCAAAGATGCCCGTGCCGCTGCCCACGTCAGCCACCTGCGCGTCAGGTCTCGGCGCGACGCGGGACTTCAACAGGTCGATGACAGCCGCGGGATAGGTCGGGCGGAAGCGGCGATAGTCGTCCACCCGGTTGGAGAATCGGATGGTCGGGGCGAGTTCGCTCATGGGTGCCTCCCGGCGCCGGATGCTCCGTACAGTCGATCACCAGCCTGCGAAATCGGGACCACTTGCCGAGGCGATGTCAGGGCTCTCCGTGATAGCGCCAGTGCCAAGGCTCGCAGATGTAGCCGGTCTGCGGGATGTTGTCCACGGTGTAGGACTGACGCCAGCCGTAGGCGGCGGCGTGCTCGACAAGCCAGCGATAGTGCGGCGTGTCGCCGAAGGACTCCTCGATGAAGTGGCGCCCGCCCACATCGGTCAGGTCCGCGGCGGTGCCGAGCTGGTGCTCGCTGTGACCAGGAGGTGCACTATAGCGCTGGCTGGGACCGTCCTTTTCGACGGCTCGGTCAAAGAGTCCCTTCTGGTAGGTCCAGGAGCGATAGGTCGAGCCAGCGCGGATGTCGATGCCGTGGTTGCGGGCCTCGGCCAGCATGGCCACAAGCGACTCCACGGCGGCGGTGCGGAGCAAATAACGGCGGTCCTCGCGCCCCATGTGATAGGCGGAAGGGATGTCGACCAGGTCGGTGGGTTCGTAGTCGGCGGGAAGCCCCCACCAGCGATTCACCGCCTCGGTGCCGATGCGGATTCCAGCGCCCTCGACCGCGTTGGCGGGATGAATGCGGTGAAGCTGGGTCAGGGAAATGAACCCGGTGGAGCCGAGCCGGAGCCACTCGGTGTCGCTGGTGCGCTCGTGAACCGGTACGCCGCGACAGGCGCTGCCGATGGTCAGTTGTCCGATGATGGGCGAGGTGAAGTCGGGTTCGCTGCGGATGACGACCAGCGGAACATGGACGATCCACTCAACGTCTGGATCCGCGCCCATGTTGTCGATGATGATCGGATCGATGGTGTGGGACATGATGGTCTGTCCAGCGGAATTGGGGTGGGTCCTGCTAGTGGGCGGCAAGCCGCCAAGTGGGTCATCCTGAAATGCGCCGACCCCCTCGCGGAGGGGGTCGGAAGATTCAGCGCAGCCTGAGGGCCATCAGTGGGAGTGGGCTCCCTCGCCCTCGTGGGCGTGATCGTGGCCGCTATCCTCGCCGTGCTGCTCTGTGGCAGCAGGTTCGGCGTGAGCGGGCTCAGCGGGTGCAACAGGCGCTGCGACCGCCTTGGCGGCCTCACGCGAGGCAATGTGGGCGGGCGTTAGCTGGAGGGGCTTGGCCAGCGGAGCCAGTGCGGCATCCGAGGCGGGTTGGATCGCGTTGAACAGGGTACCCGGTGCGAGACCGATCACGACGGCCGCGGCGGCGAGGACACCAAGCTGGCCCCATTCGCGTGGCTCCAGATCCTTCAGGTCGCCGTTCTTCTCGACATCGAGCGGTCCGAAGAAGGTGCGCTGGTACATGATGAGCAGGTAGACAGCGCCAAGGATCACGCCCGTGGCGGCGGCACCGGCGACGAGCCAAGTGTACTGGGTCATGCCCATGCTCGCGGCGAAGGAGCTTTCGTCCTGAGCCTGAAGCAGGATCGGGTGGGCGTTCATGGAACCCAGCAGGATGTTGAACTCGCCGAGGAAGCCGTTGAGGCCGGGGAGACCGACGGAGCTGAGCACCATCACCATCGTCAGCGCAGCGTAGACCGGAAGGGTCTTCGCCAGACCGCCGAAGTCCGCCAGATTGCGGGTGTGGGTGCGCTCGTAAATCATGCCGACCGCGAGGAACAAGCCGCTGGTCGAGATGCCGTGGTTGATCATCTGGAGGATGGCGCCCGACATGCCCGCGGAGTTGAAGCTGAAGATACCGAGGATCACGAAGCCCATGTGCGACACGGAAGAGTAGGCGACGAGGCGCTTGATGTCGGTCTGCACGATTGCGGTCATGGCGCCGTAGATGATGGCAATCACCGAGAGCCAGATGAAGACCGGGCCGCAGGAGACGGCCGCCTCGGGGAAGAGGGGGACGCAGAAGCGGATGATGCCGTAGCCGCCGGTCTTGAGCAGGATACCCGCGAGGATCACCGAGCCAGCGGTCGGGGCCTCGGTGTGGGCGTCCGGCAACCAGGTGTGCAGCGGGAAGAGCGGAACCTTGATCGCGAAGGCCAGGAAGAGCGCCAGGAAGGGGAAGAGCGACGAGGCGAAGGTGCCCGTGGTGCCCGCCTGATGCTGGGTGGCCATCATGACTTCGTAGGAGTAGGTACGAACAATCTCCAGGTCGCGCATGGCGCCGTTGAAGAAGCCGTTGTTGTAGTACATCCAGATGATCGCGATCAGCATCAGCACCGAGCCGACCAGCGTGTAGAGCACGAACTTCATGGTGGCGTAGATGCGGTTCTTCGAACCCCAGATGCCCACCATGAAGTACAGCGGGATGAGCATCAGTTCCCAGAACATGTAGAACAGGAACATGTCGAGGGCGAGGAAGGTGCCGAGGATGCCGGTCTGGAGCGCCATGAGGCAGAAGAAAAATTCCTTCTCGCGGTGCTCGATGGCGTTCCAGGAGCAGAGGACGCCGAAGATGAGGAGCACGCCGGCGAGCACGATCATCAGCATCGACAGGTTGTCGGCGCCGACCGTGTAGGCGATCTGGAACTGGTCAAGCCACGCGATCGATTCGCGGAGCTGGAACGGAGTGCTATACGTGGAGCCGAAGATCTCGACGTCGATTTTCTCGGCGCCGGACCACTTGTAGCCTCCGCCGAACGCCGCGAAGAGGATCAGCAAGAGGTCGAGGATGGCGATGCCGAGGGCACCCCATTTGACCTGCTTGGCGGGAAGCGCGAAGGACGCAATCGCACCCAGCACAATCGGGATGAAGATGATCAGTGTCAGCAACGGCATCGGTGGGAGGGACTCCTGAGTTCCTTAGCGATTTACGACGTCAACCTGCGCGGCAACGGCACCGACGCGGCGGCTATTCTGCGGCTTCTGGGTCACCTTCGCATCGCCCAGGAACTGCGCGAGACCGATGGCGAAGTAGAGGAGGAAAAGGCACACGCCCAGCACCATCACGAGGCCGTAGACCTGCACCTGGCCGTTCTGAAGGCGACGGAACTCGACGCCGATACGGCGGCAAAGGTTGCCCACGCCGAGGACGAGGAAGCCATCGATGATCGTCTTGTCGAACCATAGGACCGCATCGTATAGACGCATCCCACCGCGCACAAACAACGCGTCGTAGATGTCGTCCCACCACCAAGCGTTCCAGGAGACCGACCAGAGCGAGGAGAGCAGGGGCTTGCGCGCCAGGTTCTCGGACTTCTTCAGGTCGCCCGAGCTATACAGCCACCAGGCGAGGAACAGGCCGAGAGCCGCCACGATGACGGAGAACACCGCCATCAACTGCTCCTTGCTGCTGCTGTGCTCAGCAACAACGCCATCGACGATGTTTCCGCCGACCACGTCAGCACCGTAGGGAGCGGTCGTTTCAGCAAACCCGAACTGCTGGCTGGCCACGTAGAGCGCTCCGCGATCAGTCACGGGGGCCAGGAAGTGGTGGAACACGCTGTCGGGCAGGAAGCCCATGTTGAGGGCCTTGGGGACGTTCAGGAAACCGACGAGGCAGGAGGCCACGGCAAGCGTCAGAAGAACCGACGTCATGACCGGCGAGGACTCCTTCACCTTCTCGTAAGGAATGCCGTGGTGATGGCCGTGGTCGTCGTGACCATGATCGTCCTGACCATGGCCATGGTCATCGTGACCGTGGTGGTGATGGTCATGGCCGTGAGCCTCGTGCTCCATGCGGGTCTTGCCAAAGAAGGGAAGAACCAGCGAGCGACCCATGTAGAAGGCGGTCATGGCGGCGGTCAGCACGCCCATGATGTAGAGGACCAGATACACCTTATCGCCGCCGGTGCTGGCGAGGTAGGTCATATACAGGATCTCGTCCTTCGACCAGAAACCGGCGAAGGGGAAGATACCAGCGATTGCCAGCGTCGCCAAACCGTAGGCGGCGAAGGTGAGGGGCATCTTCGACTTCAGGCCGCCCATCTTGAAGACGTCTTCCTCATGGTGCAGCGCGTGGATGATCGATCCGGCGGCGAGGAAGAGGCAGGCCTTGAAGAAGGCGTGCGTGAAGACGTGGAACACGCCCGCGGCGAAGGCACCAACGCCCATCGCGAGGAACATGTAGCCGAGCTGCGAGACGGTCGAGTAGGCGAGGATCTTCTTGATGCCGCGCTGCGTCAGGCCGACGAACGCTGCCACCAGTGCGGTCAGGCCACCCACGATCGCCACCACCAGCATGGTCGTCGGGGACAGCATGTACAGCACGTTGAGCCGGGCGAGCATGTAGATGCCCGCGGTAACCATCGTGGCGGCGTGGATCAGGGCGGAAACCGGGGTCGGACCCGCCATGGCGTCGGGCAGCCAAACGAACAGCGGAATCTGGGCGCTCTTGCCGGTCGCGCCCAGGAACAGCAGCAGGGTGGCTGCGGTGATGATGGCGCCCGAGTAGCCGAAGGCAGCAGGTGCCTCACCGGAAGTAAGGATCGAGATGATTGTCTGGAAGTCGAGCGTGCCCAGTCCCCAGAAGAGGAGGAACATGCCGAGCATGAGGCCGAAGTCCCCCACGCGGTTCGCGACAAAGGCCTTCTTGCCCGCGTCGGCGCACATCAGCTTGGCGCTGAAGCGGCGATCGAAGTAGTAACCGATCAGCAGGTAGGAGCAGAGACCCACGCCTTCCCAGCCGATGAACATCACGGCGAAGTTGGCGCCAAGGATCAGCGTGTACATCGACGCCGCGAAGAGCGCCAGATAGGAGAAGAAGCGCGCGAAGCCTTCATCGAGGACTTCGTGGCCGTCGTGGTGCTCCTTCATGTAGCCGTTGGCATAGACGAAGACGAGCGTGCCGACGAAGCTGATGAAGAGCAGGAAGATCGAGGAGAGCTGGTCGACATGGAAGGCCATCTCGACCTTGAGGTCGTGATCACCGAGAGCGCCCGGGATCTCAAACCAGGTCCAAAGGGGAACGTAACCGCCGAGGCCTTCGCGGAAGTCGGTGTCCCAAGGCTGGCCGCTGGCTTTGACGAAGTGATGCTCAGCCTTGATGGCGGCCTTGTAGGATGCATCTCCGGCTATGTCGGCAGCGTTCCAGCGTTCGAGGAGCGTGCCATGATAGCCATGCGAGTCGGCCCCGCCGTGATGCGCGTCGCCTGCTGCATGTTCGTGGCCGTGGCCGACGTGCGGGGCGTTGTTCTTGACCTGAAGGAAGACCGCGGCCGCGATGATGAAGGTAACGGCCATGGCACCGGCGGCGATATAGCCAGCCAGCTTGCCGAGGAATCGGCACCCGAAGCCATTGATCGCGGCCGCAATGGCCATGATCAGGGGGAGGAGCCAGACGTAATCGATCATGCCTGCTCAGATCCTTTTCCGCCCTCTGGGGCGCGTGTGATGGAAAGGGAAACGACGTTGGGCCAAGGAATGAACGTGAGCTGGCCCGGCTCGCCATCGGTCTCGTCATCGGCCAGTACCCGTGTATCCACCACGAGTCCCTGGTCGTTGATGCGGTCGATTTGAATCACATTGATGTCGCCCATCGCCGGGTCCCAGCGGACCTTGGCGCGGGAAACGATGAAGTAAGGCAGTTCCTTGAACTCCAGCTCGACGCCAGCAATGCGCGTGGCCTCGGGCAGGCCCATGAGGGTCCGCAGGGAGGCTTCGGCTTGGCTGGAGCAGCGGCAGGTGGAGAGCATCGCTTAGCGCAGGAACCCTTCCTTGATCGCGTCGGCGATCAGAAAAAGCGAGTTCGGGAAGAACCCGAGCAGGAAGATCAGGGCGGTGCAGGAAGCCATGGCGACGCGGGTGAGGGCGTCGGAGCTGGCCAGGCGGAAGGTCTGCTCGCGCATGCAGGCGAGACGAACGCCCGCTTCCTCGGTCTCCTCGCGCATGAACATCGTGACCACCAGATTCAGGTAGTAGAAAGCCGAGATCACGGAGGTCACCACGGCGATGGCAGCCAGCGCGGTGAAGTTGTACTGAACGGCTTCCTTGAAGAGGTAGAACTTGCCCATGAACCCGATGGTGGGGGGCGTGAAGCCGATACCAACAAGGCTGAACATGGCGACGGCCATGCCGGTGGCGGCGATCGGGTTGCGGAAGACGAGGCCGCGGTAACCGGCCATGTGACCTTCGCCACCGATCAGCCAGGCGATGCCGAGAGCCAGGGCGCTCATCACCGTGTAGCCGACGAGGTAAAGGACGATCGCGTTCTTGATGGCTTCCTCGGCGGCGGCGAGTTTGGCACCCTCCAGTTGGCCCGGAAGGGCAATCAGCACCATGAGCGCGAGCGCCATGTAGCCGGTTTGCGCAACGGAGGAGTACGCCATCATGCGCTTGAAGTTCGATTGAACGAGCGCACCGAGGTTACCCCAGATCATTGAGACGAGAGCCACGAAACCGACGAGGTAGGTGGCGCCCTCCGCGAACAGGTCCCAGCGGGCCAACGCAGCAACGATGTGGACCATCAGCGCGAAGGCGGCGATCTTCGACGAGGTTGCAATCATCACAACGGTCGGCGTGTTTGCACCTTCATAGACGTCCGGCGCCCACATGTGGAAGGGGGCGAGGCTCAGCTTGAAGCACATGCCGACGAAGAGAAGAGCGAAGCCGACGAAGATCCAGATCGGGTTGAGGGCCGCCGCTCCGCCGTTGACCAGGTCAACGGAACCCTCGCCGAGGACGGCGGCAATCTCGTGCAGGTGGGTCGTGTGAGTGGCGCCGAAGATAAAGCCGATGCCCAGCACCAGGAAGGCGGAGGCGAAGGCGCCGAGAATGAAGTACTTGAAGGCGGCCTCGGAGGCTCGGGAGCTGCGGCGATCAATACCTGTCAGCACATACAGCGAGAGCGACATGATTTCGAGGGCGATGAAGGCGGTCAGCAGCTCGTTCGACAAAGCCATCGTCATGCCACCGAAGGCAACAAAGACAATGAGCGTGTAGAACTCGCCGCTGGGTATGTTGCGGCGGCTCACCAGTGCGGGACCCATGATCACGGCAAGCAGACAGGCGAGCATGATCGTGATGGAACCGAGGACGCTGAAGGTGTCAGCCCGGAAGGTCTCTTCGGCGAAGAGCCTGTTGTAAGGCATGAATCCGATCAGGAGGCTCATGATGGTGGCAACGAGCGTGCTTCCCGCCACCCAGGGGAGCAGGTCGCGGCTCCCCTGCTTGTCGCTCATGGCGTCGAAGATCAGGCAGAGAATCGCACCGACAAGCATCACCAGGAAAGGCATGATGTGGGCGGGGTGAATGTTCGGAACGTAGGCTTGGATAAGCGCGAGTGTCGTCATGGTTGGCGCGTTGTTCGCAGATTCCCTTTCCGTTAGCCGTGGAGCATGTCGTGCTCGTCCACACGGATGTGGCGCTTGGCACGGAACATGGAAATGAAGATGGCGAGCCCGACGCCTGCCTCGGCGGCGGCGACGGTCATGATGAAGAGCACCAGAATGCCCCCGCTGAGGAGGCCCATCTGGTAGGCGAACGACACGAACGCGAGGTTCGCGGCGTTGAGCATCAGTTCAACGCTCATGAAGAGTGAAATGGCGTTTCGCTTCCACATGACACCCAGGATGCCAATGGTGAAGAGCAGGGCGCTGAGGACCAGATTGCTGACGAAAATCTCCTGCATGGATCAAGCCACCTCGTCTTCGACCAGGATTTCGTTGCCGTCCTCGTCCTGACGGCGGGCCATGACAATGGCCCCGATCACCGCCACCAGCAGCAACACCGAGGTGAGCAGGAAGGGGACGATGTAGTGCGTGATCATCTTCGTGGAGAGGACGGTAATCTCAGGGGTGTTCCTCGCGGCCAGGTCAGCCTGGACCGCTGCCATGGCGGGCTCCGTCGTGCCAGCACTGAAGACCTGAAGCCCCCACGCCATCACGAAGAAGAACGTCAGTCCAAGCGCCCCACCCCAGAACCGCGTGCTGCGCAGGTACCACGGCGTGGTCTCGCGCTCGCGCAGGTTCAGCAGCATGATGACGAAGAGGAAGAGCACCATGATGGCGCCCGCGTAGACGATGATCTGGATGAAGGCGACGAACTCCTGGCGCATGAGCAGGAAGTTCGCGGCCAGGCAGATCATGACGCCGACGAGGCTCATGGCGCTCTTCACGGTGTTCTTGTTGAGGAGAACACCGAGCGCGAACCCGACCGTGATCGCGAAGAGAGTGTAGTAGATGATCAGTTCCATCAAGGTTTCCGTTTCAGTCGTGGTGGCCCGTCATGGGCGCCCTTGAAATCTCAATGCCCGGCCGCGTGGGACTTGTCCCACGGATCAGCCTTTGCCTTCTTGTCCGACTCGGCGGTGACGTGTGAAATGTAAGGATCGTACTCGTGGTAGTCGCCGAAGCCCTTCTCGGGGGCGTCCAGCATGTCGCCCTTGTCGGCGATAAAGTCGGTGCGCTTGCTCATGGCCAACTCGAAGCTCGGTCCCATGATGATGGCATTCTCGGGGCAGGCTTCCTCGCAGAATCCGCAGAAGATGCAGCGGAGCAGATGGATCTGGTAGACCTCGGCGTAGCGCTCCCCCGCCGAGACGCGGTGCTCGGGGGTGTTCTCGGCGGCCTCAAGATAGATGGCCTCCGAGGGACAAACGGCAGCACAGAGCGCGCAACCGACGCAGCGCTCGAGACCGTCCTTGTAGCGTTGCAGGCGGTGACGTCCACGGAAGAAGGGAGGCTGCTCGCGCTTCACCTCCGGATACTCCACGGTCACGTTTCCCGGTCCCGCCATGTAGCGGACCATGTGGTGGGCGGCGATGTTCAGGCCCTTGAGCAGTTCGAAGATCACAGGTGGTTCTCCTCAGGTCTTTCGCCGGATCACGACGCCACAAACGGCGTCGGGTAGTCGCGACGGGCGCCGAGCCCGCGGTACTCACTGGCCAGCATCTTCTGCCGGTTGCGGGTCAGCACAAAGCGGTCGTAGATCAGCAGGAGCGCGAGTGTGACAGCACCAAGGGTCAGCTTGGAGGTCAGCAGCATGTGTTTGTTCGCCTCGAGCCCGCCGTCCATTCCTGCACGGATCGCGAGGTCGATGCCGACCGTAATGGCCACGAGCACGAAGTTCACGAGACCGATCGGCAGGAGCTGCTTCCAACCAAGGTTCATTAGCTGGTCGTAGCGGAAACGGGGGAGCGTGGCGCGGGCGAAGATGAACAGGAACAGGAAGAAGGCGATCTTGGCCGGGAAGATCACCGCCGGGCCAGCGAGGTAGCCAGCGATGACAACGAGCGGGTACAGTCCCGCGGTCTGCGGCGGAACCAGGTTGCTGGCCCACTGTGCCCACTGATCCCAGTCGAGCATGACCGGCCCGAGGTAGCCGCCAAGGAACAGCGTGGAGCACATGGCGCTGACGATGATCATGTTGACGTACTCGGCGAGGAAGAACAGCGCGAAGCGCATCGACGAGTATTCGGTGTGGAAGCCACCGGTCAGTTCCGGCTCCGCTTCCGCCAAGTCAAACGGCACGCGGTTGGTCTCGGCGAACATGGCAACGATGAACAGCAGGAACGCCACCGGCGCCGCGAAGACGTGCCAGTGAAGGAACGCGAGCGGATTGACCGATGCGCCATTCATCGGGGCGGTCTGAGAGCCGATGATGTCGTACAGATTGAGGCTCCCCGAGAGGAGAATCGCCGAAATGATGGCAAGGGAGAGCGTGATTTCGTAGCTGATCATCTGGGCGGAGGCACGGATGCCGCCGAGGAGCGACCACTTGTTGTTGGACGCCCAACCGGCCAACGTTATCCCGTAGACGCCCACTGAGGTGATCGCGAGAACGTAGAGGATGCCGACGTTGGGGTTGGTGATCGCGAAGGCAATCCGGTTGATCTGGCCGGAAGGACCGACCATCGCCGGATCGAGGCCGAAGAAGTTGGCCAGCGCCGCCAGGTGAGAGCCCTCGATGATGGGGCCAACCGGCACGAGGCAAAGCGCGACAAACGCGGGAATGACGACGATGACAGGAGCGAGCAGGTAGAGGGACTTATCGACGCCCGACGGGGTGATCGTCTCCTTGAAGAAGAGCTTCGCACCGTCGAGGATGCCGTGGAGAACGCCCCAGGGACCAGCGCGGTTCGGGCCGGGTCGGTCCTGCACCCAGCTGATGATCTTGCGCTCGAAAAGGATGATGAAGGGGACGACTTGCAGGATACCGCCCAGGATCAGAGCGATCTTGATCAGCGCGACCACCACCATGAAGGCGTTGGCCGGACCACCGATGAATTGTCCCAAGAAATCAAAGAGAAATTGCATGCCCTTTAGCCTGTCGTGGTGTGGCGGACGCACTCATGCCCGGCCAGTTTGAGAAAAAATTCACAAACCCTACCTTGAGGACGCGGAACTTAAGGTGACCCAACCGAGGTGAGTCAATCGCAGACTGGACCACTTCCGGCCCCGCTTCCTGTCACTTCACCCCCGTCAAACGGAGGCCAACTCCGTCTCCAACGCGGGTTGAAGCCCTGCCGTCAACGATTCGCCCAAGCCCGTCAGCTTGAGCCCGCCCAGACCTGCCGGGAAATAAAGCGTTCCCTGAGCAGGGCCTTTGCGGACCCGTGCCGTGACCTCGATGGACTCGGTCCCGACGGTCAGCACGGCACGCTTGCCGTCCTCCAGCGCGAGGGTCGCCGCATCCGCCGGATGAACCTCGACGTAGGGCTTGGCCTTCAGCAGGTGAGCAATCGAGGCGTGGTTCAGGTGGTAGTCGTCGCCCTGCACGTGCTCGCCCCAAGTCAGGAGGAACTGACCGGCGGCGGCGGGCGCCTCGGCGGCAACAGCGGGAATCGCACCGGCAAAGGGCTCGGACGACCAGCGCAAATGCGCGCCGTCGACGCGATAGTCGCCGGGGTTGTAGGCCGGGGTACGGCGGCGGGCACCACCGGGATCCTGCACCGAGTGGTCGTTGGCCGGTCCGGCGAGTTCCAGTCCTGTGAAGCTGCCACGGAAGCCGGGAGCCACGAGACGGATCATTTCGTTGAAGACGTCCTCGACGGACTCGTAGGCAAAGGCGGTCGAACCCATCATGGTCGCGATGCCGGTTAGGGTCTCCCAATCGGGGCGAGCGCCACCGGTCGGGCCGTCCACATCCTTGAGACGGGCCAGGTTGCCTTCCAGGTCAGCCATCACGCCATCGCGCTCCAGGTTGGAGGCGGCGGCAAAGAAAACCGTGGCGCGGCGGGTGATCTCGGAATTGAAGAGGTCGGAGACCACGAAGGTTTCCAGCTTCTCCAGAGCCGCGAGGAGCCGGTCCTGATCGGGGTAGCTGTAAAGCACATCGGCGCCGAGGGCGAGGAGGCCCTTGATGCGCCCTTCCTCGATGGCGGCGACCAGATCGCGGGCGTGCTGGCCACCGGCGGTCGGAATCTGCGCCTTCTCATTGATTTTCCAAGCCTTGCGAACCGCTTCCTCGCTGCCGGGGAGGCGTCCGGGCTGGGCGCCGACAGCGTACAGGCCGAAGGCATTACGGTCGCGAAGCACGGGAATGTACTTCCAAGTGGCGCCGAGGGCAGCCTTGAGCGTCAGGGCCGCGGGAACTTCCGACGGCAGGTAGGCGCCGTTCATATCTTCGAGGCTTTGGATCAGGAGCGCCTTGCCGGCGACTCCCTTCAGCAGATCGACCAGCGAGGCAACCTCGGACTCGGCGACGGAGAAGATCTTCGCCAGTTCGCCGTTGCCCGCCGCATCGCCCTTGATGGCGAGGGACAGCAACTCAAGCGCGCGGGAGGTCTCCGCGGGACGGCAGCCGTACTGACGGCGACCGGCACACTTGGAGAAGTAGGCGTCATGGTGGTGGCCGATCATGATGACCGGCTTGTTGTTCAGGCGCGCATATTCCTTCACGCGCATGGCAAAAGTCGGGACCTGATGCAGGTAGTCGCCGTTGACCAGGACCACGGCACTGAAGCCGTCGTTCAGGTCACCGTCAGCGTGCTGGAAAGCCAGCGAAGCCGCGTCGGCGGAGGCCGCCGTGGCAAAGCTCATGCGCCAGTCCACGTTGTCGTTGCCGATCACCGTGCGGGCAAACTTGGCGGCGAGGAAGCCCTCTTCCATCGTGGCGCGGGGCGACACGAGGACCGCGATGGAATCGGCGCCATGGTTGACCTTGGTCTTGGCGAGCGAGCCGGCCGCCTGGCGAACCGCCTCGACGAAGGCGCCCGGGATCAGCGTTCCGCCGATGCGGATGCGGCTCTCGTCCCAACGATCCGCGTGCAGGCCGAAGTCGGACCCAAAGCGGGTGATGTTGTCGATGAACTCCTCCGTGTCCTCGTTGACCGTGTAGCGGTCGTGGGCCTTGCGGGAGGGGGGCGTGGTGCGCATCAGCTTGCGATTGCGCGTCCAGTGGGTTACCTTGGCACCAGAGGCGTCCCAGATGCTGGTGGACTGGGTCTGGGCGAGTTCCCAAACACGGGCCTTGAAGCGGAAGGGACGGGAGGTGAGGCAGCCGACGGGGCAAATGTCGATGATGTTGCCGGACAGGATGTTGGAGACGGGGCCCTGGCCGAAGGTGCCGATGTAGTTCCCCTCGCCGCGGTCGAAGACGCCCATGACGTGCTCGCCACCGACCTCGTCGTTGAAGCGGACGCAGCGGGTACACATGATGCAGCGGTTGCGCTCGATGTCGATGAGGGGGTCGGCCTGGGGCTTGTGGAACTTGCGCTTCTCGTCGGCCATGCGCGTGTGCCCGGCGCCGTACTCCATGGAGTAGCGCTGGAGCTGGCACTCGCCGCCGCGGTCGCAGATGGGGCAGTCGAGCGGGTGGTTGACGAGCAGGAACTCCATCATGCCCTGCTGGCATTCCTGGGCGACCTTGGACTCGGTATAGACGCGAAGGCCGTTGCTGATCGGGGTCTGGCAGCCGATGACGGGCTTGGGAGCAGGTTTGGCGGGCGCATCGGGGTTGCGCGGATCGGGGAGGTGGACCTCCACGAGGCACAGGCGGCAGTTGCCCGCGACGCTGAGCGACGGGTGCCAGCAATAGTGCGGGATGTAGACGCCCTCGCGGGCAGCCACGGTGATGATCGTTTCACCTTTTTTGCCCACGACCTCCCGGTCGTTCAGGAAGAACCTGATATCCTCGGTGCCGGGCTTCAGGGATGGGTGGACGGTTTGATCAGCCATGTGGTGGATGCTCTGGTGTGCGAATGTGTGGTGCGCCTGCGCACCGAACGCGGCGGATGAACGGCCCCTTTTGTGCGAAGGGCCGGGTTCCGCGTCAACGCCCGCGATGAATCCGGGTTGTGATTATTTTCACAAACTCGGGGCGCGGGACGTTACGGACCTCCCCCGTGCCGATGCAACAGGGATTCCGTGGCTGTCATGGGATTGCGAATGGGAGTAGGGACGGGCGGAGGCGCGCCGGGCATGTTGGACGCCTCCGTCGATTGTCGATCCTGCCGCTCAACGAGGCCTGCCAACCCCTTGCCCGCGGAGGCGATCATCCCGAGCGAGTGCCTTGGTCGCCCCGCCGGTTCCATCCCACCCAGAGCCAGCGCGACACAGCAAGCATCGCGCGGTGGTCATGAAGCCAACGATAGGGCGGTCGGCCGGGAAGACGGCGTGAACAGTTGTGGGGTCGGTCAAGACCGAGGACAGCGTTCACGTCGTCTCTCACTCAGGAGGTAGGGGGAGAGATGCCCCTCGGGCGGGGCAACGATAATGGGCGGTAGATCTGGGAGGGACGGTTCAAATCAGGGGGGAAGCGACTGGGTATGGTAGGGCTTGCATTCCGGGCGGAAAGGAAGAGCCTGACCATCAAACGGGGCGACAATCTGATCACGTCGCCCACCGATTCCCTTTCGCGGTCAGGAACGACAGACGTGGCGGCGCCGCTAACGAGTTTAACGATCAAGAACTTTCGGGCCTTCCGGGAACTGCGCCTGGAGAACCTCGCCCGTGTGAACATGATCACGGGGCGGAACAATACGGGCAAGTCGTCGGTGCTTGAGGCGCTCAGTATATTCGCGACTAACGGTTCGTTTCACATGATAGGCGAACTCCAGAGGATTCGTGGTGAGCTATCCATGTTTCTGGGGAAGGGGGATCTCATCACTCCTGACCGCTTTCTTGCGGAGTTCAGCAGCCTTTTCTGGAATTACGAGCTTGCCAGCGCGAGTCATCCCCTATCGATTGAGGGCACCACGGAGTGTGGGAAGACTGGCATACAGCTGTACATGGGATCGGCCCGAGAGGTCGGTCCACTTCAGACAACCGATGAGCTTGGTACAGCTCGAATCCCCCCCACAGCGACTCAGTGGAGCGGAACCGTTACCCGCAAGCACGAGGATGACGAAATCGGGACCGATACCGACTACGAAGCTACAGTGGAATGCTTGCGAGGCAAACTGGACAGGCAAGCACGGCCTGCCCGGTGTGCCTCACTGCTCATTCATGCCGCGATCGCTCAACCGCAGAGGCGACTGGGAAGGCTTTGGGATATGGTGGCCCTGACAGATCGAGAGGAGCAGGTCGTCGAGGCCCTAAGGCTTATCGATCCATCCATCAGGGGCGTGGGCATGGTGGAGAATGCTGAATCAGAGCGTATCGCAGTTGCTAGAGTCGATCGCTTCCTCCGACCTGTCGCGCTCAGGTCTTTGGGCGACGGCATCAATCGCCTGTTCGGTATCATCCTTTCGATGGTCAATGTGGAGGGCGGACTCCTCCTTATCGACGAGTTCGAGAACGGCCTGCACCACACCGTCCAATACGACGCATGGCGGCTGGTTTTCCAACTCGCCAAGAAGCTGGACGTGCAGGTCTTCGCCACCTCGCATAGTTGGGACGCTGTGGAGGCGTTTCAGCAGGCAGCGTCGGAGTCCGAGGAGGAGGACGCGGGTCTGCTGCTGCGGCTGACACGAGTCGGCGATGAAATCGTTCCCACTTATTTCCGGGGCGAGGAATTGGAAGTCGTCGCTCAAGAACGGATCGAGGTCCGCTGAGCATGGGCACTCAAGTGCTGCTCTTTGAGGGGAACGATGACCTGCACGTCGTCTCAAACCTGTGCCAGCGCCGACGCGTCCCACCAATTGAAACAGTCAAGGACTGTAAAGGGATCGATCCGCTTCTCAGAATTCTTCCCGGCCATCTGAAGGGGAGCGATGGCGACGTCGTTGGAATCGTGGTCGATGCGGATACGAGTGTGCAGAGATGCTGGGAGAAAGTACGGAAGATCTTGATGGAAAAGGGTTATCCAAATGTGCCATATTCGGCCGACCCGTTGGGAACGATTATCCAGGCAGAGCCGTCGTTGCTACTGCCGAGATTTGGGGCATGGTTGATGCCCGACAACCGTTCGGCTGGCGCGTTGGAAGACTTCATCCTCCCGCTGGTTCCAACGGATTCATGGCTATACTCCTACGCTACGAGTTCCGTCGACGCCATTCCTGCTGCCGAACGCCTGTTTGCCGATGGCGCCAGGCGCAAGGCGCTGCTGCATACATGGCTGGCGTGGCAGGAAGTACCGGGCGTGCCATATGGGAAGGCGATCGGCCACGGCTATATCAGGTCAGACTCGCCAGTTGCCGACCAACTTGTCCAGTGGGTCCAGCGACTCTTCCAAAGTCCCCCTATACACTGATCTCCCCCTCCAAAATCCCCTTTCCCCCGGTCGCTTGGTTGCCATGCTCCCGGGCGTCCGGGGATGCCCGGCCATTGCCTGTCGCGTGAAAGGACGAGGTGTGTCATGATTACTGGAACCTTCCTGGATGAGATCACTCACGATATTCCCTATCAGAACTGGGGCCCGGAGGAGTGGGCGGCGGACTTCCGCGCCATGAAGGACATCGGCATCGACACGGTTATCATCATCCGCGCGGGCTACAAGGATCGCTGCACCTTCGATTCGCAGGTGCTGCGCAAGCGCCATCCGCATCTGCTGACGGGCTATGACCTGGTGGACATCTTCCTGACGGAAGCGGAAGCCAATGGCATGAAGCTCTTCTTCGGGACCTACGACTCGGGCGAGTACTGGCACAGCGGTCAGCCCCAGAAGGAGGTCGACATCAATCGCGCCTTCTGTGACGAGTTCTTTGCCAAGTACGGGCACCGCAAGGCCTTCCAGGGCTGGTACATGTGCCATGAGATCAACAGCTTCGACGAAGGGGTGATGAAGGTCTACGAGCAGTTGGCCAATCACCTGCGCGGGCTGCGGCAGCTCCCGATCCTGATTTCCCCGTACATCAAGGGGATCAAGCAGTTCGACGACGCGATCAGCCTGGATCAGCACGAGAAGGAGTGGGGTCAGGTTTTCTCGCGCATCCAGGGGCTGGTGGACATCGTGGCCTTCCAGGACGGGCATGTGGACTATCCGGTGCTGAAGGACTACCTGCAGGCGAACGCCGAACTGGCCCGTCGGCACAAGATCACCTCGTGGTCGAACGTCGAATCGTTTGACCGGGACATGCCGATCAAGTTTCCTCCCATCGGTTGGCCGAAGTTGAAGTTCAAGATCGACGCGGCGCGCGAGGCAGGGGTGGACAAGCTGATCACGTTCGAGTTCAGCCACTTCATGAGCCCCAATTCGATGTACCAGAGCGCGCACACGCTCAACAAGTGCTACCGGAAACACTACCTCGGCCACTAAGTGGTCGGGACGGGCAAGGAGCCGATGGTGGGCGCAGCAGAACAAAAGAAGCATGCGGGCTTTGCAGCCGCGGCGCACGTGGAGCAGGGAATGGTCGTGGGCCTGGGAACGGGCTCCACGGCGGCCTATCTGGTCGAGGCACTTGGAAAGCGCGTGCGCGAGCAGGGGCTCCAGATCAAGGGAGTCTGCACCTCCAAGGCAACGGAGACGCTGGCCGCGGAGCATGGCGTACCAATCATCCCGCTGGGTCGCGATCATCGCATCGATCTATACATCGATGGCGCGGACGAAGTGACCCGCGATGGCGCGATGATCAAGGGGGGCGGCGGTGCATTGCTCCGTGAGAAGATGGTGGCCGATTGGTCGCGTCGTCACTTGATCGTGGTGGACGAATCAAAGCTGGTGGAACGGCTTGGTCTGGGCTTTCGCCTGCCGGTGGAGATCGTCCGATTCGGACATGAGACAACCATCGCCAAGCTGACGGCATTAGGATGCGAGACACGGCTGCGCACGGGCGCGGATGGTGCGACCTTCCTGACCGATGAGGGGCACTACATCGTCGATTGTCGATTTTCGAACGGGATCGCCAATCCCATGGCGATGCAGCAGCGGCTGAAGACGGTTGTTGGTGTGATGGAAACGGGCCTGTTCATCGGCTATTGCAAGGCCCTCGTCATCGGGCACGACCACGGCGCCGAAGTGCGCCAGATTTCCTGAAGGAGCCTGACCCATGTCACTCAAGGTGGCCGTCATCACATTCCCCGGTTCGAACTGTGACCAGGACATGCACCGTGCCGTGAAGTTGATGGGCTGGGATCTGGTGAAGCTCTGGCATTCGGACGTCCTCACGGAGCCCGTGGACCTGATCGCCGTGCCGGGTGGCTTCAGCTACGGTGACTACCTGCGTTGTGGCGCGCTGGCGCGCTTTTCCCGCGCGATGGAATCGGTTCGCGAGCACGCGAGCCGCGGCGGCCTGGTCCTAGGCGTCTGCAACGGCTTCCAGATTCTCTGCGAGGCGGGACTGCTTCCCGGCGCCCTTCATCGTAACAGTGGCCTCAAGTTCCGCTGCCTCTGGACGGATCTGGTGGTGAAGCAGGCGGGCACAGCGTTTTCGAACGCCGCGTCGGCGGGCCAGCGACTCCGCGTCCCGATCGCCCACGGAGAGGGGAATTACTTCATCGACAACGACGGCCTGAAGTCGCTCCAGGACAACGGGCAGGTGGTGTTCGAGTACGCCGACAACCCGAACGGATCGGTGGCCTCCATCGCGGGGATCATGAACCGCGAGGGGAACGTGCTCGGCATGATGCCGCACCCGGAACGTGCCATGGAGACGGAACTGGGTGGCGTCGATGGGCGCGTGATCTTCGACTCCCTGATGGGTGCATTGGCGAAAGCTTGACGACAATCCCCGAGAGACCGCCGGTGGCGAAGCGGAAGTACCTGTCCCTTGCCGCCTACGTCTGCGTGAGCATCGCGTGGGGGACGACCTATGCGGGGATCAAGGTGGCGACCACGGCGTTTCCTCCGCTGACGCTGGCGGCGATCCGCTTCGTGTTTGCCGGGGCCGCGCTGATGGTGGCGCTGCGATGCTTCGGAATCCAGTTTCCATCACGACGCGATTGGCTGCGGCTGGCTCCCGTTGGATGCCTGTTGCTGTGCTGCGCGAATGTGTTGGTGGCATGGGCCCAACAGCACGTGGACAGCGTCTTCGCGGCGCTGATGGTGAACTCGGCGCCGCTGATCTTTGCGGGCCTTTCGGCGTTCGCAGGCGAGCGGGTTCCACGGCTGGCCTGGGCGGGGCTGGCGGTGGGATTCATGGGGCTGTTTGTGATTGTCTATCCAGACGTGCGCGAGGCGCTCGGCGGAGGCCACACGGCGGGCGAGTCGGTGCGCGGGCCGATGTTCTGGTGGGCGATGGGGGCGCTGGTACTGTCGCCGCTTTCATGGGCGCTCGGGAGCTTCATCGCCAAGCGCTACCGACCCGGTACGCATCCGCTCATGACCGCAGCGGCGCAGAGCCTGGCGGGAGGCGTGGCGGCGGCGATCGTCTGCACGCTCTCTGGGAGTTGGCAGGTGCGCGAGATCTCCCCGGCCGCCATTGGCGCAGTGATCCACCTGATTGTCGTCGGCTCGTGGCTCGGGTACGTCAGCTATATGTATGTAGTGATGACGCTTCCCGCCGACGTAGCCGGGACGACGACCTACCTGAATACAGTGGTCGCGCTGGCGGTGGGAGTGCTGCTGCTCAATGAGCGAGTGACACCATGGATGGTCGGCGGCGGTGCGGTGGTACTGCTTGGTGTGGCCGTGGTGAACTATACGATGGCTCGGGCGACGTTGCTCTCCCGCGAGCGCGTCCCCGTGAAGGATGGTGGGCCCAAGCAGGGGTAGGAGTTTCGCCTGTTGACGAGTTTGACATGACGGCATAAGCTTCCTCCGGAAAAAACTTGAGGAAGCGTCTCCCTCCCGTGACCCCCACAGCCCTAGTATCCCGCATCCTGGTTCTTGCAGCAATCGCGCCCGCCCAGTTTGCCTTGGCCATTCCGTTCCCGAACGTCGCGCGCACACCCGGTGAGTTGATTTCCGGACCGATTTCGCCCGAGCAGGGCCGCACCGCCATCATCGCCTTTCACGGCGATCGCATCATCACCGTTCCCGAGGCCCCCGGAAGCCAGGGGGGCGCCGACAACTTGGTGCGTCTATACGACGTCAGCGATCCGGCCTCTCCCCAGGTGACTGTGTTTCCCTTCCGAGCAACCGGCTTTCATGCCCACGCCTACTTCCATTCGGGGAACGATCTATACATCGGGCCGCATTGCGTGAGCGGCGACGGATCGCTCTGCGATGGATCGGACGATCATTGGGTGAACAGCTTTCGCATTGGCGGAAGCGGTCCGGCGATTCTAGGCAGTGGCCTGACGCACGCTGACATCGAGGACACGGGGCTTCTCGTCGGCGGGATCAATCGTTCGGGGACCCAATCGCCCTGGGGCGTGGAGGACTTCTGGAGCTACAGCCCCGTCGGCGGCAATTCCTTCATCGCCGTGCGACGCGGCCCGGGTCAGTATATCTATGATTGGGCGAACGGTGGAGCCCGCACCGGTCCCGCGATCCTTCACAGCTGGGATCATCTGGGTCAGACCGGCGTGGTGGGCTTTCCGTTCATCATGGGGAATATCCTGGTCTATGCAGCCGACATGACCGGCACGGGTGTCTGCACCTATGACATTTCGGACCCGACGAATCCCATCCTGCTGGATGTGCTGAAGGAGGAGAACCCCGGCGGCTACTGGCCCGAGGTCTACGGGCACTACGTCTTCTTCCCGCGCCGCGACAATGAGGGCGGGCCGGGTAGCCAGGCGGGCTTTATGGTGGTGGACTTTTCCGATCCGACCGACCTCAAGGTCGTGGCTGATCGGAACCTTCCCGGATCGAATCAGTACGTGACGTTCCAGGACGAGTACGCCTTCATGAACAACTACAAGATCGACATGCGGACCTTCGAGGTCGAGCTGACGTTGGCGACGAACGATGTGACGCTCGACGCGAGCCAGTTCGCCTTGCCGGTGGGGAATCTCGTCTTCACGGGCGGCTACGGGACGCTGGGGCCGGGTATGGCGATCTGGGCCCATCAGGCCGAGCCGGACACGCGCTCGCCTTACGTGCTCTACCACGTGCCGACGGCGGGACAGACGAACTTCTCCACGGTCTGCCCGATTACACTTTCGATCCCCGAGACGCTTCGGACCGAGACCATCGTGGATGGTGTCTCGCTGATCGTGCGGCCGCTGGGCGGCGATCCGGTGCCGACCTGGCATTCCTTCGGTCAGGGCAAGCTACTGACAGTGACTCCGCAAAGTCCCCTCGCGCAGAACACGACCTACGAGGTGCTGCTGACCGCCGCGATTCAGGACGCGATGGGGAATCCGCTGGAGGCGTACAGCTTCACCTTCTCGACTGGGGCCTCGCTCGGCGCAGGGAACCAGCCGCCCATGGTGGGCGCAGTGATCGCGTCGCCGGAAGTCGCGCAGCCCGGTGCCTCGGTCGCGCTGTCGTGGTCGGGCAGCGATCCTGAGGGTGGTGCCGTGGAGTATCGCGTGGACTTTGGCGATGGAACAGCGAGGACCGATTGGGGCGCGGCAACGTCCGCGAATCATGTCTATACAGCCGCAGGCCATTATCAGGTGACCGTCCAGGTGCGCGACGCGCAGGGTTCGCTGAACGCCGTGTCGAGGACCATCAGCGTGTTGACGCCTCCCGCCAACCCGGGGGCAACGCGCAGCAGCATGATCACGATTGATTCGGTTTCTGGTACTGTCTATACAGCCAACCCTGATGCGCGGACGGTAACCGCCGTCGTAACGGCGACCAACGCGATCCTCTGGGAAAGTGCCGTTGGAAAGCATCCCATGAGCGTCGCGCTTCCCGGAGACGGGACCCTGTGGGTCGCATCGAGCGAGAGTGACGAGCTTCATGTACTCAATGCCGCAACCGGCGCGCTGATCGCGACGATGGGCACCGGTTACGGCTCACGCCCTGTGGCGGTGGCCGCACTGCCGAATGGCAGCGCCCTCCTCGTGTCGTGCGAAGGCGACGGCACGCTGCGGCGCTTCGATGCGACGACACGGGTGCAAACGCACAGCGTGGTGCTCGGCCCTTATCCGCGCGCCATCGCGATCACCCACGACGGCACTCGTGCGCTGATCACGCGGTTCATTTCCGGCGAGCACCAAGGATCGGTCTACGATGTGGCGCTCGGCACGATGACGCTGACGCTGACGCGAACCATTCGCCTCGCACGCAGCCACACCGTCGATAGCAGCGCGGGCGGCCGCGGTGTGCCCAACTATCTGGCCGGTATCAACATCTCACCGGACGGGGAATGGGCGTGGATTGTGGGCAAGAAGGACAACACCGAGCGTGGCACCTTCTCGGCTCCCAATCAGGCCCTCTCACAGGACAACACGGTCCGCGCGATGATGATGCTGGTGAATCTGGCTTCGGGGGCCGAGGACACAAGCTATCGTCTCGATATAGACAACAGCGACTCCCCCACCGCGATCGATTTCAGCCCCCTCGGTGACTACGCCTTCATCTCGCTGCAAGGCAACGCGCAGGTCGCGGTCCTGGATGTATTGGACTTCTTCAATCCCAGTGACCCCGGCACGATCTCGACCCGCTGGCAGACGGGTCTGGCACCACAGGGACTTGTCGTCGATCCGTCGACGAGCCGTGTCTATACAGCCGACTTCATGGATCGCACGATAACGGTGCTGGGCGCCGATGCCTTCATCGTCTCGGGCAATGGCAACGTCGCGTCGCAAGCCATCCCGGTGGTCGCTCGTGAATTGCTGCACGATGAAGTGCTCCTTGGGAAGCAGATCTTCTATCACGCATCCGACCCGCGCATGAGTGCCGAGGGCTACATGAGCTGCGCGACCTGTCACGTCGCCGGTGGACACGATGGCAGGACCTGGGACTTCACAAATCGCGGCGAAGGATTCCGTAACACGGCGGACCTTCGCGGCCGCTCGGGGACCTGGCACGGCAACGTGCACTGGAGCGCGAACTTCGACGAAATCCAGGACTTCGAGAACGACATCCGCAACGGCTTCGGCGGCGAGGGCTTCCTGCAGGACTCCGACTGGGCCAGCCTGATGGACACGCTCGGCGCACCGAAGGCGGGTCACAGCGAGGACCTGGACGCACTCGCGGCCTATGTTGCCTCGCTCGGCACCAGCCATCTGCCACGCAGCCCCCATCGCCAATCCGATGGGTCGCTCAGTGCCGCGGCGCTTGCCGGACAGGCCCTCTTTGCCGCGAACAACTGCGCGTCCTGCCATTCCCCGGCGACCGATTTCACCGACAGGACCATGCACGACGTCGGCACCATGAACGTGGCCTCGGGCTCGCGCCTTGGCGCGACGCTGACCGGTATAGACACGCCAACGTTGCTGGGCCTTCACGACTCGGCACCCTACCTGCACAACGGAAGCGCAACGACCCTTGAGGAGGTCTTCACCACGGCTGGAGGACTGCTCGTGCAGGCGGAGGACGCGACTTCCAGCAGTGCCGTCAGCGTCGAGACAGTCGACTGGGCACCCATGAAGGAGTGGCACCAGGGGGCGTTCGTTGGCTTCGATGAACTCGGTATCCTGAACTTCGAGGGGATCGTCTCATCCACCGCAGGAACAGGCTATGTGGACGTCCGATACAGCATGAGCTATGCGACCGGCAACTTCGGCGTTCGCATCGGCGCCAACACGAACACTGCGGCGTTCCCGATGACGGGCAACAACCCTAGCTACCTGCCGAACGAGTGGCGCATCGCCCGCTTCCCCATCGCGTTTGCCGCAGGCACGAACACCGTGACGGTCCTGAAGAACGGGCCGTCGGGTGGATTGAGCGTGGACGAGGTCCGCATCGTGACGCCCGATCACCTGGCGGCTGCAGGCGCCCACGTGCGCGGCTTCACGACCGAGGAACTGGCGAACCTGACAGCGTACCTCCGGTCGCTGGACGGAAGCGATGCGGGTCTGCCTGCCGTCACGATCACCCGAAACGCCACGCCGCTGGCTGGCTTCTCAGACACGGTGACCATTCCTGGTGCCGCGGATGAAGTGACAGCTGTCTATACGATCGAGAACAGTGGCTTCGGGCCGCTGAATATCGGCCAGCTTCGTTTCGCCGGTGGTGTGCCAGCGGTCATTGCGGCGCACCCGCGCCCCACGATCCTTCCGGGCGAGTCGACGGAGCTGACGATCACGATCCCGTCCTCGCTGGCGGGTCAGACACTGGAACTTTCCGGATGGACGGACGTTCCAGGCATGACGTCGCTGAGCATGTCGATTCAGGTCGCACAGGATGCGTCGGTCGGCGAAATCTGGATGGTATTCTGAGACGCTGCTAGAGTTCGCCCTGCTCGTGCAGTTCCTGCACCTCGCTCGGCGGGAGCCCGAGGGCGATGGCGAGTCGCGTCAGGAACATGCGTTCGCACTGCGTGTCGAGATCCACGACGAGCAACGCCGCCAGATAGACCTGCCGACTGAGTGCCGCGTCACCGCCCACCTCACGAGCGATGGCAGCGACCGAGTGGGGTCGCTCGAACTCCGCATGGACCAAGCGACGATCGCTGTCGCTCAGGCCCATGAATTCGGCCTTCTCGAAGATTCGACGGCGCTCGTGCTCGTCGATTTCGTGGTCCGCGTTGGCGGCCGCGACCATGGCGCGCATGATGGTGAGGGCACGGGCGTCGGCGGGGTGACTCGCCTGCTGCGGTAGCGGCGGCGGCACACTCGCAACGGTGCTCGCCGCAGGCGGCATCGGCGGCGCAGGCGGTGGCGTCTGGCGTGCGGAGGTCTGGCCCGCCACGTAGGCATCGACGGCGGAGATCACGCGCGAGGCGACCTGCTCCTCCCAAGAGGGACGACGCCGCTTGCGATGCTCCTTCGCAAAGGCACCCTTCGCGGCGCCCTTCAGGAGTTTCTTGAGAATATCGTCGAATCCCACGCGTGCTTCATCCTTTCCGCATCGTCGCAAGAAATTGGTCAACATCGAGTCGGTGTGCCCGCTGAAGCCGGTCGGCCACCTCGCCGGGAGAACCGCTCCCAATGCGCCGGTCACGAACCTTGACCAGGGGCATGACCTCCACGACCACGTTGGTCAGGAAGGCTTCGTCGGCATCCAGCAGTTGCTCCAACGCGATCGATTCCTCGGCCCAGGGAATGCCGAGCCGCGCACAGATGATACCAAGCTTGAGCCGCAATATTCCCGGCAAAGCGCCATCGTGGACAGGTGGCGTGAGCACGCGCCCATCCTTGACCACGAAAAGGTTGGTCATGGCGCCTTCCGCCAGCAATCCATCCGTGTTGAGCAGGATCGCCTCGTCAAAGCCATCGCGGCGAGCAGTGTGACGCGCGAGCAGATTCGCCTGATAGCTGGTCGATTTCACGGCAGCCAAGGGAGACTGATGATTGACGGGAAAGGGCGCCACGGTCGCGGTCCAGCCGCGCTGGCGCTGGGATTCCAGCGCGTCCTGGTTGATGGAGGTGGCGTGGATGATGACGGTCGGGGCCCCGCTGGCGGCTCCGATCTCGGGGCTGGCACCAAGCTCGCCACGGGTGACCGTGATGCGCAATCGCCCACGATGCAGCTTGTTGGCGTCGATCACTTGCTGGCAGAGGGCGAGCAGTTCCTCCGGTGGCATGTTCCAGGGGATCTCGACGATGCGGGCGTTACGCCCCAGCCGCGCAAAATGGGCGACGTGAAACAGCAGGTGGCCTTCCTCGAACCGAATCGTTTCGAAGATTCCATCGCCCAGCATCACCCCGCGGTCCAGCGGATCGAGGGCGGCGTCCTGCTGGTCGACGAATTGGCCGTTGAGGAAGACGACCGTCATGGGCGGAGTGTTCTCACTCTTTCAGACGCCCGCCGAGAATCTTGCGAATATCGGATGCGGGGACGGCGCCGTCGCGCAGGATCTCGAAAGGTTCCGACAACACACTGAGAACCGTCGACGTGCTGCCGGTCTTGCACGGCCCGGCGTCGAGGACGCAGTTGATCTTCCCCTCGAAGCGATCCAGCACATGGCGCGCGTCGACCGCCGCTGGCGAGGATCCCAACGACGCGTTGATGACGACCAACGGGCGCCCCACCAGTTCCAGCACCTTGAGCGCCAGCGGGTCGTTGGGGATGCGCACGGCAATCGACGGCGATTCGCTCACGGTCGGCAGCACGTTGGGGTGTTTGTAGAAGAGCACGGAAAGACCACCCGGCCAATGCTTCTCGAGCACCGATTCGATCGAGGCGGGCACTTCGCGAACGAGTGTCTCGAGCAGGTCCTGCGAGTGGATGAGAACGGAGAGAGACTTGCGGCTGGCCTCGTGCCCCTTGGTCTCGTATAGACGCTTCACGGCGCTGGCATTCGTGGCGTCCGCGGCGAGGCCGTAGACCGTGTCGGTCGGGAAGGCGACGATGCCGCCCTCCAGAAGAACCATCATGGCATGCGCCAGCACGTCCTCGTCCGGATCGTCATGCTTGATCTGGAAGACCTTCGTATCGACATAGGCCTCAGCCAGATTGATGGCCTTGTCGAAGGGGGTGGGCGGAGAAATGCGCTCCACATCGAGCGGGGTGTCCTGCACGCGGATGGGGCGCTCGGGAACGGCAAGGGGAGTCAGGTCGGAAAGACGAGGCGGCGGAGGAAAATCGGGGATGGGGCGAACGTTGGTCTTGTTGTCCTCGAAGTCCGGCGTGCGGTCTTCCGTCTGGTTGCCGGGTTCCTGGGGCTCGGGAGTGGCGACGAGGGCCTCCGCATCAATGCGCGGGAGGGGATTGGGGCGGCCAAGAGTCGCGCCGGGCCGGATGCGGTCCGGGTTGAGCGCTGTCGGTTGATCGGGCGCGGGCGTCACGTCGTCCCCCGGATCCGTCTCACGGTCGGAGGCGGTGCCGCGGCCAAGATTCGGCGCGGTCTTCTCCACCTGGCAGAGGTCCGGATACTCGTTGGCGAGCTCCTTCCAGGTGGCCTCGATCTTCTGGGCCGCCACCGTGCGGGCGTGGTGGAGCACCTGACGGAATCTCGGATATTTATTCGCGAGGATCTGCGTGGCGAGGAGGACGGCGTTCTCGCTGTTGTTGATCCCGACGACAGCGACGGGGTGCCCGGGCGGAGACTGCACGAGGCTATACAGCGCGTCCTGGCCGCGAAGCGGAGTCGCATCGATGGGGATGGCGATGACCGGGAGCGTCGTGTGGCTGGCGATCACGCCCGCAATGGCCGCAGAGCCGCCGCTGGCGCAGATGATGACCTCGATTCCCTGGTCGATGGCCCCGGTGGCGAATCGCGCCAAGCGGTCCGGCGTCTTCCAGGCCGAAGCCATCTCAAACACATAAGGGACGCCCATGACGCGAAGCGATTCGAGCGACCGCTTCATGACGTTGAAATCGGCCCGCGTTCCCAAAACGACCGCGACCAGTGGCTTGCCCATGAACGAAACTGCCTCCGGGGGCCCCGCGCAGCGGAGCCTCGTGAACTCGCGAGGACCTTGCAGCGCAGCCCCGCCGGTTGCAAGCGGTACTGGGAACAGCCCCGAAAACGGCGGTCAGCGCGCGAAAGAACCCACGAGCCAGACAGCCGACACTCCAAGCAACCCGGCGCCCGCACCGATCACAAACTCCCGTAGGGGGGAACCGAAACCAATTCCGAGCACAAGAACAGCTCCGCCCGCAATCAGGAGACCAACCAATGTGCGACGACTGACCGACGGCATCTTGAGTCCTCCACCCTCTATATGGCTCACAATTGGGAGATGAAATGGGACCGCCAAGCCGAGGTTTCCAAGCTACCACGACCTCTGCCTGTTGCCGAAGGCGTCCTGATCATGCCGCATCGCAAGGCTCCCCGAGCGGTTCGACCCAGCCAACACCGACCCCGCCTGATCGTCGCTCAACCGCCGATCAACGGTCGCGAACGTGAGGCTGTTTGTCGAGCGGCTTTGCAGGGCGGGGACGGTCACTCGCGCGCTACTCCTACACGGGGGGCGAGCAACGCGAAGTAAATCGGAACCACAACATTCGAAATCGCTCCGTCCAGCAGGGGGTCAAACGATGGCAATAGAAGCAGTGTGGCCGCCCCAAGCCCACACGCAACGGCTCCCGACAGAACCGGATCCTTTGCCGGAACTATCAATAGAAGAAAGAGACCCAGGGCAAACCCGTTGAACAATCCAACAAGCGCCCCAAGCAGACCGAGAGCGCCATCGAGGTAGAGGTACTTCAGGCCAATGACACCTCCCACGCCCGCACCCAATGGACCAGACAACCAAACCGCAGTGAGCCGAGAATCGCCGAAGGGGGTTCGTTGTCCTAGCATATGGGGCTATCCCTCTCTCCTTCACCGAAGGTCGCAAAAACGGGCCTCCACGGGTTACGATAGAGAAAGGGAGCACCGCGAGGCTCCCCGAGCTGTTCGATTCCGCCATCACCAACCCCACCTGATCGTCGTTCAACCACCGGTCAACGGTCGCGAACGTAAAGCTGTTTGTCGAGCGGATTGTGGGGATGAAACCGTCCGTAGGAACGTCCCGATGGGACGCCCGAGGTAGCCGGCCGTTTCAAGGGCAGCCTGCAGAGGGTTTGTGTGAAAGTGCGTGCCGGATGGCACGCCTGAGCCCCGGCCATATCTTGCGCCGACCGCGTCCTTCGGTCGTGCCATCCGGCACGAGAATTCCCAATCAATCGGTTCCCGCCAATGAATTGGCAGGCTACAGTCAGTTGTCCCTGCCGGGACACGCGTCGGAACTTATCAACGCCTTGGTGATGATCCAGACATGGTGCGTGCCCACCAATGGGTTGGGTGAGGAGCTGCACCCCCCTCTCGCCCCCCCCTGCTCGTCCTGCCAAACGCGGGCTTGCTCTGCGGGGGGCGGTTCGCGAACCATCTGCCCGCAATCGCCCCGGTAAGGAATCCCGAATGAGCCCCAAGAACGACGACCAGCGCAAGCGCCCCCGGAAGGGAGACCTTCTGGAAGTCACGTTCGATTCGTTGGCCTACGGCGGCGACGCGGTGGGTCGGCATGAGGGCTTTGTGATCTTTTGCCGTGGGGCGGCGCCCGGCGACCGGGCCAAGGTTCGCGTGGTGAAGGCGAAGTCCAGCTACGGCGAGGCGGCACTTGAGGAAGTCGTCGTGCCCGGTCCCATGCGGGTCGAGCCCCGTTGCAGCCTCTTCGGAGCGTGCGGCGGTTGCACCTGGCAGCACGTCCCCATCGAGGCCCAGCGTGCCGCGAAGGAACGCATCGTGCGCGATTCGCTCCGGTCGCTCCCGGGACTGGATGCGGTCGAGTTCAGGCCGCTTGTCGAAAGCCCGCAGACCTGGCGCTATCGCAACAAGATGGAGTTCACCTTCCAGCGCGACCGCTATGGCAAGCTGATCGGCGGGTTCCATCGTCCGTCCAACTGGCGCGAAATCCTGGATGCCCAGCAATGCCATCTGGCCACGGATTCGTCGGAAAGGATCCTTCGGGCGGCGGTCGCGGAGGGCGAGCGCCAGGGGCTCGACGCCTGGACTCCGGAGCTTCAGTCCGGC
This sequence comes from bacterium, assembly GCA_016125005.1. Taxonomy (GTDB): domain Bacteria; phylum Sumerlaeota; class Sumerlaeia; order SLMS01; family SLMS01; genus WGMQ01. The sequence continues at coordinate 46,949 of WGMQ01000008.1, read as the reverse complement.
TGCATGAGGCAGCTTGTGATCCGCCACAGCGTGAAGGAGAACGCGCTGATCGCGCTGCTGCTGACCGGTGACGAGAAGCTGGACTTCGCGGCGATGGCGGACGCGCTCTTTGCCGCCGAGCCGACGCTGAAGGGGCTCGCGTGGGGTCTCAACGACACGGTCAGCGACATTGCCCGCGCCCGCGTGGTGCTGGCAACCCGTGGCGAATCGACCTTCGAGGAACAGCTCGGGCGCTTCAACTTCCGCGTCTCGCTGGCGTCATTCTTCCAGACGAACACGCTCGGTGCGGAGAAGCTTTACGAGACGACCCGCGAGGCGCTGGAGCTGACCGGCGGCGAGCGGCTCTTCGACGCCTACTGCGGCACGGGCACCATCGGCATCTTCTGCTCCGACCAGGTTCGCGAGCTGTACGGAATCGAGATCATCCAGGAAGCCATCTGGGACGCGCGGGAGAACGCCACGCGCAACGGGGTGGGCAAGGCAACCTTCATGGCGGGCGACATGCGCCTGACGCTCCCGACGATGGTCAACGCCATCGAGGGACGGATCGACCGTCTGGTGGTCGATCCGCCCCGCGGCGGCATGGATGCGAAGGCCCTCGATCAGCTCTTGGCGCTCCGCGCTCCGGTGATGGCATACGTTTCGTGCAACCCGACGACCATGGCGCGCGATCTGGAGAGCGCCCTCGCGGCTGGATATCGCCTTGAACAGGTAACGCCGGTGGACATGTTCCCGCAGACCTACCACGTGGAGTGCGTGGCGAAGCTGCGGCTGCCGGTGGGTTGAGGGCGCGCTCAGTATCCTTCCTCGCGCGCGGATGGTTTCTCCGGTGAGGGGCCGGGCTTTTCGGTCTTTCCCGTGATCATCAGGAAAGCCGAATGCTGCACCGATTCGTAGAAGCTGCCCGAGCGGCTGCGCAGGACCTGAAAGGGTTCGTTGGGCGATGCAATGAATGGCCGCAGCACCCACGCGAGCTGGGTCCCGACGAAGATGTAGAGGATCAGCCAAGCGACCTGCAAATGAAGCGGGGTCTTCATGATCAACGTGACCCCTTCCAGTTGCCGCACGAGGAACAGAATCCCGCTCAGGCCGGCATAGGCGAAGAACCCGACGTGCAGCAGCTTGATGAAATCGTAGCTCATCGTCGTCAGCGAGAAGAAGAGCGCCACCGTTGCCAGGCTGGCCAGGATCGTCGATGCCAGTGCGATGGACCCAAGTAGCGTGGCAAGGACCTGCATGAAGGAAAGGCGGGCTCCCGAGAACGAGTTCGAGACATAGATCGGCGGCAGCACGATCAGCAGGGTGAGCAGGAAGAGAATGGGCACCTTGATACCCGTGGTGATGATAAGGGCCAGCTTCTGCCACAGGATCATGTCCGCCCCTTGGAGCAGGTTATTCCCGCCCATGACCCCGCCGTAGATCGCACAGTTCACGATGCTCAGGGTGAAGAACATGCGGATCAGCGTGGGGAGATCCTTCCCATCGCGCAAACGGCAGGTGATCTCGTGGGGATTCTGGAGAAAGAAGTCCAGCCTGGCGAAGAAGCCTTGGGGCAGGGCGACGGTGCTCTCCGGCCTGGCCGGAGACGGCGACGGTGGCGGCAGGGATTCCTCGGGGTATGGCGGCAAGCTCATGATTAACTCCTCCTTTGGTCTAGTGTAGCAGGCCCCAAACGGCCTGGATGAAGGAACCTTCGCGGCCCCTCAGGATCTCGTACTCGATGCCCGCGGCACCGAACCACGGACGCAGCGCCCAGGACATCTGGGTGCCGACAAGCATATACAGGAATGCCCACGAAAGTAGAAATTGCCAACGGAGCGCCCGACCCGTCGCCTGGCAGACAGCCGAGAACAAATGCGCCACGACGCCGATGCTGATGGCTCCGGCAAATCCAAACACCGCCACGTGCATGAGGACCAGAAACTCGTACCCGTCACGGGAAGTGGTCAGGACAAAGAAGTATCCGACGGGCGCGAAACTGCAAAGAGCCACCGCGTTGACGCTCACTGCCATGAGCAACAGGCGTCCCGTTTGGCGAACCGTCAGGCGCGGTCCCGACTGATGATTGAAAACGTACAGTGCCGGAAAGCAGACAAGCAGCGTGCAGAGATAGAGAAGCGGTAGCTTGACGGCGGAAACCGCCGCAGCGAGGCCGCTATTGAACAGCCCCATGCTGACGCCATAGATGGCGAGCATGAAGAAAACGATGATGAGCAGCCATCGTCCGAACCCTGTAACAGACGGATCCCCGCGGATCAGCGCGACGGCCTTCGCCGGATCCAAGAGTCCTTCCCACCAAATGGACAAGTACGCCAAGCGCATGACCGCTCCCCCAGCCGCCGATGCTCACTTCCCGCAAACGGAAGTAATTAGTCCCGATACACCTTGTGACACTGGCGGCAGGAAGCCGCCGTGGCGGAAAACGCCGCCTCGATTTGTTCCGCGGTTGCCGCGGGGTCGTGCATTCGTTCGGAGAAAGCGGCGGTCAGCTTCACGCTCTCCGCAAGCCAGGTGCGGAACTGGGCGTCGGCCTCGGGCATGGGAAGGCGATCAAGCTCGCGGAAGGCTTCGGCGAGCATCAGGGACTCGTGCTTCGGCGAGATGTCCGGGTGCCCCTCCGGAGTTTTCCAGCTCGCCTTGCGAACCATCTTGAGGTTATCCCAGATCCGGTCAACGTGGGCCATGCCACCTGCGAAGTCCGGCACGGGGGCCGCCTCGGGCAGGGCGCCTGTATAGACACCGGGATTGGTTGGATCGAAGGCGGCCACGTCCCTCCAAAGACCCTCGTAGTCGGGGCTCGTTCCCGCCTTGGAGAGAAAGGCAAGGGCCTGCGCCGAGCCGACTCCATCGTGGGCGCGCAGCATGATCGCCGCGGCGGCGGGGCCGCGATGCACGCCGTGGTGGCAGTGGACGTAGATGGGACCGTCGGCTTCCTTGGCGACGCGCGCATAGGCGGCGCGCATGTCCTCCGGCACGCCGTCGTAACCGATGGGCAGGTGAATGACGCGAATTCCATCGGCCTTCGCCGAGGCCGCATCAGGCGGCATCCCGTCGACGCAAACCACCGTCTTGACGCCGAGCTTCTGCAATTCGTCGAAGGCGGGCGGGCCGTCAGGCTGGGAACCCGAGTAGAGCCACGGCGTGACCCGGTAGAGATTGTGAAGCCCCTGTGCATCGAGCAGTTCGGGCTCGATCGGAGCAACCGCAACGGGTGCATGCGGCGTGTCTGCTCTCTCGACCGGCGCCGAGCCGCCTCCGCAGCCGACCAAGGCGACTAGCAATACAGCCGGTGTGACGGATTTCATGCGCACTATCTTGTCTCCCCCGAAGAACCTGCCTGTACCTCTGCTGCGATTCTCACAGAGTCGCAAGCCGCATCTGCATCTGGTGGCGGCGTGCCCGCCGTTCACGGAAGCATTCCGTCGGGGGAAACACGAGGAGGTTACCGCAGGGCAGCGACCAATTCGTCGAGCGTTCTTGCTGTGGCGGCGAGAGCATGCAAGTCTTCCAAGCGCATGGGGTCGCTGATCTTCTCCAGCGCTCCCGCAATCTGGCGATCATCGCCGAAGCGAATCCGCGCCAGACGGCAGATGCTGCGGCGCAGCCCCGCGCAGAGACCGCGCTCCATGCCTTCCTCAATGCCCTGCTGGATTCCTTTTTCCAGCCCTTCTTGGATCAGTTCTTCCGCGATGCTCATGGTCTTCTCCTTCAGTGCTCCCGGGCTGGTTTCGAGGATCATCTTCACGTCGAGCCGCGATGCCTTGCTGTCAACCAGGAGCGCATACCGCAGCAGTTTCTCGATCAGGAGCGCCGTCCGCTCCTCGTTGAGCATTTCTTGCATGGGGCCGCTCGCCCCTTCAAGTGCTTTCAGATAGGCTTCCCGCCCCTGCATCACGGCGCGCATGATGTCCAGCACCACGCGGGTTTCGATTCCGCCGGGGATCGCGGTGGTGTGCGAAAGGTCGAAGAGCGCGTATTCGAACGCCGGGAGGAAGGGGGCCAGTCCCTCCCGTGCCTCGTCGGATAGCGCGAACAACTCGCCAAGCGAAGTGGGTACTTCCCAGCGCCGTGCGCCTTGGTAAACCACGATCGGCATGACGGGCGCCAACCAGCCGTCGGTGGTGCCCTGCTTGCGCATCTCCTGCCAGATGCGCGTCATGTAAATCAGCAGCCGCAGGGGCATCCAGCGATCGGGCGTGCTCTGGTGTTCGAGAAGCACATAGAGCCCGAGTTCGCCTCCCTGCATGGGCACGCGGTACAGCAGGTCGCTCTCGAACTCGTTGAACTCCTCGTCCACCCAGGTTCCGGGCACGATCTGGAGTTCCTCCCACGAGCAGCGCTCGGAGACGGCGCGGGGAATTACCTCGCGCAGAAACCCCGCCGCCGAATCGAGGCGGGTGAACAGCTCGCGAAACATCCGGTCGTGGGGGTTCTGGAGGAAGTCCTTATCCATGCCCTGACCGGAGAGGGAGGCGAACGATGTGGCAAGGGGAACAACAAGGCGGGACGGGTAGAGATCGAGGGGAGGGTTGTAAAACCTTTCCACACAACGTGACAGGATTACCTTTTCCCGCTTGCGACTCGTCGCCAGCGCGAGGTTGATCGGGGTCATGGAAGCAGGTGGGGGACTCAACTCAGGGGTTCATCGCTCGCTTTCAAAAGATTGTGTAACCCGATCAAGCCCGCACCCGATCAGGCGTGCGGCCGGATTTGAATGCCGAAATTGATGACGCCAGCGACCTTCCGCCCGGCAGCGCCCCCTCCCAATGGTGAGGGGACTTCAAGACGCGCCTCGGATCGGTTGTCGCTAGGATCGTCCAAAGGAATCCCATCAGCTCATGCCCATCAATCGTATCCTCATTAACAGAGAGGAGAACGAGGTTCGCGTCGCGTTCCTCGACAATCAGGAGCTCGTCGAACTCCACATCGAGAAGTCCGACGATCAAACCATCGTGAACAACATCTACCGGGGCCGCGTCCAAGACGTGGTGCCGGGCCTTCAGGCCGCCTTCATCGATGTGGGCCTGGAGCGGAACATGTTCCTGCACTTCATGGACATCCGCCCGGAAAGCTTGGTGCTCGGCGCGGCGGACCAGCGTGCCGCCCTGAAGGCCGCCTCGGTCGAGCCGGTCGCCGGTCGCATCGAACGCAAGGGACGGCGCCCTCGTCAGGATCCGCGCGCCCCGCAGGCGGATTCGCCCGTCAAGCGCGGCGACGAACTGGTGATCCAGGTGGTGAAGGACGAGATCGGCGGCAAGGCTCCCCGCGTCACCACCAACCTGTCGCTGGCCGGTCGCTATTTGGTGCTCCTCCCCTTCCCCAGCCAGGAAGGCGGTGTCTCGCGCAAGATCGCCCAAGGGCAGGACCGCCACCGTCTCAAGAAGCTCCTCTCCTCGATCCGCGATGACGATCATTCCTTCATCATCCGCACCGCCGGCTCCGACCAGCCGGAGGAAGCCATCATCAAGGACGCGGAAAACCTCGAGCGTACTTGGGACAACATCCTGCTGCGCTACAAGGAGATCAAGGGACCGGGGATCGTCCACAACGACCATAACCTGCTCTCGCGACTGATCCGCGATGCCTTCCCCGCTGATTTCGAGGAAATCGTCTGCGACAAGCGCGAGGACGCGCTGGAGGTCCGCCGCCAGTTGCAGGACCTGATGCCGCACCTGGCCAATCGCATCAAGGTCTTCGACGGCACCTACGAGAACATCTTCGCCTACTACGGCGTGGATAAGATGATCGAGAAGGCCACGGTCCGGAAAGTCTGGCTGAAGAGCGGTGGCTACCTCATCATTGACGAGAATGAGGCCCTCACGGCCATCGACGTGAACACGGGCCGCTTCACCGGTAAGAAGGATCAGGAGAAGACGAGCCTTCGGACAAACCTGGAGGCCTGCGAGGCAGTGGCCGAGCAGATCCGCGTCCGCGACATCGGCGGCATCATCGTGGTCGACTTCATCGACATGCTTTCGCGCTCGCACCAGGAAAAGGTGTCCGAAGAACTCAAGCGATTCCTGAAGCACGACCGCGCCCGCACGGCCGTCAGCAAGATCGGCGATTTCGGCCTCTGCGTGCTGACGCGCAAGCGCCAGCGCATGAGCCTCCAGAACACGGTCTTTGACGAGTGCCCCTACTGCAAGGGCACCGGCTTTGTCCTCTCCGCAGACGAGGTCTTCCGCCGCCTCAAGTACCAGATCCTGGGCAACCTGAAGTCGGACCCTTTGGCGGCGGCATTCGCCATCTGCGCGCACCCGCACTTCATCGACGTCATGACGCGGCGCTATCGTGTCTTCATCGAGCAGATCAAGCGTCAGTACAACATCGAGCTGGCGTACCGGGCCGACCCGGACTTCCACATGGATGACTTCACGGTCACCACGCTGAAGAAGCCGCTGAATGCGGCTCCGCGGATTGCCGCGCGCATGATCGATGCAACGGACCTGGCGCGTCGTCGCGATGCGGAACGCTACGAGGATGCCGACTTGGAAGACTTGCGCGGGGGCGCCACCACAGAGGCCCACGCAGAGTTTGAAGATGTCGAGACAGGCACCTCCGAGGTCCTGGGCGATCTCCCCGCCGACAGCACGGAGCAGACCGAGCTTTTCGCGGACGATGTTGAGGAGCTGAAGGGGCTGATTCCCTTCGCGGATGTGCTGGGCGAAATAGCGGAGGTTGACCCGACGGAGGAATTGCCGGGAGCGGGCGATGTGGATGGCAAGAAGCGCCGCCGTCGTCGCGAATCCAGCGCCGAACGGCGCGAGCGTCGCCGTCGCCGTCTGGCCCTTGAGGCGCAGCAGGCCGCCGCAGGCGATGCAGTGCCGCCGGGCAAGGCTGCCCTCACACCCGCCGAACCGCTTCCCCCGGCCGTCCTGCCCGCAATGGATGGGGAGGAAGAGGACGACGATTCTGAAGAGATTCCAATGGTGGGCGGTGCCCAACCCTCGGAGGGCGCTGAAGGCGATGCACGTCGCAAGACGCGCCGTGGACGTCGCGGTGGGCGCAATCGCCGCCGTCGCCAGGAAGAACGCCAGCAGGCCGAGGCCGCCGCTACATCCGGACCCAAGGCACCGGCCCCCGTCGAACAGCCCAAGCCGAAGGAAATGCCGAAGCTGAAGCTGGCCCCCGCTGCCAAGGACCCGCTCGCCGAGCTGTTGGGCGGCGTTTTGGAGGAACTGGACAAGTCGGTGGAGCAGCTCAAGGCGGATCCGGAGGCGTTGGCGCAAGCCGCTGCCGAAGCCGCTCGTGCCGGTGCAGCCCGTGCCGCAAGCCGCAAGGAACGTCGCCGCGTTGTTCGCGTTCCCGGTGAGGAAACGGAGCACGTCCTTCCCATTCCCGGTCAGGATGAAGAGGCCGAGGAAATCCAGGAAGTCGTCTCCGCCACGCCGGAACCGGCCGAAGTCCCCAAGCCCGCAGCTCCCTCGAAGCCTCGCCGCTCGGGGAACCGATCCGGATCCAGGAAGGTTGTCGAGGCCCCCGTTGTTGCGGACAAGCAGGCCAAGCCCGACGAGCGTCGTCGCAAGCCCAAGCCGCAGGCAAAGCCTGAGGCGCCCGCGGCTGCTCCGGCCCCGGTCGCGAAAGAGACCGCCAAGCCCAAGGCGCCGGCCAAGAAGGCCAGCAAGCCCGCGGCAAAGCCCGTTGCCGCTCCCAAGCCGGAAGCGGTGAAAGCCCCGGCCGCGAAGGCCCCCAAGGCCAAGACACAGGCAAAGTCCAGCAATCGCAAGCCCGCCGCCAAGAAGGCGAAGGAAGGAAATGAATCATGAGTGCCAGCAACGACCTGCACGCCAACGACCCGAAGGACACGAACCTGCAACAGCGCGCCGACGCAGCAACCGCCAACATGGGGACTGCTCTCATGGCTGGGATCGCTGCGGCCATCATCTTCACGGCCTGGCTGATCGTCACCAAGTGGTTCTGAGGACTCGTGCCACCCGGCGCGGCATCCAAGACTAAAGGGAAGGCAACGGGACGGCACTGATGAGCGGTTCTGCCCACTCGGAAAGAGCACATTCCGCCCGGCGCCAGCAGGTGATCCTGACTGGTGCCGGTGCGGAGACCCTCCTGCCCGTGCTGGAATCGGTGGGGTTGGCCGTCACCGACGATCCCACCAAGGCCCGCTTCGTCCTGGTCTATGGCGGAGATGGCTCACTGCTCGGCGCCGACCGGGAATTTCCGAACACTCCCAAGCTGATCATCCGCCGGAATGGCGAGTTTGCCAAGTGTAGTCGCCACGGCGACGAGATGGTGCTTCGTCGGGCAGCCGTGGGTATCCCCGCGGTCACGTTGCTCCCCCGCCTGACGGCCCACGTCCGCGGCGAGTGCATTCAGGGGATCAACGACGTGGTCTTCCACAACACCAAGGTAACCAGCGGGGTGCGCTATCGCATTCGCATCGACGAGCAAACCTACGCCGAGGAGATCGTTGGCGACGGCATCGTGGTGGCTACACCATTCGGTTCCTCAGCCTACTATCGCAGCATTACCAAGTCGGTCTTTCGCGTCGGCATGGGATTGGCCTTCAATAATTCGACGGAGGCGGTGAACCATCTGGTGCTCAGCGACCGCTCGGTGGTGGAGGTTCATGTGACGCGCGGTCCCGGAGTCCTCGTGGCGGACAACCATCTGGATCCCATCCCCGTCGATGCCGGTGACCTGATCACCATTCGCATGGGAACCAGTGCGGCGGAGATCTGGGAAATCGACACGCTCACCTGTCGCGACTGCATCCAGTCGGCGACGGGGGTTCCTGCGGGATTCCGCCACGTCTAACTGCACTGCCACCCTCTCCTCCAGATTCCCTGCTAATAGGCTCGGCCCATGACTGCTGCACCGAATGACATCCTAAAATCGATCGCAGAGCGCGCCCAGGCCCTTGATCCCTGGATCAACGAAAAGCGCCAGCACCTGCACCGGAACCCGGAGCTGTCCTTTGCCGAGGAGAAGACCGCCGCGTTCGTGCGGGCGGAGTTGGAGAAGCTCGGCTACTCGCCAGCGGCCGCCATCCCGGGACGTCACGGGTTCCACGTTGATCTGGTGGCCCCCGCGAATCCCGACAAGTTTGTCCTCCTGCGCGCCGACATGGATGCGCTTCCGATCCAGGAAGAGAACAACGTCCCCTTCAAGTCCCAGAACCCGGGCGTCGGTCATCTTTGCGGACACGACGTGCACACGTCGATGCTGCTTGGTGCCGCGGGCATCCTCAAGGACCTGCGCGACAAGCTCCCGGTCTCCGTCCGCTTCGTCTTCCAGCACGCCGAGGAAGTGGAGCCGGGCGGCGCCCAAGACTTCGTCAAGGCGGGGCTGACCGACGACGTGCTTGGGTGCTTCGGCATCCACGTGTCGCCGCGTGTCGAGTCCGGTTATTTCGGCGTTCGCGCCGGCGAGGCGATGGCGTGCGTCGGCACCATCAAGGCGGTGATCCGCGGACGTGGCGGACACGGTGCCGCTCCGCACGAGACCATCGATCCGGTTCCCGCCGCCGCCGCATGCATCCTGAACCTCCAGAACATCGTGGCCCGCCGCATCCCACCGCAGGAACCCGCGGTGGTCTCCGTGACCATGATCCACGCCGGCACGGCCAGCAACGTGATCCCCAACGAGGTCTCCTTCGGCGGCACCTTCCGTTCCTTCAACATGGACCGCATCCCCGAGATGGAGCGCATGATCGAGGAAATCGTCCGCGACACGGCGAAGGCCTATGGCTGCGTGGCGGAGGTCTCTGCCATCCACAGCTACCCGCCCGTGGTGAACGACGAGCAGGCCATCGAGGCAGCCCGCCAGGCCCTCACGGGCCTCTTTGGCGAGACCGTTTGCCGACCCATCGAGAAGTCGATGGGCGCGGAAGATTTCGCCTATTTCGGCATCGCCAAGCCGAGCGCGTTCCTCTTCCTCGGCGTCCTTCCCAACGGCGAGACTTTCTATCCTTTGCATCATCCAAACTTTCTTCCAGACGACAAAGTCTTCTGGAAAGGAAGCGCCCTTCTGGCTTCCATGCCGTTCGTGGCGCCGCAGTACCTTTCCACAACGCGGTGATCTTTTTTTCCAACCGGAGGCCGTCTGCTCCGTCCCATTTAGTGAATGATTCGCCCGCTCGCCGGTAGGATCATCGAAGTCGCAGGCAGGGCCCGAGCCAACGGCCCCAGCAAGACCAGCCCGAACGCGGCTGGACCAATCAAAGGAGCAGAACCCCATGATTCGCTCGAAGTCATCCCGCCGGATTCTCGCAGGTGCCCTCTTCGCGGCAGCCTTCCTCGCCCCGTCCATCGTGCGCGCCGAGGCCGACATGGCCCGCTTCATCCCGTCCGACAGCGCCTTCGCCCTGTGGGCACCGGACCTCGCATCTGTGCAGGCCGCCGGCAAGGCCAGCGCCTTTGGCCAGCTTCTCGCCGACCCGGCTTCCGCCAAGATCGTTTCGATGATCGAAGAAGCCATCGAGGAACAGAAGGCCGAGATGACCGAAGAGGAAATCGGCCGTGTTGAAGAGGCCCTGAAGGCCATCAAGGGCGGCGCGGCCTTCTACATGGCCTTCAATCCGACCGACTCTGAGGAGCCCTTCATCTCCATCGTCGCCGAACTGGACGACGAAGGAAAGGCCTGGTTCGATCGCCTGACCCCGGAAATCGGCAAGGAACTGACTGAGGTCACCAAGAGCACAATCAGCGTGGGCGACACCACGGTCTACCAGATCAAGGGTCTCATGGACGCCAAGGAAGACGAGGCGAGCGAGACTCCTCAGGCCGATCCGCTGGGCCTCAACGAAGAGGACCAGTCCATGGACTCCACAACGGAGGAAGCCGCCGAGGAGCCCCAGTCCACGACGATCAACTACGCCATCGTCGGGGGCCGGTTCCTCTACATGAGCTCGGTGACCGACAGCGAGACGATCAGCCGTCAGGTCGCCCTGGTGACCGGCGCCAACACGGACTCGCTCTCGACGCGCAGCGATGCGGCAACCGCGGGTGGGCTGACCCCTGACAAGAACAGCGTCGGACTCTTCCTCAACGCCCAGAAGGGACTCGAACTCCTCATCGAGGAAGCCGACAACGGCGAAGTCGAGGACCTGAAGGGGAAGCTGGCCACCGTTGGCGCGCTCGACGTGCAGAGCCTCTACGGAAAGCTCTCCTTTGACGGCGCCGACCTGAAGCTGAACGTGACCGCCACGTTGCCGACCGGCACGCACGGCATCATGGATGCGCTCTTCGCCGCGAACTCGGTCTCCATCGACCGCCTGAACACCGTGCCCTCGGATGCCCCAAGCGCCGGTGTCTTCTACTTCGACTTCGCCCGCCTTTGGGATGCGGCCCTGGCGGCCGCCGAGACCTTCAGCCCCGGCTCCAGCGCCTATGCCCAGTTGCCGATCATCAGCGTACAGTCCCAGTATGGCGTCGATCCGCTCAATGGCATCCTCAAGAACATCCAGGGGACGCACTTCAGCTACAACATGCTCCCCGACCCGGCGGCTCCCACTCCCGATCCGGAAAACCCGCTGGCGGGCCTCCAGCGCAATAACAGCCCGGTCTTCATCAGCTACGCGAATGGCGACATCACGTTCAACGCGGTGCGCACGCTGCTGACGAACCTCAGCAAGGATCCGAACTACGGCACCTCGATCGAGCTGACCGACAGCGGCGACCGCCTGGAGGTCCGCATGGCGGAGGCACTGCGCAGCGCAGAAGGTCCCTCGCCGACCTTCGCGTTTACCAAGGACGGCTTCGTGATCGCCCAGTCCGACCTGGCTCTCTCGGACATGACACGGACGCTGGAAGGAAAGCAGCCGGGCAAGCTCGGTGAAACCGCCGAGTTCATGAAGGCTGTGGCCCAGCTCGACCGCACCGGCCTGCTCGCCTACTCCTACATGTCAGGCGCCGCTTGGGGCGTCACAGTGGACGAGCTGAAGAAGGTGCTCGACGCCGCGGGTGGCATGTCGGGCGAAGGCGCCGAGTTCGCAGAAGCCCTTCCCTCCGGCGAAGTCTTCACGCACTACCTCGGCACCGTGCGCCAGACCCTCCACCGCAAGGAAAGCGCCCTGGTCCTCGAGTGGAACATGGAAGGCAAGAAGTAACGGACCGCTTCATCCCGTATAGACAAGGAAGGGCCGCCGGGAAACCGGCGGCCCTTCGTGTATAGACATCTAGCTCAAATCCAGAACGGACGAATGCCGTTGGCGTCAGCCGAGGAGTCCGCCCAGCGCGGCGAAGGAGGCGTATTCCTTATACGTTGACTGGGCCGCGTCTGGGCGAGCGACGAAGGATCACGGCAACGGAATCGTCCGGACTACTGGCCCCAGAGGTCGACGAAGTCCTTCACGCCCGCGCGGACGATGTTCCGGGGGTTGTAGACGACGAGGTTGTGGCACCCCACGCAGGGGCCGGGCTTCTCGCCGTGGGTGATATCGTGGCGGAGCTTGCGCCACTCGGGGCTGTTCCATAGGTCGCCAAAATCGTCCTTCGTCAGGTCGCCGATGGCGCCGTCCGTCCAGAAGCAGCAGAACTTGATCTCGCCCTTCACGGTGACATGGATCTGGTGCATGATATTGTCGCAGTGATAACGCTGGCGTCCCTCGTCCTTCCGGACTGACTTCTTGTCGCCCGCGTCCTCGGCGGTGATGAAGCCATAGCTGCCGCCCTCGGTGCCGCGCTCCTCGACGTCGACGCTCATGGGAAGCCAGTCGATGCGGATGCCGTGCGGGCGGGCGCGCTCGCGGGCCTTCACGATGGCGGCACGGCACTCGTCCATGTCACGCACCCGCGCCTCGTCCATGAGCTTGTTGTACGGGTACATGTTCTGGAAGGTGACGACGCTCGCTCCCGCCTCAACCGCCAGGTCGACGATCTGCTCAACCTCGCCGATGGTGTCCTTCATGAGGCAGGAGATGAAGTTCACGATGGGGAAGGGGGTGCGACGCGCTTCCTTGGCCTGGCGGAGCGCGACGAGGTTCTCGCGCACTTCCTCGAAGTTGGCCTTCAGGCGCCACTTCTCGAAGGTGGCCTTGGTGCCGCCGTCGATGCTGACATTGAGCAGCATCGGCCCCATGCCTGCCAGCTTGTCCACCACGTCGAAGCGCTTCCACAGCGTGGCATTGCTGATGACGGAGGGGGTCGAGCCCGCCTTCGTCACGATCTCCAGAATCTCGATGATGTTGGGGTGGAGGAACGGCTCGCCGTTCCCCGCCAGGCCGACGTAGGTCGCGTGACGGAACCAGGGGGAAAGGTTGCGAATGGCCTCGATGGGGATATGGCCGGTGTTCTTCGGGATCAGCGGGTTTTCACGCGGGCAGTGCGGGCACTTGAGGTTGCAGAAGTCGTTCACCTCAAGATGGATGCGCAGGGGCTTGGCCCAGACGCGTTCGTTGCCCAGCAACTTGTCCGCCGTGGAAATCAGCGTGTTGGCAAGGCGACGGTACTGGCGGTCAAGAAGGCTCAAGTGATGGGAAACCGTGATCCAAAGGTGGGTCTGGAATCGGTCGACAGGGGGCTTGTGTCAACCGGGTTCGGGGCGACGGCTCAATCGAGCAGCGCGACCTGGAGTGCCGCGGCCACGTCGCGGGCCTCTTCGGTCACGATGGAATGGGCGGACAGGCGCAGCTCGCGCTGGCCCTGACGATGAGCGGCGCGCACATCCTCGGCGGTCACGAACTCCCGTCGGCCGGAAGTGGAAACCTTGATGGGTCCCGCAGGATTCTCGATGGTGGGAACGAAGCCTTCGCGGGCCTTGGCGAGTCCCAGCGCCGCGCGCATGGGAGCCAGCAGCTCCAGCGGGTCGCGGCGATAGCTCATGCCCCAGGAGGCGAGCGTTGCCAGGTCGCGCTCGACCGATTCGGCGAGGCTCCCCTGACCGTGCCGCATGGCCGCGGGCATCTTGGCAGGCCAGGTTTCGGGGTCCATCTCTCCACCGGCGGCGAAGGCGGGCTTGCCCGCCATGAGCGCGCGGGTCAGCAGCACCGCGGGAGGCGAATCCGCCTGACCCCGCGCCGTCTTGGCGAGCGTGGTACGCAGGGGCAGCATCACGGCCACCGCGGCGGCGGCATCGACCGCGGCTTCCTTCTCGTGCACCGTGGCATTCGGCATCAGGATCGACTTGGGGCAACCGAGCGCCTTGGCGAGCGGCTCCACGCCATAGCGTTCCGTGTAGCATCCGGCCAGGATCGCCTTCACGGAAAACTCCGCCGCCATCTTGGCGATGGCCTCCATGGTTCGGTCAAAACCCTGCTCGGCGCCCGTCATCAGAAGGACCACGCGGGGGCGGGCCGGTTCCTTGGGAGCGCTGCCGCTCAGTCGCCGGACGACTTCCTCCACGATGGCTTTCATTTCCGCTTCGGTCATGGCGCGCTCAGTAGAAGGGAACCACGATGGGTTCGGGGGGGATGAACCGGCGAACCGGGATGTTCTCGCGGCGCCGTGCGTGGGCCGCCTCGGCTGCCTGACGGCGGACTTCCATCTCCATCGCCAGCCTACGCTCGGCAACGGCCTGCTCGCGCATCTGCTTGTAGGAATACCCGATCCACCCGGTCGTTGCGACCAGGAAGAGGAGGATGAGCAGCGTCATGATATCGGCGCGGTATCTGGGCATCAAGGAACCCCTGCGAACTGAGGTCCATGACGCGCCACAAGAGCCAGTGGCTCAAGGGGAAGATGCGACCGGGTTCCGTCTCACGCCGGGTTTGTGGTTTTGCGTTTGCGGATCGCGAGCGGCGTCGGCAGTGTTCCCGCCAACTCTCTTCGACAGGACATCCGGTCTTGCTCAAGCATCTGCTCTGCGCCTTCCTCCTGCTGGCTCTCGCCAGCTCCGTTTCTGCCGATACGATCAATCTATATCCGAGGGGTACCATGAACCTGATTCCGCAGCCCACGCACTTTGAGTGGGGCAAGTCACCGGAGACACCATTCCTCGTGACGGACCAGACGCGGCTGTTCCTGCCGCCGCTCGAACGTCCGGAATGGCTGGCGGTGGAGGGACTGCTGGCGGACATGCAGACAAAGTGGGGGCGCCGTCCCGTGCTTGACCGTCGCGGTGCACTCACGACGGAGACCGCCGCCCCGGCCATCGATTTTCAGGTCAAGGACCCCGCTGGCGACGGCGAGGGCTACACGCTCGACATCACCGGGAACAGCATCACGCTGGTGGCAGATTCGCCCGTGGGCTTGCTGCAAGGTATTCGCACGCTGCGCCAGGCGGTGCTCCATTCGCCGCGCATGGGTGGAATCGGGCCGCTTCACATCAAGGACGCCCCCGCCTTCAAGTACCGCGGCTTCTACCTCGACGTTTCCCGCGGCAAGGTCCCGACCCTCGCCACACTCAAGCACGTTGTGGACATCGTCGCCAGCTATAAGGTGAACCAGCTCCAGCTCTACATCGAGCACCCGTTCGCCTTCCGCTTCAATCCGGCGATCAGCCACGGCGACGCCATCACGCCGGACGAGATCCTGGCTCTTCAGGAATACTGCCGCGACCGCCGCATCGACCTGGTGCCGAGCCTCCAGTCCTTCGGCCACATGGCGGGCGTCCTGAGCCTTCCCGAATACCGCGAGCTTGCGGATGTGGAGCCGACGAAGTCCTTCGAGGAGATGACCTGGCAGGAGCGCATGAGCGGCACCACGATCAACTGTCGCGACCCGAAGGCGCTGGCGCTGCTTGAGCAAATGCACGATGCCTACGTTTCGCTCCACGACTCGCCATACCTCAACGTGTGCGCCGACGAGACCTATGACCTTGGCAAGGGGAAGACCGCGTCCGTGGCCGAGGAAATCGGCAAGGGGCGTCTATACCTCTCCCACATCAATTGGCTGAACGACCTTTCCAAGAAGCAGGGGAAGCGCATGATGTTCTGGGGAGACATCGTGAAAGAGCACGAGGAACTGATCCCCGAAATTCCCCGCGACACAATCCTGCTCAACTGGGGGTATTTCGCCGGGACGGATTACGAGAGCTGCAAGCTCTTCGCCGATGCGGGGCTGGACTTCTACGTCTGTCCCGGGACGAGCGGTTGGGTGCGGTTCCTCAATGACGTGAACAACGCGGACCTGAACATTCGCCGTTATGCGGCGGCGGGAAAGAAGTATGGCGCCATCGGACTGCTGAACACGGACTGGGGCGACCGCGGCCACATCAACCCGCTGGCGGGATCGCTGCACGGGATCGCGCTCGGGGCCGCCATGGCATGGAACCCGGACGCTCCCGACGCGGACGAGTTCGACATGCGGTGGAACGACATGGTGTTCGGCGACAGCAACGGCGGCGCCATCAAGGCGCTGCGTGCCCAGTCGACCGGCATGTTGAGCTGGATCGCCTTCCAGACCGACTTCGAGGACTATGCGGCGCTCAAGAAGTGGCGCGTCACGGAGGAGCAGGCGGTCAAGCTGGCCGAGGCGGCTCCCCTGGGCATCAAGACCTTCACGCACTACCAGAAGGTCCACATGGGCAACGAGCTGGACGTGGCGGAGCTGCTTCAGGGCTCGCGCATGAACGCGCTGGCCGCGGAGAAGGTGCTGCTGATGTTCGAGCTTCAGCGGGCCGAAGGAAAGCCGGACGCCAAATTGCGGGCGCGCTTCAAGAAGCTGGCGAAGGGCCTCTCCGACACCGCCCCGGCCTATCGGGAACTATGGCTGGCCCGCAACAAGCCCTCCGACATGGAACGAGCCATCAACGCCATCGCAGCCGTCGAGCGACAGGCGCTCCGATACTCGCGGATGAAGTGATCGGGCTTGTTGCCTACCACGCCGACCAGCCTCTCCCCGGAGTCCAACGGATGCGTGGCGACTTGCCAAGAGCGACGGATTCCACGATGGGCAGGAGGAACTCGCGAATCACCGGGACAACCTCGCTGAGTGCAAGGTCGGGCTTCTCGGGAACGGTTCTGCTCAGGAAGGCTCTCCACTGCGCTTGTTTGGCGGGGTTCAGGCTGAATGCGTCCTGGAGACCGGGAGGCAGTTGGGAGGGGATCTCCCGCCCGCGCCGCATCAAGGTGGCCCGGAGAGCCTTTGCCAGTAGCGCGCCGTCAAAGGTGAACTGCTGCGCGAGTGTCCACAGGTCGTAGTAGTCCTTCATGCGACTGTTACGAAGCCCAAGAAGGATCACAGCGTCGGCCTTCTCCGCGACAACGGTCTCCTTTGGGTATGTCATCACCTTGGGACGAGGGAGTTTCAGCAGGACCGGATAGTCGGATTCCTCGGGATCGGGCACGATGGCATCCCCGAATCCGACATCCACGGAAACGTTGAGCCTGATGTTTCCGAGTCGCCCGGGAATTCTGAGACGCAGGCCTTGGTAGATCTCTGCTTCCCGGATCTCCTCGATTTGAATTCCATCCCCGTCAAACTCGATCCCGTCATCCTCGACAGACAGTTCGCAGATATCTCCGAAGATGCTCGCCAAGTTATCAGATGAGAGATCGCCGAAGCCGAGCAAATCAAGGTCCTGCGTGGGGCGATACGAGTCTTCCAGCCACAGAACGAACAGCATCGCGCCCTTGAGAACGAAGCGGTCTGCATATCGGGATTGGGAGAGGCGGTACAATAGGCGTTCGATCCCGTAGCGAGCCAGCGTGTGATTGTGATTCACTTGATGTTCGCGCGAATGGTTCAGCAGTCGTGCCTGAATCGAATGGGTCTGGGGAGTGCTCATAGCAGCGCCTCCAGATAGGGCTCCATGATGCGCTCGACGCGGCAGATCTGGGCATACTTCGTGAGGTCGTCGATTGGACCCTTTCGCTGGCGCAGATAGTCACGGAGTGCTCCGACCGCAACGTCGACGCCGATCTTGTTGCGGTACTTGAAGCAATCGGCAACGGTCTTGGCCGGGCTAAATACCCGAAGCTCCGCGCCACCGACTTCGTGCACTTCAACGCCACCCCTCAGCGATTCCACGGAGAACCGTGCGACACGGAGGCGGACCAGACTGACCCGGGGCATTTCCTTCGATTCCCCTATGGCAAGCCAGACCTCGAACGGGTTTTGGGTGGTCATGCCGTGATACTGGAGTGCGGAGAGCAGGCAGATGACGCCGTGGGGGACAAGCTTGCAGACCTCGGCGAGGCTACGGTGCTCCGACTGCATGGCGCCGGGTAGCGTGTATAGACCTCGATCCAGACGCTCAAGGATTCCGCGCTCGCAGGCAATCTTCAGATACTGGCGCGGAATCCCGTGATCAGTGAGATCCCTGGGGCGGATCAGCCCCTTGGTTTCGGCCAGATTGATGAGCTTGTCGAGGTGTCCCGTCATGGTGGCTGATATTTACAAAAACCTTGGCGTTCCAGTCAATCCCATAGATTTTGTAAAATCAAGGTTAGGGACAATCGGCTGAAGAATGCGTCTGTCGAGGAGGAGATGGGTGCGAGCGAGCGCGCGCGGATCACCTACCCCCTGCGCGCCCACCAGGCCGCCAGCAGTGCGCCGCTGATGTTGTGCCAGACGCTGAAGACGGCGCCGGGGAGGGTTGCTCCGGCGAGGGCTGGGAAGTGGTCCTTCGCCAAGGCCGTTGCCAGGCCGGAGTTCTGCATCCCGACCTCGATGGCGAGCGTCCGGCGGCGGGCCTCGTCCATGCCAACGGCTCGGCCCAACAGGTAGCCGAGGCCTAGGCCCGCGCTGTTGTGCAGCGCCACCGCGAGCACGACCAGTGCGCCCGCAGAGAGGAGCCGATCCTTTCCGGCGGCCACCACGATGGCGACGATCAGTCCGATGCTGACGATGGAAATGAGTGGCAGCGCGCGGATCATCAGGCGCGCCGCGCCACCTGCGAAGCGACGGATCAGCAGTCCAATCAGCACCGGCCCCAGCACGATCTCCACCACAGACCACACGAGCGCCATTGCGTTGACGTCGACCCGTTCGCCGATCAGCAGTGTGGCCAGGAACGGGGTGACAACGGGCGCGACCAGCGTGGAGGTGGTGGTCATGGCCACGGACAGCGCCACGTCTCCGCGGGCCATCCAGGCGATCACGTTCGAGGCGGTGCCGCCGGGGCACGCGCCCACGAGGATCACGCCTACGGCCAGATCGGTGGGAAGACGCAACACGGTCACGATCACCCACGCGAGTCCGCCCATGATGCCGAACTGGGCCGCCAATCCGATGAAGACTTCCCACGGGCGTTTGGCCAGCAGCGCGAGGTCGGCCGCAGTGAGCGTCATGCCCATGCCGAGCATCACGATTCCCAGAAGCACCTTGATGACTGAAAGCTGATAGCCGCCGATGCTGTGGCTTGCGAGGCCCCACTTGAAGGCGCCGGGGAGTGCGAATCCGAGGATCGCAAAGATCAGGATCGCCCCGCTGAACCACAGCGCCGCGCCACGACTGGGGGCGTCGGCGGGGTTGCTCATTCGGTGCGGAGCGCCTCGATGGGATCGAGCCCCGCGGCCTTCATGCTGGGATAAAGTCCGAACAGGAATCCGATCCCCGCAGCGATGGTGGTGCTCACCAGGATCGACTCGATAGGCACCGTGAAGGGCCAGTTGGCGTAGTGGCCGATGCCGAAGGCGAGGCCGACGCCGAACAGGATGCCGACGACGCCTCCCATGAGACTGATGATGAGCGACTCGACCAGGAATTGCAGCAGGATATCGCGCCGCGTGGCACCGAGGGCGCGGCGGATTCCGATCTCGCGCGTGCGCTGCGTGACTGTCGCCAGCATGATGTTCATGATGCCGATGCCACCGACCAGAAGCGAGATGGCTGCGATGAAGATGAGCACCTGGCTGAGCACATTCTTGGTCTGCTGCTGCTGGCGGATGAGTTCCTCGGGGACCACGATGGTGAAGTCTTCGATCTGCTGGTGGCGGCGCAGAAGGGCGCGGCGGGCTACTTCGGCGGATTCGCGCAACTGCGTGTCGCTGCCGAGCTTCAGGGCGATCTCATCCAGCTTGTCCGCGCGCGGATCGTCACGCCCAAGACGCCTGATCGCGGCGTTGATCGGCAGGTAGATCGAGCGGTCGACATTGCCGACGTCAATGACAGTGCCACCGGGCGCCTGGCCGCGCGGAGCCATGACGCCGACCACGGTGAAGGCCTGACCGTCGATGATCAGCGACTGGCCGAGCGGGTCCACGATGGGGAACGCCTCGCGGCGGACATTCTCCCCGATGACGGCAACCTTGCGGGATTCCTGCGTGTCGAGCGGCGTGAGGAAGCGCCCCTGCGAGACCTCGTAGCCGGAAATCAGCGGAAAGTCCTCGCCGGTGCCGATGACGTCGAATGGCAGAACCCGTCCGCGGGCCTGCACCTGCGAGGCAGTCATCTTCTTGATGGGTGCGGAGGCGGCCAATTCGGGCCCGAGCAACTCGGTCAGGTTGGACAAATCGCCGCGGGTCAGACCGAACGGCGAGAGCCGCTTTTGGTCAGCGAGTTCCTTCCCCTTCAGCTCGACCGAGCGGATGCGAATGGTATTGGTGCCGAGGGCGGAGAGCTGGCTGTTGAGTTCCTCGCGCGCGCCCGCGCCGATGGCTGCGGTGCTGATGACCGCGGCCACGCCGAAGATCACGCCGAGCATCGTCAGCGCGGACCGAAGCTTGTGCATGGTGATTTCGCGGCTGCCGATCTTGATGGATTCCAGCAATTGCATCGCGGACGACCCTTCCCCGGCGGAACTTGCGGGGAGTGGAGCGAGGATCGCGCCACGGGGGCAAACCGAGAAACGCGCGACCGCATCTCGCATCGGCGCGGGGGAAAAAACAAAAGCCTGACCGCAGATTACACAGATTTCACAGATTCTCGGGACAGGGCTGGTAGCGGGGGTACGATCCGGGTACATGGGTAACAGATAATCCGGGCCCAAGTATGTCCACTTGGGCGAGGGGGACGGTCGATGCGTGCCAGCCGGAAGCATCCTGAGGGGATGACAGCGAATAGCCGGTGCGTTGAGGCCGCAGAGGCCGACACCACCGGACCACCGACCCTGAAAGGTGTCGCATCGGCGCGATGAAAGCGAAATGCCCGCCCACAGATTTCGCGGATGCTCCGTGCCCAACATCTGGGGCGCAGCCCTGCCTTCTGCGGAGTCGCACCTGAAACGCGCTCGGGCCTTGCAGTCGTGGCGCAGGAAATCCCAACGTGGCCCATCACCGGGGGCGGACTCTTGGAAGATCCACGATACCTGACAGAGCAGATCGTCACCTACATCGGCAACAAGCGGGCGCTGCTTCCCTTCATCGAGCGGGGTTTGCTGCGGGTGAAAGCTGCGCTGCGGCGCGAGCGGCTCCGTGTTGTCGATCCTTTCGCTGGCTCGGGAATCGTTGCGCGCTATCTGAAGCAACACGCCTCGCTTCTGGTGACCAACGATCTGGAGCAATACAGCGCGGTCCTCAATCGCTGCTTCCTGAGGAACCGCTCCACGGTATCGGAAGAGGGTCTTGCCGAACGGCTCGCATTGCTGGAGCAACGCGTGGCCGATGACCTGTCGCCGGGTCTCATCACGGAGCTATACGCGCCTCGGGATGAGGAACAGATCGAGCACGACGACCGCGTCTTCTATACGCGCCGAAATGCGATCTATCTGGATGCGGCGCGTCGTGCCATCGGGGCGCTGGAGACGGAGTGGCAACCGCTGTTCCTCGGGCCGTTGCTCGCGGCGGCGTCGGTTCACGCCAACACGTCGGGCGTGTTCAAAGGCTTCTACAAGAACCGCGAAGGACGCGGGCAATTCGGTGGTGCAGGACGCCACGCCCTTAATCGCATTTGCGGCGAGATTCGTCTCCGCGCACCAATCCTTTCGCGCTTCGAGTGCGAGGTCGAGGTGCTCCGCGGCGACGCGAATCGGGTCGTCGACGAGCTTCCCAAGATGGATCTCGCGTATATCGATCCGCCGTACAACCAGCACCCCTACGGCTCGAACTACTTCATGCTGAATTTGCTGGCCAAATACCGACGCCCGGAACAGGTGAGCCGCGTCTCTGGCGTGCCGACGGACTGGAACCGCTCCGCCTACAATCGGCGACGCGATGCGGAGGCCGCGCTCTTCGACCTGCTGGCGAGGATTCGAACGCGGTTCCTGCTGGTATCGTACAATTCGGAGGGCTTCATCTCACGCGAGCGCTTCCTCGCGCGGCTGGATGAGATCGGGGAAGTGGAGACGTTGGAGACGCCCTACAACGCGTTTCGCGGCAGCAGGAACCTACGCGGTCGGCCGCTGCACGTCACGGAGTACCTGTTCCTCGTGCGGAAGCGCTGACGCGATCGCTCAGCGTTCCTTGTTCACCGCATCGACGATCACGTTGATCTTGCGTTTGGCGCGCTTGAGGTCCGCCTCGCGCGAGTCCTGAATGCGATTCGCCTGATCGAACTCCTGCTCTTCCGTCATGGTGGTCGTGGCGACCGGCTCCTGATCGTTCTCCCACTGGTTGCGCTTGAGCGCGCCGGCGAGGGGAGGCTTGGCGGTCTCCTCTTCGCTCGCAGCGGGCTCAACGGAGGCAACGGGCTCCGGGGCCGGTTCCTCGCGGTTTGCCGTCGCCACGCGATAAGCCGCGAACGCCACGAGTCCCGCCACGATAACTGACGTCGCGATCAGCAAAGTCTTCATGTTCATGGCGGGTTCCTCGTGTCGGGACTATTGCGGGCTGGCGTAGCTGTGCAGGCCGCCGCTGAACCAGGGGAGGTAGCTGACACCCCACCAGGTAATCATCACCATGATGAAGCCCACCACGCAAGCGGCAGCGCTCCAGCGGCCTCGCCAGCCGAGCACGAGACGGCTGTGCAGGTACACCGTATAGGCCACCCACGTGATGAAAGCCCAGGTTTCCTTGGGATCCCAGCCCCAGTAGCGTCCCCACGCAGTGTCAGCCCAGACTGCGCCGAGCGTGATGCCCACGGTGAGGATCGGCCAGCCGACCTGCACCAGGCGATAGGAGAATTCCTCGTTCTGCGCGAGGCTCAGCGGGTCGGCCGGTGTGGAGCCACGGCGGGCCATGATCGCGCGAATCGCGATCGTGATACCCACGAGCGCCGCAGCCAAACCGAGCACCGCGCCAATGGCGAACGCCAGCGTCCCGATCACCGAGACGAGCGAATCCAGCGTGGCTCCCGGTGCCACGATCCGCAGCAGCCAGTAGACTCCGAACAGCGCGCAGCAGCCTACGCCGGAGACAGCCGCGACGCGCGGCGCCTCGGAGTCCTTCAGGCTGCGCAGCAGATAGACGATCGACACGAACGCCGCGATGGCGAAGGAGGCGTAGCTCAAGAGCATCATCGTAACGTGGATGTTGAGCCAGTAGCTGTTCAGCACGGCGCGCAGCGGATGGATGCGGGTCTCGTGGAGGGGCATGAGGCTCGCCCCGGTGAGTAGCAGGAAGCCAACGGTCATGGCACCGAGCGCGGCCATGCCGCGACGGGTCCAAAGCTCGAAGCAGAAGGCGATGAGCACCATGGCCCACGAGCAGAACGTGATCGACTCGAACATGTTCGAGACCGGGATGTGTCCGGTCAGGTATAGACGAAGCACGACGGCGGCAGTGTGCGGGATGAAGCCGAGCACCATGAGCACCATTGCCGCGCGATAGAACCCTGCCGATCGGAAGAAGAAATAAAGCCCCATCGCCATCACGCCGAACAGGTAGACCCACGCGGCGATGGTCCAGGGGTTGGTGCTGATGTAGAAGTTGTACCAGCCGCGCCAGGTGCGGTCCGGGTATAGACGGCTCTTCTCGACCACCTCAAGGAATCGGTCCGTGGCGGAGGCGATTTGCGAGGGGTCCTTGCGTGCGAAGGCCATGGCCAGGTCCAGCTCATACTGGCGCCCGGCAGTCATGGCGGCGACGCCGGGCATATTGACGGTGACCGGGCGAACCCAGCGACCGTCGACGCTCTCGCTGTCCGGCACCAGCAGCAGTTCGTTCGCGAGCCCGGCCATGGTTTGGGCGCGCTCGATGAGTCGCGCTCCCGCCTCAACGTAGGCTTTTTCCTGGTTCCACTCCGCGGCAAGGGTCCGGCGTTGCTCGTGCAGGAGCTTCTGCTCCTCAGGGCTGTTCACCAGCGAGAGGAGCTGGTCGGAGGTGATTCCCTTATCCTCGTAGGCCTGCAGGACGCGCATCTCCTGGCCCAGGCGGCGGACCTGCTCGAGGGCGTTGAGGACATCCGTCGTCCGATCCAGTTCACGCTTCTTGCCCTGCTCGCGTTGGAGTTCCTCCGTGAACTCTTTCAGCTTGGGATTCTTGATGATCTGCTCGGGGCTCACCCACTTGCCGTCGAGGCCCAGGCGTGTCAGCAGGTCGGGATGCTCAACGGGAAGAATGCGGGCGTTGAGCCAGCGTTCGGGCTGGAAAGTCATGCTGAGGATTGTATAGACGGGGTCCTGGTTCCCGATACGGGTGCGACCGGTGATCTGGTAAATCTTGATGCGGGCGTAGGAGAGCATCGTCTCCTTCCAACCGAGGTGACTGACCGCGACCATCCGAATAGACGAGGCGCGAATGGCCTCCTGCATGGCGGGATCGTGAGGGACGGTCGAGAGCCGGTCCGTGCTGTCGGCGGAGAGGAAGCCACCCTCGGCGGCTCCGGCGCGCGGGACGAGCAAGGCACAGAACGCCACGATGGCGACGAGGGCTGCGCGATAGAGGATGGAGGCTGAACGACGATTCTGCATGAATGCTTCCTTGGCTCAGTTGCCTGCGAGGCTGGGGTTGACGGTTTGGTGCTGCGGTGGGGCCTCGTCGGGTGTGGCTGCCGATGTCTCGCCTTTGCGGAGCAGGCCACGTCCCTTGGAGATGGCCTGCACCAGAGTCTCGAAATCGTCCGAAACGGCGCTTTGTCCCCAGCGGGGAACCAACGCCATGCGGAGCGTCTTCCGCGATTCGTCCCACAATCCGTAGAAGGCCGTGTAGCGGAAGATGAAGGTCATGAGCGCGCCGATCACCGTGATGACGACGCCGAGATTCGTATAGACAACGGTCGGCTCGTTGACGACGGAGAGGACCGTCAGGAACCGGTCCGTCGGGCCGACCACGCGCACGTCGAAGTTGCCCTCGGTGCCAAGCGGGGCCGCGGCTCCGTGGTCGACCTTCGACTCGTACTCGACCGGCGGGCTCATCTCGTTCATCTCGAGGATTTCCTGCCCCAGCTCTGCACCGGTCTGGCGATCCATCAGCGCAATCACGAAGAGCGCCTCGCCCGGCTTCTCCCATTCCACCTTGGCGGGATCCAAGTCGGGGCGGTAGCGCACGTCGCGCAGCTCGAGCTTAAAGCGCGGGTGGCTGACCGGGACGGCGTTCGCCAGATCCTTGTCGGCGAAGAGCCATGTCGACTCGACCTGTCGACCGTCGAGGAACAGTGCGACCTCGAGTGCCGGATTCACGATGTCGGGTGACTTGTTGACCGGCACCTTCTTCTCGGGATCGATGGTGAAGTGCGTGAAGAACCGGACCGGTCGATAGGAATAGGCGAGCTTGCGTCCGCCGGTCAGCAGGCCCGATGCGATTTCCTTCTTGGGTTCGCTTGCCTGATAAACACGCCAGCGATCGGCGGGCGACACGCCGTCCACCTCGAGGAAATAATCGGTCTCACCAACCCGAACGCGCGTGCCCACCTGCCCGTCGGTGACGGCGATGCGCTCTCCCGTGGCTCGGTCGCGGACGTCAAAGTTGACGCGCTGCACCTCACCCTCGGGCACCTTCTGATAGCCAGCCTGATGGAACTGAAGCGCACCGAGCCGGGTCTGTAGCTTGAGGCTATGGTTCATGTCGAGCTGCGCGACGGTGACCTCGTTGGTCACCGGATCGCTGACCTCGACGAGCGAGCTGAAGTACTGGGGGACCTCACTGTTGGGGAACTTGATCTCGTCAAAATCCAGCAGCTTGATCCAGAGCCCGGTATTTCTGGCTCGCTGGTTGAGCGGGCTGATTGCCTGCGCGAGGTCGCGCGGTTCGTAAATCAGCGGGGTCGTCTCACCCTCGGCGGCGATGAAGCGAGCCTCGGTCACGATGCGGTCGTTCCAAAGGAGCCAGGCCTTGGCGGAAATCGACCCGATAACCACCAGCATCCCGATGTGAACGATCGTTGGGCCGATGCGCGAAAGGATCCCCCGATGGGCGAAGAAGGCGTTGCCGTCGCGATGGACACGGGTAAAGCGCTGACGCAACTGAGCCTCGACGAAGTCGGCCCCCTCGGGCACGGCCACCTCTCCCCGCGGCGACGAACCGGCAGAGTAGTAGCTCTCGGAACGGCGGAAATCGCGCTTCCACCAGATCCCGACGGACATCTTTGTCACATGCCAGGTGCTGGAGATCAGGTTCACGGCGAAGAGAAGAAGAAGAGCCACAAAGCCCTTCGACTCAAAGAAGTGCGTTCGCGCCATGCTGATCGAGTTGTCACCGAGGGCCGCGTTGGAGGCGTACCCCATGGTCCCGTAAATGGCCGCCAAACCGATGAGGGCGAGGAGGAAAATGCCGAACTTCAGGGATGTAAAGAGGCGCCAACCCCTGAGGATCAAGCGGTCGGCACCGCCCAAGATTCGATGGGCGACCGAGGGCCGCTGCGACTCTGTGCTTTTTTTCACAATCTCAGAATCCAATGAAACCATCCGACGAAGAATGCGATTGGCGGGGGTGGCGCCTTACGGGTCCGGTACAGACTCAGACCGGTTGCAAGCCAAAGACACACCAGCCCGCGAAGTTCCGTCAAGGATAGCTCGGAAGCGGGTCGCTTGCCGTGGCCGGTCGCGAGGAGCGGGATGTGGGGAGGGTTGTCAGCGCGGCGCGCCAAGAAACTCCGTCGTGAAGCACTCGCGGGGGTTCACGGCCCCCTTCTTGATGAGGTTCACCTCCTCCATGACGGAGACCATTTGGGTCCACCGAGCTTCCGTCATGGTCCCCAGGCCGCTGGCCTTCGCATCGGCCGTGTAGACGAGACCCTGCATCTCCCCCACGCCGAACGCCAGAATATCCATGCCCATCTCGGGGTTCTGCTTGTTGATGTGCTCGTTGGTACGGGTAGGGTCCTTCATGTAAAGGTCCCATCCCTCGAGCGAGGCCTTAACCATGCGCCGCACGGTGTCGCGGTTCTTCTCAAGATAATCGCGCGAGACCACAAGGAGGCTGGTGTAAGGATTGTAGCCGTACTCAGACACAAAGATATTGTGGGGATCGCCGCCGTTCTTCTTCGCCACGAAGGGCTCACTGATGCTGTAGGCCTGCTGGGCGAAGTCCTTGTTCTCCAGAAAAACGCTGATGCTGCCCGGATAGGGGACGATGGTCACGTTTTCGAGCGGATACTTCTTCTGCACGAAGGCGCCAAAACCCGAGCCAATGCCCATGGCGAGGGTCATGTCTTTCAGGTCGGAGAGGGTACGAATTCCCGATGCCTCGTGCACCATGATGACACGGGGACTATCCTGCATGGGAGCGAACAGGGCGACCAGGTCCGCGCCCTCGGCGCGCCCCATGATCAGGTCGTCGGCGTTCGCGACGCCGAACTGATTCCGTCCCGTTGCCACCAGCGCAACCACAGGGACGTCGACCCCGCCGGGCACAATGGTGACGTCGAGGCCTGCCTTCTTGTATAGGTCGTTGACCTGTGCCGCATAGAATCCGCCGTGCTCCATCTCGGGGAACCAGTTGAGCACCAGCGAGACGCTTTCCTCGCCGCCCGAGGCCGTGGTACCGGGCTTCTGCTTCTCCTGTTCACTGCCGCACCCCGCCGCGAAGATAGCAGTCCCTGCGACCATCATCAAAGCCATCCACTTCATTCGCCGTTCTCCCGGTCGAAAATCGTCGTCGGCAAAAAAGCCAAATCGAGCGCATTATGTCCATTGATGAAAAGGAGCGAAGATCGTGCTCAAGGGGAAGCAGAAATCAATCGCGCGAAGCGAACGGGGCCGCCTCTGGTGAGAGGCGGCCCCTGGGTGACATCCGGATAGGGATGGGTCAGTTGATGATGTTCTTCACGCGGTCGTACTTCGGAACGCGCGTGCCGAGGGGCGGGCCGTAGGGACCAGCGCCACCACCGATGCGAACAACGTCACCTGCCGAAACGGTACCGTTGGTCGGGTCGTAGTCGCAGCCGAGAGCGTTGGCAGAGGCGTCCATTCCCAGATAGCCACCACCGAAGGCGTTACGTCCGTCTGGTCCGGCGGACACAACGTGCCAATCGGCGCCGGAGCAGCGGGCGCCGCCGTCGGTACGGGATCCGCCGAAGCGCTTCTCGAGCGAGCCGCCGGGGAGGAAGGACTTGGCGTCCACATAGTCGTAGGTGTCGTAGCCATCAAGAGGCGAACGGGAACCGGACGAGGGGGAGAAGGCGTAGTCACCGGTGATGAACGGGTCACGGAAGACCGAGGTGATGTAGGAGATGGGAGTGGTCAGGCAGACGAAGCGAGAGCTGACGCAGCCGGCGGCTCCCGTGAAGACGCTGGGTCCATTCAGCTGGCCCGAGGGGGCCGTGACGGCCACGATCGTTGGGTAGTTGTTGGTGTCGACGCGGTAGGCCTCAATCGCGGTTGCCAGCGAGCGCTGGTCGGCCTTCACGCGCGAGACCTTGGCGCGGACCTGCGCTTCCAGGAAGTTCGGCACGGCGATCGCAGCGAGAATGGCGATGATCGCCACGACGATCAGGAGTTCAATGAGCGTGAACCCCTTCAAAGCAGATTTCGTGGTCATGCGTTCTGACTCCTGATGAAGAGAATTGGTTCCCAAAAGAAACCAAGTGAAGCCTGAGCCAAATTGCAGGCTCTGGCAACCCCTTTCTTTTGGATCTCTGTCCATGCGCGTTGCATCCATGCAACGTGCAGCGTGAAACATGCCGAGCGACCGAGTGTTTGCTGGAAATCCTCCCTTGCGCCGGTGACGGCTGACCAAGCCAATGAACTGTTAAGTCGCTGGGCCGCACTGTTGGCCCGGGATATCCCTTTTTCGCAGGCTGGACGACACTTGAAACCCGTTTTCGATCAACCGATTGGTATCCTTGGCCTGGGCGTCTGTGTACCCGACCGCATCCTATCCAATGCCGATCTGGAGAAGATGGTCGACACGAGCGACGAGTGGATCGTGAGCCGAACGGGCATCCGCGAACGCCGCATCCTGGCTCCGGGCCAGACGCCCCGTGACATCGCGATTCCTGCGGCCCGCCGCGCCATCGAGGACTCGGGCCTTTCCCCGAGCGACATCGATGCAGTCATCTATTGCAGCTACACGCCAGACCTCCTCATGCCGAGCAGTTCCACCGGCATGCAGCACGCGCTCGGGATTCCGAGCTGCATCGCCATTGACCAGAACTCCGCGTGCAGCGGTTTCGTGTTCGGTCTTCAGACGGCCTGGTCGATGGTGCGGGCTGGTCTTGTCAAGCACCCGCTGCTGGTGGGTGCCGACTTCAATTCCCGGGTGACGGACTACACGGATCGCAACACCTGCGTGCTCTTCGGCGACGGTGCCGGTGCAGTGGTCCTCGGTGCAGTGCCCGAGGGACGCGGCATCCTGGGGCATTGTTCCGGCTGCGATGGCGGCGGCGGTCCGCTGATCACCCTCAAGGTCGGTGGGGCGGGTAACCCGGTCACGCCCGAGAATGTGCACAGCCCCGATCGCTTCATGCGAATGAACGGGCGCGAGGTCTACAAGTTCGCCGTCCATGCGATCAACGACGCCCTGGAGCGCGCCGCTGTCGACGCCGGGATTCCCATCAGCGAGATGGAGCTGCTCGTTCCCCATCAGGCCAACGAGCGCATCATCCGCTCGGCGATGGAGAAGTTTGGCCTGCGCGAGGACCAGGTGGTCATCAACATGGACAAGTACGGCAACACGTCGGCAGCCTCGATTCCGTTGGCGCTCGACACGGCGCGCACGGAGGGACGCCTCAAGGTCGGCACGACCTGCGGCATCGTGGCGTTTGGCGCAGGGCTGACCTTCGGCGCAACGATCTTGCGCTGGTAGTTTATTCGGGCTTGCGCGCCACGGCGATCAGGCTGAGGCCAAAGGGACGATCTGTCCCGAAGCAGCGGTCGACGAATCGGGATACCGGCTCGATGATGCTGTGGATCAGCACGCTGCTGTCCCCGATCTCCCCCTGTCGGAACACGTTGCCAGCAACCCACCAACCAATGGCACCGACCATGTTGAAGTACCAGGCCTCCTCGACGATGAACCCGGCATCGCGGAGTCGTCGCGAAAGCGTCGATTTCGTGTAGCGCCGAAAGTGTTCCAGGTTGTGATCCATCTTGGTGTATAGCTGTGGGAAGGCGGGAACCAGAATGACGATGGTGCCCCCGGGCTGGAGAATATCGTAGGCCCCCTTCAATGCAGCGAGGTCGTCCTTGATGTGCTCGACCACGTTTGAGGAGAAGACCGTGTCGATCCTCTCGCCTGCCAGCCACTCGGGTGGCTGGGTGATGTCCATCTGCATGACGGTGACATGATCTAGGGCACCGAACTCGCGGTTCAGTTCGTCCACATAGGCTTGCCGGAAGTCCGTCAGGAAGACGTGGTCGCGATCCATGATGAGTCGCCCGAGGGAGCCGATGCCGCTTCCGAACTCCAGGACCCGATCACCAATGTGGGGGCCGAGTTGCTGCATGATGAGCTTCGCGTATCCGCCGTAGGTTTCAAGCCTCTCCAGCGTCTGGCGGCCCACGTCCTCCTTGGTCTTCAGGAAGGAATACTTGAGGATGCAGCGGACGGCGCTAAGGGCGTCCTTGATACCGATTTTCTTTCCCTGGCCGTAGGTGCGTCCCCGGTAACGGATGCCAATCTCCACGAAGCGGACTCGCTTTCGCGCGAGCTTGGCGGTGATCTCCGGCTCGAACCCGAAACGATTCTCCTCGATGATGATCCCTTCCAGCGCGGATCGCCGGAACATTTTGTAGCAGGTTTCCATGTCCGTCAGGTTCAGGTTGCTGCAGGCATTGGAGAGCAGCGTCAGCATCCGGTTACCGAGCGAGTGCCAGAAATAAAGCACGCGGCGGCTGTCGCCGGAGAGGAAGCGGGATCCGTAGACCACGTCCGCATCGTCCTCGAGAAGGGGGGCGAGAAGGCGCGGATATTCTCGAGGATCATACTCAAGGTCGGCGTCCTGAACGATGAGGAAGTCGCCGGTGGCGTGCTGGAGTCCGGTACGGATGGCGGCTCCCTTGCCGCGGTTGCGACCGTGACGCACCACCAGATGAACCCGCGATTCAATCTTGCGGAGAACCCGATCCGTGCCGTCGCGGCTACCGTCGTCCACCACGATCACTTGGCGCTCGATTCCCTCGGGAAGCGGGGCATCCAGCACGCGGTCGACGAGGCGCTCGAGGGTGGTCACCTCGTTGTAGCATGGGATGATGATGGTCAGGATGGAACTCATTCGAAATCACACATCCACAGGGAGAAGTCTGGGCAAACGCTGGGGCGTCGGCTACGCTGGGCGCAACTCAAGGTTTGCAAACTTGGGGCGGGCGGATTTGGTCTTTCATAGCGGCTTGACTTGCCCCCGCGGCTCACCGCGCTAGGGTATGCCCGTGGGTTGAACCATGGATCGCGTCAGTAACAGGAACCGAAAATGCCTCCCTATCCATACGATCACCAGTTTCGCAAGCTGATAGCGCTGAGTCCATCGGGTGAAGGCGAGGAACTTTTCGCGGAGTTGCTGCGTCTCGGTCCAGTGATTCGGGAGCCACTGCTGGAGTTCCTGCGGTCGAACGATCACGACCCGGAGGTGGCGGTGCTGGTGGAGCTGTTGGCAAAGTCCCACGGCCACACGGCCAAGGCACTGCTCCTGAACTTTCTGGAAAGCCCCCATGCGCGGCTCAGGCGATCGGCGTGCAACGCGATGGGATGGATTCGCGCGCGCGAGGCCCTGACTGCGCTGGATCGCATCGAATCCGAGGACGCCGACCCGGTCGTCCGCGCCGAAGCCCGCGCGGCCATCGATGAAATCCTGAAGGACTGGCCCGGTCTGGTGGGAACGCTCCAGCACCATGAAATGATGGCTGGCGCCCACGGCCCACGCGGCGCGGATCGCCTGGCGCTCGTGCTCCCCCGGCTGCTGGCGCTTCGCTACAACGCGGCGCCACTCGGCATGACAAGTGACGGCAAGCTCCGGATCGCCGTGCGCCAGGGCAACGAGCGCCGACTCATGGCGCCATTGGAGATCCTGACCGGTCGCGAGATCGTGGTGGAGGCCGCTCCAGACGAGGTCGTGCTGGCCGCCATCGAGAAGACATATCATCACGGCGATGACGATTTTGTGCAGGCGGCGCTGGAGGTTGCCCGGGCAGCGATCGAGAAGAGCGGCCGCGCTCCATCTCCCCACACCTACTATCTGGCCGAGAATCTCTTCGGTTCGCTCACGCCCACGGCCATCGAGGAACTCTCCGAGGAGATCCTCGCCGCGATTCGCCCAGAGGAGCCGTGCTGCCCCTTCGATGAGGCAACGGACGCGGTTGAGGGGCTTCAGTCGCTGGTGGCCCAGTGCTGCCAACAGGGCGCTCCCGAGGCACGCATCACGGTTGGCGATGGCAACCTTTTGGTGACGACGAGCGTCAGCGGCACCCCGCAGGTTCGCGAGGTGGGCGACGCGTCCTTCGTCCCGCGCGTCTTCGCTCTCATCGGGTTCCTGCTCAACGATTCCACGGCGAGCGACCCCACGGGACTGGTGCGCCACGGACGCCTCAAGGCGGGCCCAAGCGCGAATCCCATCACGCTGGAACTGCAACTGGTGACCGATTCCACGGCGGGGCCACTGGCGATCCTGCGCTTTCCGCAGTCATGAGATCATGCGTCGCAGCGGTCGGCTGGCTCTTGTTGATGGCGGGAGGAGCATCGGCGCAGGATCCGATCGATCGACTGGTCGAGGAACTGGGCGTCGACCGGGCTGAGTTGCGCGCGGATCCGCTGGCGCTGCTGAACTCGCGCGACCGCGATCATCAGAGCCCTCTCCTGAGGGCGGCGCTGGCCGAGCCCATGCGCCTTGCCTGGCGCGTCGGCACGATGGAGAGGCGCTTCGTGGACCGCAGCGACTCGGTCCACCGGCTCGTCATGTACACGGGCGGCCTGGCCGGGGCCGACATCGCCCGGGGCTACCTCGACAACCCCTTGGCGGTGCTCGACCGAGAGATGGTTCGCCAGGATGATCCGCTCGCCTGGGCCATCGGCATGGCAGGTGGCGATGCTTCTGGTCTCCCCACGATGGAACAGATGCCGCTGCGGTTTCGTGCCGAGGTGGCCCGCCTGGTGGTCGCATCGCTTCAGGCCGACAGCTTTCTGAACCGCGCCTTCCGCGATCTTCCCAGGGAACTGACCGCCGACATGCTGCAGGAGCAGGTCTTCGAATCACGCTTCTCCGACGACGTGTTGGACTATCGCATTCTTGTCGACCGTATCGAATACGAGGCACTGGTTGGAGGGCTGCTCGATCTGACCGCCGCAGTCGAGGACTTCGACGACTATCTCGCATCATCGCCGGAGTTGCCTGAAGTCTCGTTCTCCGTCGAGACCCGGCATGGACTCGTTCGCGTGAGCACGGGAAAGACCGACGATTCCTGGAGCGGAGTCGCGCCGCTCCTGTCTATCGATCTATACGGGAATGATCGTCTTGAGGTCTCCGGTCGCGAGCGCGGAGCACGGGTTTCCACAATTATAGACAATGCCGGGGACGATGTCTATACCGGTGCCGTGGCACGGGGTATTCTTGGCGTCGGGGTGCTTTGGGATCGCGGTGGAAACGACCGCTATGAAGGCTCTGGAGCCAGCCAATCCGCGGCGCTATTCGGCGCATCGCTCCTCTATGAAGGTGGTGGGAACGACGTCTATACAAGCCAGCGTTTCTCCCAGGCGGCTGCCATCGCTGGAGCGGCACTCCTGGTGGATCGTGGCGGCAACGATCTATACAAATCGCTAACAATGGCGGAGGCCTCCGGCGGGCCTCGTGGAGCGGCAGTCCTGCTCGATCTTTCCGGGGATGATGTCTATGCGATGACCGGTGGACCCGTGCTGCGCAATTCCCCCCAGCTGCCGGGTCGCAATAGCAGCCAGGGCCAGGGCTGTGGCTGGGGCCTGCGCGCCGACTTGTCCGACGGACGGTCGGTGTCGGGCGGTGTGGGCGTCCTCATTGATGTAGCCGGGGCCGATCGGTACGAGGCGGATGTGTTCGCCCAGGGCTCCGGATTCTACGAAGGGCTTGGCGCATTGGTCGACAATGCCGGCGACGATGTCTATACAGCTCCCTGGTATGGCATGGCGGCGGGAGCGCATCGGGCAGCGGGCGTCCTGATCGACCGCGGCGGGAACGATGTCTATACAGCCAGTCACTACACATCCATCGCCGCGGCACATGATGGCTCGGTCGCGGTGCTGGTCGACGAAGCCGGTGATGATCGGTATAGCGCCCGCAACCTCGGCATAGGCGGCGCCCATGACGGTGGCGTGGCGATCTTTTGCGACAATGGTGGAGACGATCGCTACACACTGCTCGACAAGGCGGGCCATGGCTTCGGATCGGCGCGGATCACCCACTATGGCACCGCCCGCGAGGAGAGCCCGGCGCTGGGGCTGTTCCTGGACGGAGGAGGAGTGGATCGCTACGAAACGCCCCGCCCCGGTCCCGCCGACAACGCGCTGTGGCGCGGGGCCGCCGACTATCCGGAGTTGCGCCTCCCCTCCGAGCGCGGGGCCGGCATTGACGGAGATTGGTCCCCTGTCTTTCGCACCGTTCCCCGGACCGCTCCCGGGAAGGAAGACGAGAAGAACCTCCGCGCGGCTGAAAAGAGCCGTCGTGAGTGGAGACTCAAGCTGCCAAATAGTCTCTGAATTGGGCCATTTGGGTGTGCGATGTGAGCCGCCTGACACCAAGTTGGGTACTTTCGGCCGCACCCGATGCAGTTGCTCGAATCCATCAACGGCAGGCCTTTGAATCCGTCGCTTCGAGAGCGCTTGTGGACGTCGTTTTTATCTCGGTCCAACGACGGTTTGTAACTCGAATCAGATCAAGACTGCGCAATCAATTGCACAATAAAAGGACTGGGTTTTTATTGATGTTTTGTCCGGTTTTGTCGGGGAGCGCTTGACCGTGATGGCACGCCCATTGCGCAATCTCGTCGGCGGCAGGTGCAGCAGAACGGCGCCGCCACCCGAAACCGCCGGACGGCAATGACCACCGCCCGAGCCACCCGACGAAAGAGACTCACACGATGTTGTACGACCCGCTGGAGCAGCGCATTCTACGTTACCTGGACAAGCAGGAACGAGATGGCGATTACTTCCCGGAAGTCAGCCTCTACCAAATGGCTCTCTGGGGAAATGCCCAACCGTTCGCTGCCACCATCGCGTTCAGTGAAATCAGCAAGTACCTGAAACTGGGGGGCGTGAAGAACTTCTTCCGCCACCTGTTCCTGAGCGATCCCGACCCGACGGAAGTTCGCTCGCACTTTGAGGACCGCCTTGGGCTTCGCGTTCCCGTTTCCGATGAAGAGTTCTCGGAGATGATGGCCGAAGTGAAGAAGTTCAAGTGGCTGGAGGCCGAGAAGGCCGGGCGGGACATCTGGCGCGAGCGTCACCCGGAGGATCCCGAAGCCGGGGCTCTCCGCACGTGGTTCGAGAAGCACTTCGGGGCCTGGTATCTGGCCCGTCAGCGCCGCGCCGCCGCTCAGTAAGAGAGACGGCTCCGCCGCAACCATCCTTAGGCATTTTGGGCCTCCTGCCTTGACCGGCAGGGGGCCTTTGAGCATCCTCCCCCACGTCGTAACCTGAGGAGTCGCCTTGAAGGTCGCTTTTTCGTCGTCACCGGTGCCGGAGGCACGTCAGGCGGCGTGGGCCGCCCGCCACCCCCTTCTCTCCTACTATGCGGAGTATCGACCTGTCGCGGGTCGTGTCGCGCTTCTAGCCCTCATCCTCGTTTTCCGCCACTCGCCGGTGCTCGTGCTCCCGATCTATATCGGGTACGTGCTCGACACCGTCATTCCCGCGGGCGACAAGGTGGGGTTGCTCCTTTGCCTGGTCGGGATGATGTCGCTCCTGATCTCCAACATGGCGATCGGCCCGCTGACCGCCACCATGCTCGGTCGCCTGCGCCGTGATGTGGCCACGCGCCTCCGCTCGAAGCTCTGCACCCGCATCCAGCACTTGTCCTTCGCCTATCACGACAGCGCCCAGTCGGGGCGGCTGCACAGCAAGGTCATGCAGGACGTGGAGAAGGTCGACCTGCTGGCCCACATCACCGCCGAGTCCATGTATATACCGATCCTGACCGCGCTGGTTTCGATCGGCGTCATCGCTTCGAACGAGCCGGCCTTCCTCCTTCTGGTGGCGCTGTTCCTTCCGGTGGTCTGGACCCAGCATCTTGTGATGAAGCGCAAGGTGGAGGAGAAGTACCGCCACCTGCGCATCGAACAGGAGAAGCTCAACGCGGAAGTGAGCGAGATGATCGTGATGCTTCCGCTCTCTCGCGCCCATGCCACCGAGATGGAAGACCTGCAGAAGGTTGGCAGGACGCTCAGTCAGGTGCGCGAGGTCGGTGTGATGACCGACTGGCGTTCGTCGCTCCTCGGCGCCCAGATTTGGGCCACCAGCCAGATCGTCAACGTGCTCGTCGTCATTGCGGGCGGCTGGCTGGTGATCGAAGGAAGCATGACCATCGGTCAGGTGGTGATGTTCATCACCTTCGTCGGCATGACCGTCGGGAACGTGGCCGCGGTGCTCGCCCAGTTGCCGCAGATCCACGCGGCCGCGGAGGCCATGCGCTCGATCAATGAGATCCTCCATCACCCCGATATCGAAGAGAACGAGGGGAAGCCGGACCTTCCCGCCATCGAGGGCCGCATCGAGCTGCGCGACGTATCCTTCCGCTACCCGACGAGCGAACGCACCATCATGGATGGACTCAACCTCTCCGTGCAGCCGCATCAGCGCGTGGCGCTGGTAGGTGAAAGCGGCGCGGGAAAGACCACCTTCATCAAGCTGCTGCTCGGTCTATACAAGACCACCGCTGGTCAGATCATGGTGGACGGGCACGACCTGGCCTCGGTGAACCTCCGCAGCCTCCGCCGTCAGGTCGGCATCGTGACCCAGGAGACTTTCCTCTTCAACGGGACGATCCTGCAGAACCTCACGCATGGCCTCGGCGAGAACGTGGACCTGGCCCGCGTGGAGGAAGCGGCGCGACAGGCCAACGCCCACGACTTCATCACGGCGCTCGACCGCGGGTACGAGACGGAAATCGGCGACCGTGGCCTGCGACTCTCCGGCGGACAGAAGCAGCGCATCGCCATTGCTCGCGCCCTGCTCCGCAATCCGCGGCTCCTGATCCTCGACGAGGCAACCTCGGCACTGGACAGCGAGAGCGAGCGCGCCGTGCAGGAGGCGCTTGAACGGCTCATGGTGGGTCGCACGACTTTTGTCATCGCGCATCGCCTCAGCACCGTGCGCACGGCGGATCGCATCCTGGTCTTCGATCGCGGCCGCATCGTGGAGGACGGCACCCACGACGAATTGGTCCGCGGCGGGCGCACCTACGCGCGGCTCGTGGCTCTCCAGAGCATCGCCTAGTTTTCGCGGCGACCGACCGCCCCCGCAATCGCCACGGTCGCCGCGCAGATCATCTCGCCGAGCGCCCTCAGCATCGACAGTCCGTGGAGCATCCCAAAGGTGCGGCGCGCAGGGAAGTCCTTCGGCGCCGCGGCCACACTTCCGAACTCTTCGCGCAGGATCTCGCGCAGGTGATGAATCTGCGGGGTGATCCAGAGCACCTCTGCAAGGACCAGCAGCGCGGCGACGATGAGCGCCACCGTGAGGGCCGTGCGTGCGCGCGGGGCGAAGCCGTGCCGCGCCGCGGAGATCGTGGCGGCAAGCAGCACGAGCATGATCTGGGAAAGCAGCATCTGGCCGTGAAAAAGCGCGCCGGCCGCGGTGCCCGCCGAGGCGCTGGTCAGCACGCCTTCGTCAACCAGCCGAAACATGGCGGGAGCACCGATGAGGCCCGTGGCGATGTGGCTGCCGAGCCAGAGGCCGCTGAGGATGAGGATCAGGGAAGGCAGGAGACGTTTCATGTCCCCGAGATTGCTCACGCCCTGCCGGCGAGGGCAACGGCAGACGGTTCGCGCTCGCTCTGGCCGGCGAGTCGCAGCGTGAAGAAGAAGGTGGAGCCTCGGCCGACCTCTGAATTGACCCACACCTCACCGCCGTGGGCCTGCACCAGGTGCTTGACGATGCTGAGTCCAAGACCCGTGCCGCCGGCCTTGCGGGAGCGCGCCTTGTCGACGCGATAGAATCGCTCGAAGATGCGCTGTTGGTCCTCGCGGGGAATTCCGACGCCCTGATCGCTGATCAACACACACACCGAGTCCGCCTGAAGGCGGGCAGTGATGGTGACTTCCGAATCTCCCTCGGAATACTTGATGGCGTTCTCCACGAGGTTGATCAGGATTCGTTCGACCGAGGACGCATCGGCCTTCACGCTTGGGAGGAGCGGCGGGAGCGCGTTGATGAGTGCCACCCGCTTCTTCTCGGCAGCGGGGGCGAGCGTGGCGATGGTGTTCTCGACGACACCGGCGAGCGCCAGCGGCTGGATATTGAGCTGCATCCCCTTGGATTCAATGCGCGAGAGAATCAGCAGGTCCTCAATGAGCGCATTTAGTCGCATGGCGTGCTGGTGAATGATGGGAAGGAATCGCTCATAGGGCGGCTCACTGCCGTCGGCGGCGGATTCGAGGCAGGTCTCCACGTAACCGCGAATCGCAGCGAGGGGTGTGCGCAATTCATGAGAGACGTTCGCCACGAACTCGCTTCGCATGGCCTCGACGCGCTTTCGCTGGGTCACGTCGAAGGCCGTGAAGATAACGCTCTCGGAGAGGGCTTCGTCCTCGTAGGGAGTGAGCGTGACGAAGACATCGCGCGGGGGGGTGGTGGTCAGGCGCAGCTCCACGCTGGTGGCCGCTCGCGTCGCGAGAGTAGCGTCGACAGCGCGGCGAAAGTCGCTGCGACTGTCCTCGTGAATGGCACCGAGCGGAAGCGATTCCCCTTCGCGCGAGCGGAACATGGTGGCAAAGGCGGGGTTGCAGAGCGACACCCTGAGGTCGCGATCGATGAGCGCAAGGCCCTCCGAAAGCGCATCAAGGATCGCCTTGAGTCGTTGCTCGTCCTGCATGAGGCGACTGCACTCGGACTCGACGTGATCAAGGTAGTCACTGGTGCGCGGGTCAGCGGTGACCACGGGGACCGCGACGTTGGGCGAGGACGCGCGGCGGTAAAACTTTGCCAACCGACGACGCTTGCTCTGTGCCGAGACGAGGTAACAACCCGCGGCAGCAGCGGCGGCGCCGAGCACCGCCCCGAGCAGTCCGATCAACAGTGGTTCCATGATGCCCTTCGAAGCCCTCCGGAAAAACCGAACGCTAGGCGCGGACCTAGATCAAGTCAACCTCGTCGGCGGTGTCTTCCAGTTCGTCGAGCGAGAGCGGTTGGCGCTCGGAGTCCGCGAAGCGATAGCCGACGCCACGAATCGTCTCGATATAGGCGGCTGCCGCGGGACCGATCTTCTGTCGCAGGCGCTTGATGTGTGTGTCCACCGTGCGATCGGTCACGTTGTGGACGTAACCCCAGACGTTCTCAAGCAGGTAGCGGCGGGTGAGGACCTTGCCGCGCCTCACCATCAGTTCCTGAAGGAGGCGAAACTCGGTCGAAGTCAGCACGGCCAGTTCGCCCTCAATGTAGACCTCGAAGCGTTCCGGGTCGATGCGGATCGGGCCGAACTCCAGCGATGCGGACGGAGTCGCGACCGACTCGACCGAGCGACGCAGAATGCCCTTCACACGCAGCACCAATTCGCGCGGGGAGAATGGCTTGGTCACATAGTCATCGGCGCCAAGCTCCAGCCCGACGATGCGATCCACCTCGTCGGCCTTGGCGGTCAGCATGATAATGGGAATGCCCGCCGTCTTCTCGTTCTTGCGCAGCGTGCGGAAGACCTCCAGCCCATCGACGTCGGGTAGCATCAGGTCCAGCACGATCAGGCGCGGCAGCTTTTCGATTGCGAGAGTGATCGCATCCCGACCATTGAGGGCCTGCACCGTCTGGAAGCCGTTGCGCTCCAGATTGAAGGCCACCAATTCGACGAGATCCTCTTCGTCATCAACAACAAGGATCAGTTCGGACATGTTATCACCTCGGTGGGGGGCGGTTCGGTGGGGCGACACAAACTAGAACGTCTGGGCCAGACCCCCCGCAATACAGATCAAGGAGTGTAAAGAAAATGTCACACGAAGTCGCTTGTCTTGCGAGGCGCGTGTTTTTATCGTTGGGGGTTTTGCTTCTGGTCGGAGTCTTCACCGGAGCCGGGTTCGCGGACGACGCGCCCAAGCCTGTCGTCATCTACACCGCACACGATCGCCAGTTCAGCGAACCGATTCTTCTGGAGTACACTAGGCGGACCGGCGTCGAGGTGCGACCCGTGTACGACACCGAGGCGGTAAAGACCGTTGGCCTCGTGAATCGTCTGTTGGCGGAACGCCAGTCGCCGCGCTGTGATGTATTCTGGAATAACGAGTTACTACGCTCCGTCCAGTTGATGGAGGAGGGGCTCACTGCCGCCTACCATTCACCGTCCGCCGCCACGATCCCCGATGCGATGAAGGACCCGGACGGCCACTGGACCGGCTTCGCGGCACGCGCGCGTGTGATCCTGGTGAATACCAAAAAGCTCGGTGATCGCCCTGCTCCCACCTCGCCGATGGCGCTGATCGACCCGGCATGGAAGGGGGAGGGGGCGTTCGCAAAGCCCCTCTTCGGGACCACGAGCAGCCACGCAGCCGTCATCTGGGCCATGCGCGGTGCCGACTACTCCAAGGACTTTTGGACCCGGGCCGTGGACAACGGGCTCATGATGCCAGGGAACGCCCAGGCCCGTGACGCCGTCGTGGATGGCCGCGCCACCTTTTGCTGGACCGACACGGACGATGCCTACGGCGCGATTGAGGACGGCGCCCCCGTGAAGATGTACTACCCCGAGGAGGATCCTGCCGGGCCGGGAACGCTCCTGATCCCCAACACCGTGGTGCTGATCAAGGGCTCGCCCAATCCCGAGGGCGGCAAGGCGCTGATCGACTTCCTCCTTTCCGAGGAGGTGGAGGCGATGCTGGCAAAATCACGGTCCGCCCAGATCCCGGTCCGCGAATCCGTGGCACCGCCCCCGGGGCTTGAACCGCTCCCCAAGGATCGGATTCTAGCCGTGGACTGGGGAAAAGCCCGGGAATCCATTGCACCCTGCTCCGAATGGTTGCACAGTCATCTGGCTTTGAAATGATGCACGGGTTTTGCTGACCAACGGCTGAGCGAGGTTGTCCATGAGATTGGGAAGAACAACGAGAGCCGGAATCCTTGCCGTCACCCTGGCGGCATTGGTCGGCGTCGTCATGGCCGACGACGGCGGGAAGACCGCCGAGAAGACTCCCACGCCCGAGCAGTTGGAAGCCCAGCGCGCCGCCCAGGCGACGATGATCATGGCGGGCGTCAATCCCGCCGCGACCATGCCTACCAACGCTCCGCCCGTGGCACCGCCCCCAGAGAGCGGTGGAGACAACCCGGGGAGCGTCGAAGCGGTGCCCGCCGACCTGCCCGTCCCGCCACGCGGCCAGGAAACCAAGACCGAGTCCGCTGTCGGCGACTATCAGATGAATGTCGACGCGGAGGCGCGCATGCTCCGCATTTACGAGCAGGGTCGCCCCGACAATCAGCAGCTCCAAGTCATCGTTGGCGAGGAGTTCGTCACCGACATCGGCTTCGACAACAAGGCGCAGATCCCCTTCGATGCGGTGCGCGTGATTCTTTCCTACGACGCGGAGACCTTTGAGCCCGTCGCCGTCAATGATTCGGCGATCGCCCCGTCCATCGTTGGCGAGCCCACGGCGGAATTTGATGGTCTTTACGGCCAGTTGCTGTACGAAGCGGCCCTCAGTGGCCCCGTGACACTCGACCGAAAGCCGATCCTGTCCATTCGCTGGAAAGCGAAGCGCGTGGTGATGGAATCGAAGCTCGAGTTCAGTTCGCGCCAGGAGTACCACACCGCCCTGACCAACAAGGGGCGCGACATTCTCGGCAGCGCCCGCGACCCGGGCGACGGCACGCTGAACATGGTGGTGACGGTCCTCCCCGAGGATCCGCGCGAAGCCGCGGCTCTCCTTACCGACCCGAGCGTCTATCAGCACACCACCGACAAGATCGGCGGCGTCCGCCTGTCACTCGTCCCACAGCCCGAGCCCATCATCGTCGGCGAGCCCTTCTACGTCGACGTGGTCCTCGACAACCGCATCTTCTCCATGCTCGACGGGGTGAACCTGCTGATCGCCTTCGACCCCGACGTGATCCAGGTCGCCGACGCGGACAAAGACAACTGGATCACCCGCGAGACGAATGTCCTCGATGGTCCCTTCCGCGAAATGTTCCCCTGGGACCTGCACATCGACAACATCGTCTATCAGGGCCTTGGCCTCATCAAGTATCGCGTGGCCACCACCGACGGCGAGATGACCCGCGGCAAGATGGGACCCATCGCGCGTATATACGCCATCGCCAAGCGCCCCACCGAAGGCAGCCCGCTCGTCTTCAAGTTTTCCAAGCGCCCCCGCTCCCACGCCACCGGCGCGGTATATGTCGGCGAGGACACACTCGGCGACTCGAAGGACCCCTTCGACGGCGCCGTTGGCGCGCTGATCCGCGTGGCCCCCGCACCCCTCGCGCAGGTGGCGGGAACCCAGACCTCGACCCCAGGCGAACATGACTGACAAGAAGAACAAGAAGAAGCGCTTCTCCAACGACGTGACCGTGGAGAATCGTCGCGCTCGCTTCGATTACGAGATCATCGAGAAGCACGAGGCGGGGATCGAACTCGCCGGGTCGGAAGTGAAGTCACTCCGCGAAGGCGGCGGTTCGCTCACCGACACCTACGCGCAGGAGATCGGCGGGCAGGTGTTCCTCCGCGGCCTCCATATCAAGCCATACACGCAGGCCAACTTCGTGCAGTCGAATCCCACCCGCGAGCGTCGCCTCCTGATGCATCGCAAGGAGATCGACCGGCTCGTGGGTCAAGTGGCCACGCAGGGTCTGACCCTCGTCCCACTCCGACTCTACTTCAACCAGCGCGGCCTCGCGAAGGTCGAGCTGGCGCTCTGTCGCGGCAAGAAGGCCCACGACAAGCGCGAGACCATCAAGGAACGCGATCTCCAGCGCGAGCTGCGCCGCGACCACAAGCTCCGCTGATCCTCTCCACCAAGGAGTCTCATCATGCGCATGGCCCAACATCGGGGGATGTTGCTCGCGTGCTTGCTCGCCCTCGCACCGCTCGCCGCCAACGCCCCTGCCGAGTCCCGCAGCGACAGCCGCTGGCCCGCCGCCATCGTGGCCGATCCCGGCCAGGCGGAGCGCCGCCAGATCCTAGTTTCCCACGGGATCACGCCCCTTCCGGAGACGCTTATTCCCTTCCTCCGCGATGGCTTTCCCGCGCCCGCACCGGGACAGAATCCCAATCTTCCCAGCGAGCCCGCCCGCAAGATCGATGTGGTCAATGCGGCCATCCAGGAGCTTGGCCTGACCGGCGCATCCGCTGGTGTGCCGGTGCTTCTTGAGATCGCGCAGCGCAAGGGACCGGCCGGTGTTTCGTCGATCCTCCGGCGCGACGTGGAGGACCTCCCCATCGAGTCCGCGGACCAGCAGGTCGCGCTCGGGCGCCGCCTGTTGTCGCTGAACGCCGTCGTGGCCCTCGGCCTGATCGGCGATCCGTCTGCCGAACCCGTGATCCTGGACCTGATGCG
The DNA here is from genome assembly GCA_016125005.1 of bacterium. Taxonomy (GTDB): domain Bacteria; phylum Sumerlaeota; class Sumerlaeia; order SLMS01; family SLMS01; genus WGMQ01. The sequence continues at coordinate 3,275 of WGMQ01000008.1, read as the reverse complement.
CACCGAGACCGGGACGGCCTTCATCACGCGGGGCGCCGAGGCGCTCTCACTCATGGGGCTCACTAGCGGCATTCCGCCGCTCGTCGCCCTCGCCTCGAATCCCGACTCGACGGACAGCGTTGCCGCCTTCAGCTCGATCTATGCGATCGCCGGGCGGAACTATGGCTATACAGCCAACACCCCGTTGGCGCGTCGCCGCGAGCTGATTGCCGAATTGCGTGCCTGGGCGGAGACTCCCGAAGCGTCGCTCGCCCCGCAGCGCGCCGACGTGATCCGCCGCCTCAACAACCCGCCGCAGCCGGTCGTTGTCGATCCGACATCGCTGCGCGGAATCCTCCGCGCCAGCATGGACCTCGGGAAGCTTACCAGCGAGGACTACGACCGTCGCTACGAAGCGCGCCGCGTCCTTCAGGAAACCGGCAAGGAGCGCTTCGACGAGCTGCGCGAAATCGCCCAGAATCCCTATGAGGAACTGGACATCCGCAGTACCGCCATGCGCTGGCTCGCGGTCTCCGACCCCCGCAAGGCGCGCTCGATCATTCGCGCCCTCAAGAAGGACGAGAATCCCGCCATCGCCGAAAGCGCCCGCGTCATCGACCAGGACCTTCCCGAGTACATCAAGCAGGAGAAGAACAAGGGGAGCTGAGCGCTGCCCCGGTGACGTCTACCATCCCTTTCGCTGGCGCAGCTTTGCGACCGCGTTGACCTGCCATGTCGGGAGCTTCATGGGGTTCTTCGGTTGTGCCGCACTGACGATGATCTTGCGCGTGTTGTCATCGCCGAGTCCGTTCTCCTCCAGCAGCGTCGCCACCAGCACTTGGAGTATGCCCTTCGCCTGGGCGGACTCCATGAGTCGCACAAGGAGTTCCCTCGACGCACGGACCGCCGCCGGAAACTCGCCGATCAGATGAACCGCGTGGCTGTCCAACTTCTGCTTGAGGTGCGCTTTCAGGAACTCGATTCCGACCAGGTTGCCGGGCTGAATCGAGAGCAGGCTACGGACCGCTTGCTCGTCACCTTTCTTTGCAAGGCCCTCCAGCGCCTTGACCGCCGACTCGGCGTGGTTCCCGTGGGATCGCAGCCCCCTGATGATCTCACGCTTCACCCTCTGGCTGCGTTCCTTCTTCAGCCGTGCAGCGAGAGCTTCGGCGACGTCGGGGGCGGGAGACCGCTTCCAGCCCTCCTGCCCGCAGATACGCGCGGCGTACTCTCGGTCATTGGCGTCGCTCGAATCCAAGAGTTCCACCAGCCGCGCGCGCAGGGTGGGCGTGAAGGCACCCCATTTCACCAACAGTTCGGCCGCCTGCGCCCAAATCATCCACTCGTCGCTGAAGCCGGCGCTCGGCCTAACCTCGACCACCCCCTGCAACGCCTCCGTGACCTCCGCCGTGGGGCGATTGATCGCGCCGAGTGCCTTCAACGCATCGCTGCGCGGATCGAACCGGAAGGTCCAGCTGGGATACTCCGTGTCCTCTCCGCCAAGACGTCGCAGGGCGAGCGTCAGCACGTCAGCCTGCACCGGGGCGGCGCCGGGGCCCATGTCCTTGGCGGCGTGGCAGGCGGACCAACGGATGCGCTCCCTCGGATGCGTGAGCGCCTTGCGCAGTTCGTCCAGCACACCAGGATAGTCGGGCGGCAGACTGGCCAGCGCCTCCACCATCTGGCCCAGTTCTGCTTCCGCGGTGGTCGTGCGCACCAATTCGAGCAGGCGATCCGCGATGCCACGATGCTGGACGCCCGCAGGAGTGTAGTCTTCCAGCTTCTCCGCGGCGGCATAGCGAACGCGCGGATCGGGGTCGCGCAGACCCGCCAGGATGAGGGCCGCGCCCGCATCGTCCCCGGCGGCGATTCGGTGCTCCGGACCGTCCTCGGCCTCGTCATCATCGTCCCCATCCTCGTTATCATCCTCTTCTTCATCGTCCTCCTCCGGCTCCTCGTCGTCCACATCGACGGGGGCCGGGCTCTTTGCCGCCGGCGCGTCGGCCTTGGTTTCCGGCAGGAGTTCCTCGGGATCCAGCTTTGTCTGGCCGATGGCGGCGACTTCCTCGTCCACGGTGTTGTAGTCTTCGAACCCGGCCTCACCGGTGCGGTTCTTGATGGCCGTCACGACTCCCACCACGGCGCGGCGCACGTGCCCGTCGGGGTGCTCGGCGAGAGGCTCCAGCAGGGCGATCATCGGCGGACCCTGTTCCTCCAGGGCCCGCTGCATGAAGTAGGTGGCGTAGAACTGATGGACCTTGGGGAGCGTCGACGCCTGCACCAGATGGACGAGTGCGGCCGCCACTTCCGGCGAGCGCGCGTGGCGACGAAGATCGAGGCAGGCATGTACCGCGGCGTCGCGAACCTCGTCCTTCTCGCTGTCGTTCCTCAGCACCGCGCAGAGGGCCGGCAGCGACGGACCACACGCTGGCCCCATGCGTCCGATCAGCTTGACCGCGTTCAATCGCACCGCCGGTTTCTTGTGGCGCGTCAACTCCTCGATGCGCTCACGGCGCGAGACAAGCTGTCCCCGGCGATTGTAGAGGGCGTTGTAAATCGTGGCGGGGGCTCCCTCGAACAGGTCCAGCACGACATCGAGCCCTTCGAGAGAAAGGCCCGACAGCAGCTCACCCATGTGCTGCAAGGCGGCCTTCGGCGCGACCGCGATGGCTTCGCGAATTCGTGGCTCCAAGGGGCCCGCTCGCTCGACCGTCATGGACAGAGCCCATGCGGCCTCTGCGCGCAACTTGTTCGATCGCGTCGGGTCCATGATCAGGTCCAGCAAGCGACCCTGGATGGCCTCGGTAACCGCATAGCTACACGACTTGAAAACTCCGCAGGCCGCCATGGCGACTGCCTCGTCCGGGTCGCCCAGACAGGCGGCGACTTGTGAGGCGACTTCTCCCGCCTCGCGACCCCGGCGACCCAGCCTGCGCAGCAGCGCCAACCGCGTCGCGCCATCGGTTGCTGCATCCAGAAGACTACCTAATTCAGCGACACTTTGCTTGGACATGGTATGCCCCCACCCTTACGGAAGTGACTCAATACAGTGCCAGTGAACCATCGCTCATGGAGGCACGGCGAGCAAGCGGAAGGGAGAAGATCAGGAACGAATGGAGCGCGAAGAGCGCATCCGATTAGCGGCGGCGGAAGAGGAGCGCTGCGATAAAGACGACGGCCTGCACCAGGATGATGCTGGCGCCGGCGGGCCAGTCGAGTTCCCACGCGACCCACAGGCCCGTCATGACGCTGGCAAGGCCCAGCACCATCGACAGGATCGTCATGCCGGCGAAGGT
>WGMQ01000096.1 GCA_016125005.1 bacterium | reverse complement strand
GCGACGCCCTTGGGGGTCGGGTCCCATCATCGGCGGTCCGGTATTGTCGGCCTTTGCGGCCTCAACGCACCGGCTATGGGCTGTCATCCCTCCGGGATGTTTTGGCCGACCAAGCCCTCAATCGTGCCATCCGGCACGAGGATTCCTATTCGATCAGATCCAGCCAATGAATTGGCTGGCTACCATCAGTTGTCCCTGCCGGGACACGCGGCCAGCCGGTCGCGGGTTGGGGATCATTGGACATTCTCCGTGGTCGAATGGATGGCGTCGCAGGTCCATTTCATGGGCCTCGCGTGACAGAACCGAGCGGCGGTCTGTCAGACCGCGGTCGCCTTGTCCTTCAACCCGGCCCTCCCTCGCGTTGCTCGGTCAGACCGGGCTTGGCTCTGTCGGCCTTTCAGGCCTTGCACGACTGCCGAGAATACATGGTAGACACCGAGTAAAGTCGGCAGGGATTTGCGTCTATCCCAGGCTCTCTGTGCGCTATTCTCCGTGCCCCTGTAGTGAATCTTTTTTCTCGTCCGGCGGCGTCCCACAACCCGGCCCTTCGGGCTTGAATGCGCGGGCGGATGGTCTTCGCAGACAATATTACCAGCCCTGTCCCGAGAATCTGCGAAATCTCCGTAATCGGTGGTCGGGCTTTTGTTTTTGCCCCCCGGCGATGCGACGCCTTCCAGGGTCGGATTTCACCCTATCTGCGGCATCTGCGTCATCTGCGGATGGGTCTTTTCTTTCCTCGGCGGTGCCGGACCCACACGCCCGGCAATATTGCCGAGCCGGTCCAAGCAACGCTTGCCCCGAATCAGGCAGGAGTTTTGCCTACCAACCACTCGACGATCTGATCGGACAGGACAAGAGGCTCATGGCAGACAACGAAAAGAAGATTCACAACGTCGTCATCATCGGGAGCGGCCCCGCCGGGTGGACTGCCGGGATTTATCTCGGACGTGCCAACCTCTCCCCGGTGCTCTATTGCGGCGCACAGGTCGGTGGACAGCTCACCACCACGACCGAAATCGAGAACTTTCCCGGCTTTCCCGAGGGCCGCGACGGCCCCGAGCTGATGATGGACATGGAGGCCCAGGCCAAGAAATACGGCACCCAGATCGTCTATGACACGATCAAGTCCGTCGACCTGTCGAAGCGCCCCTTCACGCTCCGCACGGAGGACAGCGAGTTCCAGGCGCACTCCATCATCATCGCCACGGGCGCGTCTCCCAAGATGCTGAACCTGCCCGGCGAGAAGACCTTCTGGAATCGTGGCGTCCACACCTGTGCCGTGTGCGATGGCTCCTTCTATCGCGGCAAGACGGTGGCTGTGGTCGGTGGTGGCGACAGCGCGATGGAAGAGGCCATGTACCTGGCCAAGCTCTGCGCCAAGGTCTACGTGGTTCACCGCCGCGCCGAGCTCCGCGCGTCGCGCATCATGGCGGACCGCGCGCTTGCCACGCCGAACATGGAATTCCTCTGGAACTCCACCATCGCCGACGTGATCGGCGACACCTCGGGCAAGTTCCCCAAGACCACCGGCCTGATCCTGAAAAGCACCGTCGATGAGTCGACCCGCGAGGTCGCTGTCGACGCCATGTTCCTCGCTATCGGACACACGCCGAACTCGGCGTTCCTTGGCGGTCAGGTGGAGGTCGACGACGCCGGTTACATCGTGGTGAACGAGGCCCAGCAGACCAACGTCGAGGGCGTCTACGCCGCCGGCGACATCCACGACCACGTCTACCGTCAGGCCATCACCGCCGCGGGCTTTGGCTGCAAAGCCGCGCTCGAGGTCGAGCGCTTCCTCGCCCGTCAAGGAGTGACGTCTTGAGGGCATTGATAGCATCGCAAGCAATGACCATCGCGGCGGCAGGGTTCCTCCTGTCGCCGCTTTTTGTTGGTGCACAGGACGAAGTAATCGTCGACAATGCCGACGCGGGGTTTTCCACGGCAGGGAGTGGATGGTTCGCCTCCAGCAATCCGGGCTTCTATGGCGCCAACTCGCTTCTGAATTTCATGGGAACGGGGTCGGCCACGGCGCGGTGGACCTCGCCGAGCCAGCTGACCGGCGAGTATGATGTCTACGCCTGGTGGGTGGCCTCCAGCAATCGCGCGACCGACGCTGTCTATACGATCAACAGCGCACTCGGGGCGCAGACGAGCGTGGTGAACCAGACGGCCAACGGCAGCCGATGGAATCTGCTCGGAACGTATACCTTCAACGGCGCCGCCTCGGTGAGCCTCAGCGACGCGTTCACGACGGGCGACTACATCTCCGCAGACGCGGTCCGGTTCGTCCCCACCGGCGGGACGGGCACGCTCCCCTGCCTCGACCCTGTTACGCCGCCGAGCATCGCCTCGGGATCGGGATCATGTAGCATTTGCAGTGGGCACATCCTCCCCGGCGCCATCGAACCGCACCCCGACACCGGCTACTATATTCACTCGGACCTGCCGGAAGCCTTCGGCTCGACCGGTGTGCTGTATTCGACGCGGCCGGTCCTTGCCGACAGCACGGCCACTCCGCTCCCACTCAGCGTTCGCACCCAGGTGGCCAACAACTTCACCTCCATCGACGACGACTTCGACATCTTTATGTTTCACATCAGCCAGCCGGGGGATGGGTCGCAGGTCCGCCGCATGGTTGTCTACGTGAAGAACGACGGCGCCGGTCCGGTGACCATCAATCCGAAGCAACTCATGATCACCGACGGCACCATCGGCACCGTGCACGAGATGGAATCAAACCTCGGTCGTCGCGCCATGGACGAAGGGTGGGATACACCCATTTCCTCAGTCACGATTCAGCCTGGTGAGGGGAACGTGATCGCCTACTCGAAGCGCTTTCCCGGCTTCCCCAATGGCCCCGACATGAGCGCCAACGTGAACTGTTTCGCCCGGGTCCGCGCCAACGTCAACAACCCGGATCCCACCTCGAATCCCACGCGCCTGACCGTTCACATCGTGGCCATCGATGGCGTTTCCAACATCAGCCAGAATCGCACGCGGGCCGAGGCACTCCTGGATTTGGCAGCCAAGAACAACGAGACGGGTATCGATCTGACACGACCACCGCAGGGCTGCGAACTGTCGCGTGCCTGCGGCGTTGTCAGAACCTTCCAGTGGCGCAGCGATCTGGTGACGGTGGATGCGGCGGCGGTCCCCGCCAGCGGTTACTCCTTCTCCATGGCGCTCCCCAAGGTCCAGACCGGCGCCTGTCCCACGCTGCGACAGACCGCCGACATGGCCCTTCGTCCCGGCTACGCCCCGCAGGACACGGTGGGGAACTACATGATCGATTACCGGGTTCACTTCCGGGTGGTAAACCGCGATCCATCGGCGCCGCGCGCCATTGACCTCCAGTTCACCAAGGGTGGTGCGGACATCGGACTGGGCTACAAGGTGGCCGTCAGCAGGGATGGCGTGACCGATGCGGAGCTCGACGCGATTCCGACGCGGACCGACTGGGCCGGGCCCAACCAGAGCGCCATCAGCAAGAGCATGCTCGCCGATCACGGTGGCTCTGTCACGGTCCCTTCCTGCCAAGAGCGCTATGTGGACATGCGATTCCAGATCCTCGGAAACGCGTCCCTCCCGTTCTCTCTCGTACTGAAGCCCTCCACCAACATCCAGCTCCCCGAAGTGACCGAGGGCTGGATGATCAAGTAGCAACGGTTCGATGTCGCAAGTCGCACGGTCCCGCTTGTGCGGTTGGCAGGCGGGATGCTCCCATCATCAAGCCTCACGGCATCCCCCGCAATTCACCGATCAAGGATTTCAGCCATGGCCATCTCCCGTGCCCAACTCGTCAACGTCCACCTCGTCCTCGCCTCCTTCTTCCTCCCTTTTGCGCTCATGTTCCTCGTGACGGGTGCGCTATACACCGTGTCGATCAAGGGCTCCTACGCGACGCGCGAGGAGGTGGTGAAAATCGAACAACCGCTGGTTGGCGAGCTGGCTCCCTTGGTGGCGCAGGCGACGTCCTCGCTGAAGGAACTGGGCATGGCAGCACCGTCAGGCGCCGCCTCGGTGCGGAAGACCGGCGGCTCTTTCGAACTTTCCTGGAGCGGCTCGGCCCGCGACATCGTCCTCAAGCCGTCTGCCAACCCGGGAGAGGCAATCCTTGTCATTAACGAGGCCACGGCCTATCGGCGCCTGGTCCAGTTGCACAAGGCGAAGGGCAACGCCTTCGCAAAGACCGTTTCGGTCATCTGGGCCGTGGGGTTGTTCGGCATGTTCGCTTCGGGGCTTTGCATGGTGTTCGCGAGCCCGAAGCACCGCCGACTGGCGCTTGTTTCCGGCGCGGCGGGCATGGCGCTCTTCGTTGCCTACTACTTCCTCGGCTGACGGCGGCAGATTCCTCTTGGCCACCACCGACATTTCGACAAATGTCGAATTAACGGAGGCGACATGAAGCAGCTTCTCGCCATCACGAAGGCCCTCTCCGATCCGAGCCGGATTCGCATCCTCTGTGCGCTGTCCAGTTGCGGGGAACTTTGCGTCTGCCAGATTCAGGAGTTGCTGGATCTGGCCCCCTCGACGACCTCGCGCCACATGGCGCTCCTCTCGTCGGCCGGCCTGGTCGATGGGCGTCGCGATGGACGCTGGGTTCACTACCGCCTGGCGGACGAGGAACCACGCCCGGGAACGCGCGATCTGATCGCGTGGCTGGCACGCGAAGGCGCCCGCGAGAAGCTGGTGAAGGCTGATGCCCTCCGATTGAATTCGATCCTTGGGATCGCAACGGAGGCCCCATGCCAACCCCAGTCGCCAGACGCCGCGTGCTGTTCCTCTGCACCGGCAACTCCTGCCGAAGCCAAATCGCCGAAGGCTTCGCGCGGGCGCTCAAGTCGGAGCTGATCGAGCCCTTCTCCGCGGGCATCGTCGCCCACGGCAAGAACCCGCGCGCCGTCGCCGTGATGGCCGAGGCCGGGGTCGATATCTCGAACCAGGAATCCAAGACCCTCCAGTCGCTCCTCGATGCGGGCGTCCGTTTCGACACGGTCGTCACGGTCTGCGGACACGCGGACGAGAACTGTCCCGCCTTCCCCGCGGGCACCGAGGTCGTCCATGTCGGCTTCGACGATCCCCCCAAGTTGGCGAAGGAGGCGCGCTCCGAGGAGGAGGCCCTCTTTCACTATCGCCGCGTGCGCGACGAGATTCGCGCCTTCATCGCCGGTCTTCCGGAATCCCTCTCCGCCGGAAAGGAATCATGATATGAGCACCATCGAACAACAGGACACGCGCGAGAAGGTCCGCGCCGGATACGCTGCCATCGCCGAGGCAGGCATTTCGCCGCGTCGTGAAGCGACCGCCCAGAGCTGCTGTGGCCCGACCTCCTGCTGCGGCGCCGATGCGCCCGACGCGGCCGAGGCCCTCGCCGTGGCGATTGGCTACGACGCCACGGAGCTGGCCACCCTGCCGGAAGGCGCCAACATGGGCCTGAGCTGCGGCAACCCGACGGCCCTCGCGGCGCTCAAGCCCGGCGAGGTGGTGGTGGACTTGGGCAGCGGCGGCGGCTTCGACGTCTTCATCGCGGCGCGCCGCGTGGGACCGCATGGCACGGCCATCGGCGTCGACATGACCCCCGAGATGCTCGCCAAGGCCCGCCGCAATGCCGTCACTTTCTCCGAAAAGACGGGCCTCCACAACGTCGAGTTCCGCCTCGGCGAAATCGAGCACCTGCCGCTCGCCGACAACAGCGTCGACGCGATCATCAGCAACTGTGTCATCAATCTCTCCCCGGACAAGCCGCAGGTCTGGCGCGAGATCGCCCGCGTTCTGAAGCCCGGCGGTCGCGTGGCCGTCTCCGACCTGGCGCTCGTGCAGCCTCTCCCCGCCAAGGTGGCGACCATGGTGGAGGCCCTTGTCGGTTGCGTTTCCGGCGCGGCACTGATCGACGACACGGAAGCGATGGTCCGCGCGGCCGGCCTCGGCGACATCAGCCTGGTCCGCAAGGGTGGCTATGTCGATGCGATGACCCAGTGGAACGATCCGCTCTATGCCAAGGTGATCGAGGAACTCCCTGCGGGTGCGAAGGCGTCGGACTATATCACCAGCCTCGAAATCAGCGCGGTTAAACCGGCCCGAAAGGCGTGTTGCGGATGAGCCAGGCGGTTGGCTGTCGACTTTCCTTCCTGGACCGCTACCTGACGGTGTGGATCTTTGCGGCGATGGGCATCGGCGTGGGCATCGGCCACTTCCTCCCCGATGTCGCATCGCTCATCCATCGGCTCGACGTCGGCACGACCAACATCCCCATCGCCATCGGCCTGGTGCTGATGATGTTCCCCCCGCTGGCGAAGGTTCGTTACGACCGCATGGGGGCCGTCTTCACGGACTTCAAGGTGCTGGCCCTCTCGCTGGTGCAGAACTGGGTCGTGGGCCCGGTGCTGATGTTTGGGCTCGCGGTGACGCTGCTGGCCGACAAGCCCGAGTACATGGTCGGCCTGATCGTGGTAGGTCTCGCCCGCTGCATTGCGATGGTGCTCGTGTGGAACCAACTGGCCAGTGGCAACAGCGAGTACGCTGCGGGTCTCGTCGCGCTGAACAGCGTCTTCCAGGTGCTCTTCTTCCCGATTTACGCCTGGGTGTTCGTGACGGTTCTGCCGCCCATGCTGGGACTGCAAGGAAGCGCGGTGACCGTCACCATGACGGAGATCTTCGTCAGCGTCGCGATCTATCTGGGAATCCCGTTTGCGGCCGGGTTGCTGTGCAGCACGGTGCTGCGCCGCGTGATGGGTGAGAGCGCCTACGAAGCGAAGTTCCTCCGCCGCATCTCACCGGTGACGCTGGTCGCACTCCTCTTCACGATCATCGTCATGTTCAGCCTCAAGGGTGAGACCATCGTCTCGATCCCGCTCGACGTGCTGCGCGTGGCGCTGCCGCTGGTGATCTATTTCGCGATCATGTTCCTGGTGAGCTTCCTGATGGCCTGGCGCCTCGGCGCGGACTATTCGCGCTCGGCAACGCTGGCGTTCACGGCATCGGGGAACAACTTCGAACTGGCAATCGCCGTCGCGGTGGCTGTCTACGGAGTCGGGTCCGGCGTCGCCTTCGCCGCCGTGATCGGCCCACTGGTCGAAGTCCCCGCCCTGATCCTGCTCGTCCACGTGGCAGGCTGGCTGCGTCGACGCCTCTACGGACCATTCAACGACGATGATCCGGCTGGCTCGACGCAGGCGTCGAGCGGCTGTGAGGCGGGCTAGGGCGCTGAAGTCTACGGACCCTCAACCTCTTCGTTGTCGGGCAACGAGGAGGAGATTCCGGTCCCGAGTCGCGCGCGGGATTCCTCAATCGCGACATGGAGCCTTCTCAGGAGCAGCTCCTTCGGCGGGAGTTCCGTCAGGTATTGGGCGACGTGAATTCCCGCCTGACCGAGCTGGAGGAGTTCGAGCTGTTCCTGACCGCTCTCCGCGCAGAGGATGATTCCGAGGGGCGTCTCCTCTCCCGGTTGGGCCTCGTGCTTTGCAAGCCAGCGAAGATAGAGTTCCATCTGGCTCTTGTAGGCCGCCTTGAAGCGACCGAGCTTAAGATCGAGGGCGATCAGGCGTCGGAGACGACGATGATAGAAGAGCAAGTCGATGGAAAAATCTTCCCCATCGATGATGATGCGCTTCTGGCGGGCGATGAAGGCAAAGCCCTCGCCGAGTTCGAGGAGGAAACGCTCGATCTCCCGAAGGATGGCGTCTTCCATGTCCTTCTCAAGATAGCGGTCCTGAAGGCCAAGAAAATCGAGGACGTAAGGGTCCTTAAAGACGAGATTGGGCGAGAGCCGGTCCTCGTCACGAAGGGCTTCGAGTTCAGCCTTGGCGACTTCCTCCGGCTGGCGGGAGAGCGCAGTGCGCTCATACAGCATCGAGTCGATCTTCGCCCGGAGCGTCCGGCGACTCCACCGCTCCATGCGGCACATCTCCGCATAGAAGTCGCGCTTGATCTGATCGTCTATTGGGATAAGCATAATGAAATGAGTCCACGACAATTGTCGCGCCAGTGGTGCGACAATCTCGGGATCAGGGAACACCTCGGCGAACTGGACCATCCGGCGGAGATACTTTTGGGAAAAGCCGCTTCCGAATTCGGCGCTCAGCTGTTGCGCCACTGTCGCCACAATCTCCTTCCCATACTCGGCCCGCTCGCCCATGAGGATCTCGCGGTTGATGCGTTCCCCGATCCGCCAGTAAAGTAGGGTCATGCTCGCATTGACTGCGGCGGCCACCCGCCCGCGGGTCTCCTGAATCAGGCCACGAAGGTCCGAGAGAAGCGAAGGCTGGAGCGTGGGGGGTGACGGAGAAACCGGGTGATTATCGTTGGACATGCCCATCTCGCCGTGAGGTTCTTGGTTGCAAGCTGTGCTCGATGGAGCCTCGTTGTCGAGGCGTTTGCGGCCGCAGCCGCCCGAATCTCGCCTTGCCGCCCGGCGGAATTCGGTGGATGTACCTTGGCTTGGTCAGCACGAAGGAAGAGTTCGTCCAATTTGAGGAGCTATCGGCATGGCGACATCGAAGTGCGCAATCATCGTTGGGGCCTCGTCGGGAATCGGCGCGGCGCTGGCACGGAAACTTGCGCGCAAGGGGTGGAAGCTGGCCCTCGTCGCCCGTCGCGAGAAGGAGCTGGAGGCCGTCGCAGGGCCGATCAATCGGGGAGGCGCCGACCGGGCGCTCGTCTTCGCCCACGACGTGACGAAGTTCTCCGAGGCCGCGCCACTCTTCCAGGAAATCGTCCATCGCCTTGGCGGGTTCGACATGATCGTCTACTGTGCCGGCGTGATGCCGCCGGTGGCGCCCGACGAGTATAACATCGAGAAGGACAAGTTGGTCTTCGACGTGAACGTGCTCGGCGCGATGGCTTGGCTAAACGAAGCGGCGGCCCGCTGCGAGCGGCAGCGCTCCGGCACCATCGTGGGCATTGGCTCCGTGGCGGGTGTGCGCGGACGCAAGGGCCAGCCGGTCTACTGCGCCAGCAAGGCCGCGCTCCATACCTATCTGGAGGGTCTGCGCAATCGCCTTGGGCACAAGGGAGTGACCGTCGTCACGATCAAGCCCGGTCCCGTGCACACGCCCATGACCGAGGGCCTGAAGCTCCCCTTCATGATTACCGCCGACCAGGCCGCCGACGGCATCATCGCCGCCGTGCGCCGCCGCGCGGTCTGCGCCTACGTCCCCATCATCTGGTGGCCGATCATGACGATTATCAAGATGATCCCCTCGTGGCTTTTCCGCGGAAAGGATATTTGAGCCATGACTGTTCGTGGCCCGCGTCCCGTCAAACTCAGCGGCAAGGCGTCCGCCCCCGTTCCTTCGCGGGAGGGAAGCAGCGAACTGCTCCCCAAGGATCGCCTTGAGTGGGTGGAGGCGTGGGGCATGGCCTCGCGCTCGATGGCCCATGTGTGGCGCCCCACGACCGTAGAGGGAGTACGCGAGGTCTTCGAGCGGGCGCGCCGCAGCGGCCGCAAGGTGGCCCTCAAGGGTGGCGGCAACAGCTACGGCGATGCGTTCCAGAACGCCGAGGAAATGGTGCTCGACCTTTCGCGCATGACGCGGGTGCTTGCTTGGGATCCCGCCAGCGGCGTCATCGACCTGGAACCGGGGGTCCGCATCTGCGACCTTTGGCGCTATACGATCGAGGACGGCTGGTGGCCGCCGGTTGTCTCCGGCACCATGTTCACGACCATGGGCGGGTGCCTCGGCATGAACATCCACGGCAAGAACGCCTGGCGTGTCGGTCCCTTCGGCGAGCATGTGCTGGAGCTGGACCTGATGCTCCCTTCGGGCGAGATCCGCCGCGTGGGACGTGACAGCGACCGCGAACTTTTCCGCGGCGTGGTCTCGGGATTCGGCATGTTGGGCGTCATCACGCGCATCCGCCTCCAGATGAAGCGTGTATACTCAGGAATGCTGGAGGTGAAGGCGCTCCGGGCACGGAACTTCCACCACCAGATCGAGCTTTTCGAGGAGCACGCGGCCGACTCCGACTACATGGTCGGCTGGGCCGACTGTTTCCCCTCGGCGGCGGGCGCGGTGGGTCGCGGCGAAATGCACATGGCGCGGCACTTGGCCAAGGGCGAGGACGCCATGCCCGCCCAATCGCTCCGCGTCGCCAACCAGGAGCTTCCCGACACCATCATGGGCTTCTTTCCCAAGTCGGTACTCCACAAGTTCATGGCCCCCTTCGTGAACGACCTGGGGATGCGGCTCATCAACACGGCGAAGTTCTATGCCCAGTACAAGCCCGGCGCCGCCAAGCCCCACCGCCAGTCCCACGCGGGCTTCGCCTTCCTTCTCGACTATGTGCCGAACTGGAAGAGCGGCTATCGACCCGGAGGCCTGATCCAGTACCAGCCCTTTGTCCCCGCCAGGAACGCCGCCCGGGTCTTCACGGAGATCATCCGCCTGTCCCAGCGACGCGGCATCGTGCCGTACCTTGGCGTGACGAAAAAGCACCGCCCCGACGACTTCCTGTTCACCCACGCGGTCGACGGCTTTTCGCTGGCGCTCGACTTCCCAGTGACGGACCGCAACCGCCGGGCGCTCTGGTCGCTCTGCGCAGAAATGAACGAGAAAGTGCTCGCCGCGGGCGGCCGATTCTACCTGGCCAAGGACTCCGTCCTGACCCCCGAGGCGCTCAAACGCTACCTGCCCGAAGGGCATCTGGACCGCTTCCAGCGGCTGAAGGCCGAGTGCGACCCCGAGGGGATTCTCACCTCGAACATGTATAGGCGCATCTTTGGCTTGGAGGAGAGGGCAGGGGGCGTCGGCGCTGCCCTTCCCAAGAGCGCCCGCACCGCTTGAGGACCTTTGCAATTCGGTTGCACGAGCCCCCTACCCTGTGCCCACATCAGGCCAGCAACAAGCCGGCACGCCCTGCCGATGAAGCGAGTGGACCATGAAAGAGTGGAAAGAATTCGATAACAACGAAATCACACACAGCATGGCCCATTACCTCATGGCCATCCACACGCTGCATCGCCGTCAGGGCTATGCGCGCGTGGTCGATGTGGCGCGCGAACTCGAAATCACAAACGGCAGTGCCTCCGTCAGCATCAAAGCCCTCAAGATGAAGGGCTGGGTCGAGGAGGACCATAATCGGTTCCTGCGCCTCAGCGCTGACGGCGAGAAGCTCGCCCACGAAATCACCGTCAACAACCGCCTCTTCGTCCAGTTCCTCACCGAGGTCCTCGGCCTGTCCGAGGAAGCCGCACACATCGACGCCTGCAAGGTCGAACACCTCGTCAGCGAGGCCACCCGCACGCGCATGTTGGCCTTCATGCACTTCATCCACGAGGACCACAAGCCGGTCCGCCAGTTCCTGGAGGCGTGGAAGGCCCACCAGTTCGAGTGCCCCGGACCCGCAAGCTGCGGCGTCTGCGAAGAGGGTGAAACGTGCACGATCCACGACGTGCTGAAGAAGACCTGAAGCCCCCGCGCACGATCCTCGAAACGGCCCGCCTCTCCCTCCGGGAGTGGTCGCTCGACGATGTTGACCGCTTTGCTGAGATCTACGCGGACCCCGAAGTCATGCGGTTCGTCGGCAATTATCGTCCGCGCACCCGCGAGGAAACCATCGAGCGAAAGCTGAAGTCGATCCGCCACTACGAAGCCCACGGTTTCGGGATGTGGGCCGTGATCGACAAGGAGTCAGGCGCCCTGATCGGACGCGCGGGGCTTGAATACCTGGACAACGACGTGGAGATTGCCTGGCTGCTCGCTCGTGATTGGTGGGGACGCGGCCTGGCAACCGAGGCCGCCCGCGCGGTCTTGGGCTACGGCTTCGGCGTCCTGGGCCTGGATCGCATCGTCGCCGCCGCCATCCCGGAAAACAGCGCGTCCATCAACGTGATGCGCAAGCTCGGCATGAGACAGTGCGGAAGCCGTATGGCGGCGGGGCGCGAGATGATCGTCTTCGAGGTGTTTCGGGAGGAGGTGCTGGAACTCCGGGCGATTAGCGGCTTCCCTTCGCCGCCCACTCAGGGGCCTCCGTAAATCATCCACACATTCCCCGGCACCGTGTAGGGATTATCGATCCAGGCGCCGATGTCGCGGCGCGAGCCGTCACGATTCTCCGTCGGCGCCAACCCGGCACGCAGGGCCGGCGAGCCCGATCCCGGACGCAGGTCGGCAGCGTTTGCCGACATCGCGTCGATCAGGCGCGGATCGGCCGAAATCTCACCGGTTCTGCGAATTGATGTGTAGGTGTACCCGGACTGCCCGGAACCACTCCCCCACCAATCCGCTCCATTCCCGAAGGACAAGTTCCCGCCCACGCGCGGGTTGGTGTCCAATCCCGCAATGCCGATCAGCCCGAGACCGATTCCCTCGCAATTCACCACCAGGTTGTTCATGAAGCGAAACTGATCGTTGGGCACGAACGGGGAATAGCCCGTGACGCGAATACCCATAACGCAGCGCGTCACGGTGTTCTGCGAAATGTCCAGGTTCCCGGCGGCCCCGGAAAGCTGGATCGCCGTTCCGTTCAGGTCCATGAAGATACAATTGGTCACGCCAAAGTGAAAAACCGTGTCGGCCCCCAGGTCGACGATTCCATTCCCTGCGTTTCGGAAGACAAGATTGCTGACGTAGCCTTCCTGGAGCACGCTGCCCGACCCATTCGCCACGATAATGGTCTGGGCCACACCCTGGCCATCGAGGATCGTCCGCCCCACGCCCTCGCCCGACATCGCCAGGCGATAGTGGGGAGTGAGCGGTGTCGTGATCGGCCAGACACCTTCACCAATCATCACCGCGGACTTGTTCTGCCCGATCGAGACATCCATCGCCTGCTGGATGTCACTGTAGGGATTCGCAAACGACCCGAGCGGACGGCTTGCATCGCGGGGTCGCGTGTCCTCCGATGCGGGTCGGCGGACCCAGACCGAGTTGAACCAGACGCTGTTGCGTCCATAGGGCACATCGACACGGCCAAAGACCCAAAGCGTGGTACCCTTGATGTTACCCGCGGAATCCACCACTTGCAGG
This sequence comes from bacterium, assembly GCA_016125005.1. Classification (GTDB taxonomy): domain Bacteria; phylum Sumerlaeota; class Sumerlaeia; order SLMS01; family SLMS01; genus WGMQ01. The sequence goes on along the minus strand of WGMQ01000096.1, from coordinate 4,301 downwards.
TCGATGGCACGCCGCCCCTCCATTGGGTTGTAGTAATTATCCTGAAAGTACAGCGTGAAGCGATCCGACTGCGCCAGCCGATAGTCCCGGCTCCAGCCCCCTTCGTACAGAATCCCCGAATCGACCAACCGACCGACGCCATCCGACGCGACGAGCCGGAACTCGTGCGGTTCAAACTCCGTCGCGGCGGTGATGTTGTAGAACTGCCCAGTCGGCGGCCACGCAACTTCCAGCGTGGGGTCCGTCTTGTCCGGGTCGGGCTGCACGTGGAAATACGGCGAGATCGCCAGCCGATGCGCGAAGGTAGGTCCCAACTCACCGCTCGGGCAGTTCAAGGAAGTCAGCAACACCTCCAGGCAATCCGTGAGCCCGAGAATCTCGCGAACCACCTCTCCGTAGCGCTGATACCCGACCCCCATCACGCCGTTACCCGAGTTGTAGGTGAGCGCGTCGTGACCAAGTCCGAAACAGTGCATAAGTTCGTGCGCCAACACACCCTGGTAGATGCTGATCAGCTCGGTCCTATTGAGAGCCCGATTCGCAGAGCACGATGGCGGAGCACCCACCACAATCCCCCGATAGTTGCCAATTTGATGGATGGTCTCCGCGTCGCAAAGTCCGGAAAGGAACGCTCCATTCCAGCCATCCTCATCGTCGGAAACAGGCACCGGCAGGGACTCGAACGCCCCGTAGGTGACCAGCGAGCATCCGCCGTAGCCGGAACTGCCCGCGCCCATCTGGGCCCCGCCGCCCACATAGCCGCGCCAGACGGGCGCCAGCGGATCCGTTGCATCGACTGTCAGTCCGTCGAAGACAATCAGATGCACCGTCTTCGCACTGGCTGCAACGGTCTCGTCAATCGACCCGAAGATGTCGGAGTAGGCCTCCCAATAGATGGTGCCCGATGCAAACCCCGTGGGATCGCCCCAATAGTCCAGCGTCGGCATGGTGCCGTTCACGACCAACACGCGGATTTTTCCGTTCTCATCCCGTTCCCAGTTGGGGCCCCGTCCCTGTCCGTCCGCTCCCCACTTGACCACTTCCGTGGAGATGTACTGAGAAAGGGTCTCGACCGAAGCGCGAATCCGCAACGTCGCCGCCTCGACCTTCGCCGCGTACTCCTGCGGATTGGACGGCTGGCGGTCCTTCGGCATCATGAAGATGACACGCACGAGGTATTCAGGATTCCCCGGCAAAGGCGCTGGAAGGCCGATCCCGGCCTTCCGCGGGCTCCCCATCTTCCTGTCGTAGCGAAGGAGATTCTCCAGCAAGCCCTCCGAATCGCAAGCGTGCGGGCTTACATGATGCGGCTCATGGGAACCGAGCCTCGGAGCCATCAGGATACAGATAAACAGAGATACGACGACCCCCCAACGACGCGCGCAAAAAGCCACAGACTCCCCCATGCCACGGCGACTTAACTCGTTTGCACAAATAGCAAAACGGTGCAAATTGTCAATCGGCGTTTGCGAGGACGACGGACGCGCGGAGGAGCCTGTCGGCGAACCAGGCTGTTGAACCTACAGAGTTTCGTCAGTTTGACCATGCGATGGTGGCAGCGAGGTGGATGGCGCCGAAAAAGATGGTGGCGCGTTTGTCCCAGCGGGTGGCGAAGGCGCGGCGTTGTTTGAGGCGGGCAACGAAGTTCCCGATCAGGTGGCGGCTCCTGTACAGGTGCCAGTCGCTCTGGCGGGGCTGCGCGGCGGTTGATCTGGAGCGGATCACCACGGTCTTTCCGGCGGCCTGGATTGTTTCAACAACTCGTTCCACGGCGTCCTAGCCCTTGTCGGCGCTGATCATAGCAGCCCTTTCGATCAGGGCCGGGAAGCAGCGCATCGTCGCCCTCCAAGTCCGAGGCCTACCCGCCCGTCAGGTTCCGGTAATCGACGAGTTACCGCGTCTCGTCCGGGTCCGGATCGTCGCCCGAGTCCAGCGCCGAGCGCCCCACGCGCGTGCCCAGGTAGTCGTAGGCGTACTGGATCACCGGGTCGTCGGCGTCGGGGCCGAGGCGCACCGCCGCCAGGCGGTCATCCGCCGTCCATGTATAGACGCGGGAGAGCTGCGGCGTCGCCAGGTCCGTCTCCGACGCCATCCGCCCGCCGTTGTCCCACGTGTACGACTTCATCTGCGTGGCACCCTGCCACTCGGACACGAGCTGATCCAGCCCGTTGTATAGATAACTAGTCGTCACACCATCGACCGTCTTCGACGTCCGATTCCCGTTTCGGTCGTATAGATAGCTATACGAGGACGCGGGCGAGCCCGTCGTCGCGGTCGCGCCCGGGAAGTACCCCGCGTAGCGATTCGCGGAGGTCAGCCGCTTCAGCCCATCGTAGCCATAGACCCACGTCTGGGCATGGTCTGGCCCTGTCTCCGCGATCTTCAGGATGAGGCCCGACGCATCCCGTGTATAGACAAGCTTCAGCAGCTGGACCGTCGCGTTCGACTCGTTCTTCCCGTAGTGGGCGATCTCCGAAACCTGACCCCCCCCGTGGAGGTCATCGTACTGCCAAGTGGCCCGGGCGCCGTTCGGGTACTGAACCACCCGCTTGCGACCGTGCCGGTCGTATGTATAGACAACCGCCGATTCCTTCGACGGATCCAGACCCATGGCCCGGTCGATCACCCGGAGCAGGTTCCCCTGCTTGTCGTACTCGTAGCGGGTTTGGCGTCCGTCGCCCCGCCCGATCCGGTTGAGGCGCCCCTGGCTGTCGTAGCCGTAGGTCAGACGCCCCTCGGGACTGGTCTTCGAGACCATCCGCCCCTGCCCGTCATAGGTCCAGCTTTCCGTCCGCGAGGGACGGGCGGCGCCGATGGCGTAGGTTTCCACGGCCATCAGATCGCCCCACTCGGGGTCGTAGGTATAGACCTCGCGCCGGTCGTGGGCGCCGCCCGTGAAGGTCTTCGTCGAGGCTCTGCCCCACTTGGGGTCGTGGGTCGTGGCGATCTGGCGTGTATAGACATGGGTCGCCGGGTTGTCCAGCGTCGCGACGGGGGCCGTGCCGTGCTTTTCCAGCACCACGCGCCCTTCGCTGTCGTAGGTGTACGCCTTCACCTGGCGCACGCCGCCCATTGCGGCGTCGAACTCAAACGTAAGGCGCCCATCGGCGTCGTACCGCTTCAGCAACACCTGACCGCCAGGCTTGCGGATCTCGGTCTGGCGACCTTCCTCATCGTAGAGGAAGTCGAATCGCAGGTTCGCGTCGGAGCCTGAGGCCACGCCAGTGGTGGGCGGAAGGGAATCGGTCGCGGCCACGAAGGAGGTCGGGCGCAGCCAGTTGAGGATCGTGGACTGCATCCGGTTGTCGGTGGAGCTGTACTGGTAGGTATAGCGCCCCGCGGCGTCACTGGTCGCCACCTGACGCCCGGTGCCGGTAGGGCTGTCGTTATAAACTGGGTGATTTCGGCGGGCTGAATCTGTCTGCCAGTGGGGCAGCCGGGGAAATCCTGCGAGAGCCACCACCGGTAGGGTCGGATGAAGTCTGTTTCCGGATCTTTGATCAACCTTTTGAATGCAAAAATCTTTCTAAGCATCTAGAGCATTCAATACAATAGTCACCCACGATCGAAGTTCGATAACTTCGCCAGCCAGGTCTTATCGGAGGAAGAAAGAGTGCCTTCTCAAATGGGTTTCCCATGGCGTCTTCAAGAGCCTTCTCGATTTCAAAGTCTTCGTCCAGCAATGGATTTATCAGCTTCACAATTTCGATACAGTACTCGTCGGGGTGCACATAGTGGACTGGGATTTTGGCAACACGGGACAGAGCTTGCCTAATGGAAAGCAAATGACGCCCGTTCTGTGCTGAGCATCCGCATTTGAGGAGAAAAAGCGAATCTGGCATTTGCTCCCGATCAAAAACGAACGCCTCTCGCTTCTGACGCAAACCCGATTCAATCACATTGAAGATATAGCTTGTTATCCACATCGCGGTAGTCCCCAAGTATTCTTTGGATTCAAATGGTCATAGGTAGCTCTTGCTGTTAGGCCAATTGCATACCCAGAAGCGAAGCCCAGTGCAGCCCCGAATCCAATGTAGGTGAGACTCTGATACATGCTAGCTTGAGGACCTCGCAACCACTTCACGGCCTCCTGAGCAACACCGAAAGATTTTTTCAATTCATTTCTCGCCCCTCGGAGACCACGAATAACTAAGTCCTCGAGTAGAAGTGGTCTCATAATTGTTTGAGCCAGATGATGGAGCAGGCGAGTTGGACGAAGGCGAGGAAGTTCATGCCGTAGTACTCGTGGCGGACCAGCAGGCGGCGGTAGTTCCCGAGCCAAGCGAAAAACCGCTCCACCT
>WGMQ01000038.1 GCA_016125005.1 bacterium | reverse complement strand
TTCGGCGTGCAGCTCGCCTCGGGCGCCAATGCGATCTCGACCGCCAATCTCGTCCACGCCGAACTCGACGACCTGGCCGGCTCCCTGCCGGAAGGCGTCGAGATCGCCTATTCCTACGAGACCACGCCCTTTGTCGAGCTCTCCATCGAAAAAGTGGTGGAGACGCTGATCGAGGCGGTGATTCTCGTTTTCCTGGTCCTGCTCCTGTTTCTTCAGAACCTGCGCGCCACGCTGATCCCGATGATCGCGGTTCCCGTCGTGCTGATGGGGACGTTCGGCGTGCTCGCGGCGCTCGGCTACTCCATCAACATGCTGACCATGTTCGCCATGGTTCTGGCGATCGGCCTGCTGGTCGACGACGCCATTGTCGTGGTCGAGAATGTCGAACGCATCATGCGCGAGGAGAAGCTGTCGGCGCGCGAGGCGACCGAGAAGTCCATGGGCGAGATTACCGGCGCACTCATCGGCATCGCGCTCGTGCTGACGGCGGTCTTCGTTCCGATGGCGTTCTTTTCCGGCTCCGTCGGCGTCATCTACCGGCAATTCTCGGTGACGATCGCCAGCGCCATGATCCTGTCGGTCCTCGTCGCGATCATCCTGACGCCGGCGCTGTGCGCGTCGATGCTCAGGCCCGGCCATGACGGCTTTCTGGCCCGCTGGCTGGGATGGTTCGAGCGCGGCTTTTCGCGCCTCACCGGCGGTTATGCCGCCGCCATGGGCCGGCTGGTGGTGCGCCCGCTGCGCATGTTCGCCGTCTTCGGCGCGCTGCTGGCGGCCGCCTACGGCCTCTACACGCAGCTTCCGGGCTCGTTCCTCCCTGAAGAAGATCAGGGTGTGCTGATCACCCAGATCGCGCTGCCGGACGGCGCCAACGCCGCGCGCACGCAAGCCGTGATCGACATGGTCGAGGACTATTACCTCACCCACGAGAAGGAGGCGGTGCAGAGCACGTTCATGAGTCTCGGCTTCAGCTTCGGCGGCAGCGGCGAGAACTCGGCCATGGGCTTCATCCGGCTCAGGGATTTCGACCTGCGCACCGATCCCCGCCTCTCGGCCTCCGCGGTGGCGCAGCGCGCCTCGGCGCATTTCCGGCAGATCCGCGACGCCCAGATGTTCGTGCTCGCGCCGCCGGCGATCCAGGGCCTCGGCCAGTCCAGCGGCTTTTCCATGTATCTGGAGGACACCGGCAACCGGGGCCGCACCGCCCTGATCGCCGCAAGCAACGCGCTCGCCGACGCGGCGGGTCGCAGCGCCGTCGTCTCGAACATTCGCGGCAACACCCGCACGCTCGAATCCCAGCTCAAGATCGATATCGATCAGGAGAAGGCGGGCGCGATGGGCATCGATCTGTCTGGCATCGACAGCCTGATCAACACCGTCTTCTCCGGAACCAATGTCAACGACTTCGTCTACAAAGGCGAGATCAAGCCGGTTTACGTGCAGGCGGATGCGCCGTTCCGCATGCAGCCGGAAGACCTCAATCGCTGGTATGTCAGGAACGACGGCGGCGAGATGGCGCCTTTCTCCGCCTTCGCCACCACGCAGTGGGTGCAGGGTTCGCCATCGCTCGCCCGCTTCAACGGCACGGCGGCGGTTTCGATCAGCGGCCAGGCCGCCCCCCGTGCCAGCTCCGGCGAGGCCATGAGCGAGGTGGAGCGGTTCGTGGCGGAACTGCCCGGCGGCTATTCCGCCTCCTGGTCGGGCCTTTCCTATCAGGAGCGGCTCGCAGGCTCGCAGGCCGCCATGCTATACGCCGTCTCGCTGCTGGTCGTCTTCCTCTGCCTTGCAGCGCTTTATGAAAGCTGGTCGATCCCGCTCTCGGTGATCCTGGCGGTCCCGGTGGGCGTGTTCGGAGCCCTGCTTGCCGCCTGGCTGTTCGGCCAGTCGAACGACGTCTACTTCAAGGTCGGTCTGCTCACGACCATCGGGCTTACCGCCAAGAACGCCATCCTTATCGTGGAATTCGCCAAGGACCTGATGGCGCGCGGGCATGGCGCGGTCGCGGCGGTGGTCGAGGCGGCGCGATTGCGCCTGCGCCCGATCGTCATGACCTCGCTCGCCTTCATTCTCGGCGTGCTGCCGCTGGCGATCGCCACGGGCGCGGGATCGGCGGCGCAGAACGCGATCGGCATCGGCGTGATGGGCGGCATGATCTCGGCCACCATCCTCGGCGTGTTCTTCGTCCCGCTGCTGTTCGTGAGCATCGCCTGGCTGAACGCGAAACTTCGGGGCGGCCGGCACCATCGGGGCCAACCGCACATGGATGAGGCGTAAGGGGTACAGTATTGTGATATCTGCACGAATGGCCAGTGCCCTGGCCGGGCGACGGGCGTTGCCGGCGGTTCTCCTGGCGGCGCTTCTGACCGGCGGCTGCGTCGTCGGGCCCGACCACGAAAGGCCGTATATGGCGCTTCCGGCCCGGTGGGCCGGCGCGGCCAAGGCGGAAGTCTCCAAGCCGCCGCAGCTGTCGCAGTGGTGGCGCCGGCTCAATGACCAGATGCTGAACGCGCTGATCGAGGAAGCCGTCGCCGGCAATCTCGACATTGCCGCCGCGAAGGCGAGCATCCGCGAAGCGCGCGCCAACTATCGCCAGACCGCCGGCGCCCTGTTTCCCTCGGCCGAGGCATCGGGCTCGGCGACGCGCAGCCGGAGTGCGTCGTCGGCTTCCGGCGCGAGCAATCCCTACGACCAGTATCAGGCCGGGTTCGATGCGAGTTGGGAGATCGATCTGTTCGGCGGCAAGCGCCGCGCGGCCGAGGCCGCCGGCTATGGCATGGATGCGGCCGAAGAGGAACTGCGCGCCGCGCTGCTGACGCTGATCGGCGACGTCGCGTCGAACTATGCCGAGGCGCGGGGCTACCAGGCCCGCCTCGCGCTTGCCCGCCGTACCGCCGCCTCGCAGCGCGAGACTGTGCAACTGACGCGCACGAGGCTGGAGGCCGGTGCGGCATCGGCAGTCGATGTGGCGAATGCATCGGGGCAGGCCTCGAACACCGAGGCCACCATCCCGACGCTCGAGACGAACTACGCCCAGGCCGTGCATCGCCTGTCGGTGCTGACCGGCCGCCCGCCGGGAGCGCTGGCGGAAAGGTTGGGGAAAGCCGAGCCGATCCCGACCGCCAGGCTGCCGATCCCGATCGGCATCCCGGCCGATATCCTGCTTTCCCGGCCCGATGTCCGCGTCGCCGAGCGTCGGTACGCACAATACACGGCGAGGGTCGGCCAGGCGGAAGCCGAGCGCTATCCCGCCGTCAGCCTGACCGGGAACATCGCCACGACAGGCCTGAAGCTCGGGGATCTCGGCAAGGGTTCGACGATAGGCTGGTCTTTCGGCCCGACCTTGACGGTGCCCATCTTCAATGCCGGCCAGCTTCAGGCGGCGGCCGACGTCGCCCGGGCGCAGCGCGACCAGTATTTCGCCGCGTGGCGCGCATCTGTCCTCACGGCGCTGGAAGACGTGGAAAACGCCATCGTCGCGCTCGCCCAGGAGCGGGTGAGGAACGGCAGGCTCGCAACCTCCGCCCGGCACTATCGGGACGGCGCCGCGCTGGCGCGCACGCTCTACCAGTCCGGATCGACCAGCTTCCTCGAACTGCTGGAGGCGGAACGGTCGCTGTATTCCGCCGAGGATGCCCTGATCCAAAGCCGTGTGGCGATCGCGACCGACTATATTTCCCTCAACAAGGCGCTCGGCGGCGGCTGGGACGGCTTCGTCGATGCCTCGACGCCGGAAATCGTCGATGTCGGCGCCGGTCCGCATTTCCAGCGGTCGCAAGTGCGGCCCCGGCTCGCTGCGGTGAAAAAATGATGGCGTGGAACCCGATGCGCAACGCTCCCGCCGACGCGGCGTTTGCACGCCAATCCAAGCAGGTGCGGGCAATGCGGCGCCATTCCCCCGAGCCTGTGGCGAGCGGGCGATGAACGCCGCAAAGCTCATCGTCGCCGGTCTTCTCGTCCTCGGCGCCGCCGCCGCGGGCCGCTTCGCCTGGCAGGGATATCTTGCCTCTCAGGCGCCGGCGCAACTGACGGCGGGCGTTTCTCGCGGCGATGTGGAGGAAACGGTTCTCGCCACCGGCACATTGAAGCCCGCTCGCCTCGTGGCGGTCGGCGCACAGGCCTCGGGACGGATCACCGCCGTAAAGGTTAGGTTGGGTGAGACCGTCAGGTCCGGCGAACTGATCGCGGAGATCGATTCCGTCACGCAGCAAAACAATTTGCGCACCGCCGAGGCCGAGCTTGCGAATGTGAAGGCGCAGCTCGCCGAAAAACAGGTGACGCTCGTTCTCAATCAACGCAACCTGGCGCGCCAGAAGGAGATGGTGGCCAAGCATGCCGTTTCGCAATCCGACCATGATGGCGCCGAAGCGGATCTCAACGTGACGCGGGCTCAGATCGAGGCCCTGCAGGCGCAGATCGACGCGGCCGAAGTGGCGGTCGAAGCCGCCAGGGTCAATCTCGGCTATACCAGGATCACCGCGCCGATAGACGGCGCCGTACTCCAGATCGTCAGCCAGGAGGGGCAGACGGTCAACGCCGCCCAGTCGACGCCGACGATCGTCATACTCGGCCAGCTCGACACCATGACCGTCCGCACCGAGATATCGGAAGCCGACATCACCAGGGTCGAGCCGGGGCTGCCGGTTTATTTCACCATCCTCGGCGATGCCGATCGTCGCTATGACGCGAAACTGGAATCGATCGAGCCCGCGCCGGAGTCCGTCAGGAACGACAGCAGCTTCAGTTCCGCGAGTTCTTCGGCGTCGTCCTCCTCGAGCAGCAGTTCGTCGTCCTCCGAGGCCATCTACTATAACGGAGTCTTCGACGTCCCCAACCCGGACGGTCGGCTCAGAACCTACATGACCGCGCAGGTCCATATCGTGCTTGGCCGGGCCAGGAACGTCCTCACGGTCCCTGCGGCCGCCCTTGGGGCGAAAGGCGCGGATGGCCGCTACGCCGTCCGCGTGGTCGGCGCGGACGGGGCGGTATCCGAACGGACGGTCGCCATCGGGCTGAACGACAAGGTGACGGCCGAGATCCGCGACGGACTGGCCGAGGGCGAGATCGTCGTTATGGGCGAAGCCGCCGGACAGGCTTCGTCCGGCGGTTCGGGCGGGCCGGGCATGTCCCCGATGGGCTTCTGACGATGGCCGAGCCCTTCATCGTGCTGAGTGCGATCACCCGCGAATACCCGTCGGGGGAGGGGACCATCGCGGTGCTCAAGGACATCGACCTGACCATCGGGGCCGGCGAGATGGTGGCGATCATCGGCGCCTCGGGCTCGGGAAAGTCGACGCTGATGAACATTCTCGGCTGTCTCGACCGGCCCACCGCCGGCAGCTATCGCCTGGAGGGACGCGAGGTATCCACGCTCGGTCCCGATGAACTCGCGCAGCTGCGCCGGGAGCATTTCGGCTTCATATTCCAGCGCTACCACCTGCTCGCCGAACTGACCGCGCTCGGCAATGTGGAAATCCCGGCGATCTATGCCGGAACGGCGCAATCGCGGCGCCGGGACCGTGCCGCAGCCCTGCTGGCGCGCCTGGGCATGACCGAGCGGGCCGCACATCGGCCCGGCCAGCTTTCCGGCGGCCAGCAGCAGCGCGTCTCGATCGCCCGCGCCCTGATGAACGACGCGCGGGTCATTCTTGCCGACGAGCCGACGGGCGCGCTCGACAGCCACAGCGGCGAGGAGGTCTTGCGCGTGCTCGACGAGCTTCACGGCGAAGGCCGCACGGTCGTCATCGTCACGCACGACAAGTCGATCGCCGGCCGGGCGGACCGCATCGTCGAGATCCGCGATGGCGTGATCGTCTCCGACGAAACCGCCGGCGGCCGCGGTCGCAGGAGCGGCGGCGCGGTCGCGCCTGTCGCCGCAACCCGCGGCTCCGGTGTGATTTCCGGACTTCTCAACCGCTCCCGCGAGGCGTTCCGCATGGCCGTGCTCGCCATGAAGGCGCATCAGTTGCGCACCTTCCTGACCATGCTCGGCATCATCATCGGCATTGCCTCGGTGGTGTCCGTCGTCGCGCTCGGTCAGGGCTCGCAGCAGCGCGTGCTGGCCAACATCGCCAGCCTCGGCACCAACACGCTGCAGATATTCGCCGGCACGAGCTTCGGCGATACGCGCTCCGGGCGGATCACCTCGCTTGTGGTGGACGACGCCGATGCGCTGGCGCGCCAGCCCTATGTGGCGGCCGTCACTCCAACGGTCTCGGCCTCGGTCGTCGCCCGGTTCGGCGCGGCGGAGGCGAATGCGCAGGTCAGCGGCGTCGGTGAACAATATTTCGAGGCTACCGGCATGCGGCTGCTGCAGGGCCGCTTCTTTGACGCCGAAGCCGTGCGGCGAATGTCACAGGAAGCGGTGATCGACGAGAGCGCGCGCGACGCCCTGTTTCCCGACAGGGCGATGGATCCGATCGGCCGGACCGTGCTCTTCGGCAAGGTGCCGCTGCGTGTGGTCGGCGTCGCCGAGACGCAGCGGAGCGGGCCGGGCGGCAACCAGAACCTGACGATCCACGCACCCTACACCACCGTCCAGACACGCCTGATCGGCTCGCTGTCGCTTCAAAGCATCACGGTGAAGGTCGCCGACGACGTGGACACCGGCCTCGCCGAGAACGCGGTGACGCAGTTCATGACGCGCCGCCACGCAACGAAGGACTTCTTCATCGTCAACAGCGACGACATCCGCCAGACCATCACCTCGACGACGCAGACCATGCAGGTGCTGATCGCCGCCATCGCGATCATATCGCTGCTCGTCGGCGGCATCGGCGTGATGAACATCATGCTGGTCTCGGTCTCGGAGCGGGTGTCCGAGATCGGCGTGCGCATGGCGGTCGGCGCCAGGCAGGGCGACATCATGCAGCAGTTTCTGATCGAGGCGGTTCTGGTCTGCCTGATCGGCGGATTTCTTGGCGTCGTGGCCGCGCTCGGTTTCGGTGCGATCTTCAGCCTGTTCAGTTCCAGCTTCAGCTTCGTCTATTCCACCGCCTCCATCGTCGCTTCCTTCCTGTGCTCCAGCCTCATCGGTGTCGTCTTCGGCTACCTGCCGGCCCGCAATGCCTCGCAGCTCGATCCCGTCGTGGCGTTGTCGAAAGGCTAGCGGATTGAATTCGACATGCGAGGCCGGCTTCCGGCGGCCGCATCGCCCCAACGCGAAATCAGGAGACAAGGCGCAATGGCATGGCTTGCCCGGCTTTTATTGTTGCTGGCCGGCGTTATCGCCGGCTGGTTCGTTCCGCGCGACGAGATCGGTCACGCGGTCATGCAGTTCGTCGTGCTGCTGATCGTCATATTCGTGGTCTCGATGGCGGTGCTTTATCTTCCGAAGGTCCGCGATTATGTCAGGCGGCCGCCGCCGAAAGGCGGAAACGACTGAAAACGGCGCGCCTGTCGCCGCGTGTCGGTACGCCGCCTTGCCGGGACCCGGTCCGCGAACCGGTTTCAGGTTCGCACGAAGAATTCCTGCGCCATCACCAGGTGCCGGTCGAGGAACTTTTCCATGTGAACGACCGTGGAATCCCCGTCGCTCAGGACGACGGCGATCTCTCCCGGGCCTTCGCGGCGCGGAACCGGCGCCGGCACCGGACCCGAAAGGCTTTCGAGCGTCGGTTCGATGGAATAGTGGCAGCCGGCGAGCGTGCAGAATGCAATGCCCTTGTAGGTGCCGGACACGGTCATGTGGACATGGCCGGAAATGACCTGCCTGATGTCGGGGTGGGAGGCGACGATTTCGCCGAAACCGGCGTGGTCCCTGAGTATGATGAAATCGTTCTGGGTATGGAATTTCGTGATGTTGTGATGCAGCACGATGATGACCGGCCTGTCTCTCGCCTCGTCGAGGCGCGCCCGCAGCCAGTCGAGTTGGGACGGTTCGAGCACGCCGCTTCCGCCCGCGGCCGGATCGGATGAATCAAGGATGATGATCCGGTGTCCCTTGATGTCGACGACGTGGTCGACATTGCCGGTTTCGCCGGCATGGTGCGCGCCGAAATGCCGAAGGAAGGTCGGCCGGTCGTCATGATTGCCGAGGGTGAGGTAGGCGCGCGGCTGCAGGCGTTGTATCGCCGCCTGGAAGCGCGCATAGGCTTCGGCCTCGCCGCGATCGGCCAGGTCTCCGGCGAAGATCACGAAGTCGGCGTCGGCGTGATTGGCGTTGACGAAATCGACGGCCGCGTTCAGCCGGCTGGTCGTGTCAAGTCCGTTGGAAAGGCGTCCGGCCGGCACGATGTGAATGTCGGCGAGAACGATGAATTTCAGCATGGGTTGGCCTCTATCTGGAATGGGGCCGGCTTTCGGCAAGCGGCAGGGCGATCATCGCGGCGCCGGAAATCAGGTCCGGCGCGACGAGGTGCCCCAGTCGCAGAAAGTCGGCGGTGGGTTGTTTCAGATCCGGTATCTGCACTGTGGTCATGCCGGCCGCCATGGCCGCGCGCACGCCGTTTTCGGAATCCTCGAAAGCCGCGCAGAACCCCGGCGGGGTCCCGAGGCGGGCGGCGGCCTCCAGATAGATGTCTGGCGCGGGCTTGCCGTGGCGGATCTGGTCGCCACCGACCACAATGTCGAAGCGCCTGGCCAGATCGGCGGCGCCCAGATGCTTCAGCGCCGTTTCGGTCCGCGTCGAGGTGGCGATGGCGTAGCAGATGCCGGCGGCCTCCAGGCGATCCAGGAGCAGGGTGACGCCGGGCTTGACCGGAATTCCCTCGTCGAGGAGTCCGGCAAATTCGCTCTGCCAGTGCCGGTCGAACAGCGAGGCGTCGGCGATGCCCGTCATGCCTTCGGCGAGCCGTACCGATCCGGCAGCGTGGTTCAGGCCGACCAGGCTCATGAAAAGCGCTTCGTCGACCGGCAGTCCGAACGCCTGGCTTGTCCGGCGATAGGCCTTGAACGACAGGCGCTCGGTATCGAGGAGGAGGCCGTCCATGTCGAAGACGACGGCCCTGATCGCACAGGCGCTCATCCCTTGACGCCTGTCATCGTTATGCCCCGGATGAAATGACGGCGGGCCAGCAGGAAGGCGATGACCATCGGTGCGGTCACGACGGTGGCCGAGGCGAAGGTCTTGCCGAAATCGGTGTCGAACGGCGCCCTGTACTGCATCATCGAAAGGGTGGCGGTCATCTTGTCCTGGCTCTGCACGACGATCAGCGGCCAATAGAGGTCGTTCCAGTGCGCCACGAACGAGAAGATCGAAAACGCCGCGATCGCCGGCACCGCACTCGGCAGGATCAGGCGCAGGATGATCTCGATCTCGGTGAAACCGTCGATCCGCGCCGCCTGGATGATGCTGTCGGGAAAAGCCCGGAAGAACTGGCGGAACAGGAAGATGGCGAAGACCGAGATGAAGAACGGAAACATCATGGCGAAATAGGTGTCGAGCAATCCGGCCTTGACGATGCCGACATAGATCGGAATCGAGGTGACGTTGATGGGAATGGTGAGCGATGCGATCACCGTGCCGAACAGAATGGCGCTGCCGCGGAATTTCAGCTTGGCCAGCGCGTAGGCGGCGGGAATTGCGGTCAGAAGCTGCACGGTCAATATGCCGGCGCACACGATCAGGCTGTTGAGCAGGAACCTCAGATAGGGCTGTTCGAAAAGAACGCTGTAGTAGTTTTCAAAGCCGCTGAACGTTCTTGGGAAGATCGAGAAGGTGATGTCGAACACCTCGTTCGTCGGCTTCATGCTGGACGAAATCATCCAGACGAACGGGAACACCACGATCCACGCGCCGAGGAGCAGCAATGCGGTGACGATCGTCGAGCCGATCGCGCGGGGCCGGTATCGTCGCCACAGCGCAGCAAGATCGCCATGCGCCAGTCCGGAGGAGATGTGTTGGAGCGAATCGGTCACGGCCAGCCTCAATAATGAACCCTGCGGTCGACAAAAACCGCCTGGACGAGCGCAAAGAGAAGGATGAGAAGGATGAACACCAGCGACAGGGCGGAGGAATAGCCCATGTTGAAGTATTCGAAGCCCTCCAGAAAGGCGAGGTAGAGATAGACCTCGCTCGCCTTGTCCGGTCCGCCCCGGGTGATGATGGCGACGGTATCGAAGAGCTTGAAGGCGGTGATCGACGTGGTGATCGCGACAAACATCGCCGTCGGCCCCAGCATTGGCCAGGTGACCTTCAGGAATTTGTCGATCGGATGATCGGCTCCGTCGATGGCGGCGGCTTCGTAGAGGTTCGTCGGGATCGCCGTGAGACCCGCCAGAAACAGCACCATGTTGAAACCGATGATGCTCCACAGCGAGATCGCCGCGAGCGAGATCAGCACCAGATCCTCGCTCCCGAGGAAATTCAGCGGGGCGAAGCCGAGCGAGGTGACGATGCCGTTGACGATTCCCTGCCGGCTGTCGAGCAGCGCCGACCACACCAGCGCCATGGCGGCAAGCGTCGAGGTCACCGGGAGAAAATAGACAATCTCGAGGATCGAGCGAAACCGCTTGCGCTCCTGAATGGCGATGGCGAGGACAAGGCTGACGACAAAGGCGGCCGGCAGGAACAGCAGCGCGAATACGAAGGTGTTGTGCAGCGCATTGCCGAATTGCGCGTCGGTGGCCATCTTGCGGTAGTTGTCGAGGCCGACGAATTCGTAATAGTCGCTGACCAGCGTGTAGTCGGTCAGGCTCGCTGCAAACACGACGATGATCGGCAGGACGTAGATCAGGAGGATCAGAAGCGTTGCCGGCGCCACCAGCCAATAGGCGAGGCGTGTCTGCGCGCGCTGAAGCGGACCGGAGGTCGTCGCCATCACGCCAGACCCGCCTGTTGGCGAAGGCCGCGCCGCATTGCGGCGGGTTCGGCTTCGCGGTCGGAATTGGCAGGTTCGGTCGGCAGGCGCGATCCGGTCGCATCGAACAGCAGGATATGGGCCGGGTTGATCCGCACTTCCCAGTCCTTCGCGCTCGCCAGCGTGCCGCCGGCGCCATAGGCGTCGCTTTTCTGGGCCCGGATTCGCACTTCGTGGTCGGGGTGGCCCGCAAGACGCCCATGCACCAGAACCTCGGCGCCCAGATCTTCGATCGTGTGCTTGCGGAAGGCAAGCGGAATGCCGGTCCCGATCCGCGCCGGATAGGCGAGTTCGGGAACCTTTTCCAGCACCAGGTGCTCCGGTCGCAATCCGATCTGCACCGCTCCCGACCGGATCTTGCAGCCTGGCGCCAGGCGGACCGGCACCGAAATGTCGCCGGCCCTCAAGGCGCCGTTTTCGATGACGCCCGGCAGGATGTTGATTTCCGGGCTGCCGATGAAGCGGGCGACATCGACATTGTCGGGATCGGAATAAAGCGCGTTCGGCGCGCCGATCTGCAGGATGGAGCCGCCATGCATCAGGGCGACCCGGTCCGACATGGTCATGGCTTCGATCTGGTCATGCGTGACGTAGACGAAGGTCAGCCCGGAACTCGCATGCAGTTCGCAAATCTCGCGCCGCACCTGCATGCGCAGCTTGGCGTCGAGATTGGACAGCGGTTCATCCATCAGGAAGATCTTCGGATCGCGCACCAGCGCGCGGCCGAGCGCCACGCGCTGGCGCTGTCCGCCCGACAACTGGGCCGGCCTGCGGTCGAGCAGGTGCTCGATGTGCAGCTTCCTCGCCACTTCGGCGACGTCGCGCTGGATGCCGGGCTTGTGCCGCCTGTGCGCCGGCGAAAGACGACGCGCAAGCGGCAAGCGCGCATGCAGGGGAAGCCGCGCCATGATCAGGGGCATCGCCATGTTCTCCGCGACGCTCATGTGCGGATAAAGCGCATAGTCCTGGAACACCATGGCGATGTTACGGTGCTTGGGCGCCGTGTCGTTGACGCGGACGCCGTCGATGAGAATGTCGCCGCTGTCCGGCGCCTCGAGCCCGGCAATGATCCGCAGCAGGGTCGACTTGCCGCAACCGGACTGGCCCACCAGCGAGACGAATTCGCCGTCTTCGATATCGAGCGAAATGTCCTTCAGGACGACGGTCTTCCCGAACGACTTGCCGATTTTGTTCAAGCTCAGCTTGGCCATGATGATTTCTCGCAAACCGGGGCAGGACGGGCGGCAGACGGCCGTCGGGGCCGCCTGCCGGTTCGGTCGGGGCGCCTGGTGGTCCGATCGTGGCATTTGCCTCCCGCCTCAGCAGCGTTGAGAGCAAATGCCGTGATCTCAGGGACCACCAGCAACACTATGATTCCAGTGGGATTTCTTGAATTTGACATTTGAGGAATGGCGTCCCTGCAAGCAGGGCTCGAATGTCAAGTTCGTTCCACTAGCGCTTCATCAGCTTTTCGGCGATGGACACCAGTTCGGCGGCGCCGTCTTCGGGCGTCTTCTCGCCCAGCATCACGGCGCGGATGACCGATTTCTGGTCCCGCCAGATCTTCTCGGACTGGGTGCCCGGATAGCCGGCCCACGGACCGGCGCGGTCGTACTGATTGGACGGCGTGGCGTAATAGGGATTGGCGTCGTAGTAGCCGCCGAGGCGCTCGGGTGCGCGCGCGCCGGTATTCGTGGGAAGATAACCGGTGATCTTGGCGGCGAACTCCTGGCCTTCCGGGCCGGTGAGGAACTTGATGTATTTCCACGCCGCGGCGATCTTTTCCGGATCCTGCGTGGTGATGATGGCGGCGTTGCCGCCGGACGGCAGCAGGCCTGCTTCATCGTTCCAGACGGTGAAGATCGAGGACCGCAGGTCGAACTCGCCGCCGACGCGCTCCTGGGTATTGCGTGCGCCGGCCGGCGAGGAGGCGTACATTCCCATCCTGCCTTCGGTGAACTGCCCGAACTGGTCGCTCTGGTTGACGTTCGGGTCGTAGACGCCCGCTTCGACCAGGCTACGCGCCAGCTTCATGGCGTTGACGTGATGATCGTTCTGGTCGAAGGCGATCGTGTCTCCGGCATCGTTCAGCATGCGGCCGCCCTGTTGCAGGATCAGCACCTGGAACGGCCAGTCGTCGCCCCACTGGTCGACGGCGTAGGACATGCCGGCGATGTCGGGGCCGAGGGCCTCGATCTTCCTGGCGAGTTCGATGAGGCCCTCCCAGGAGGCGGGAAGCTTGTCGGGATCGCCGCCGGCCTGTTTGACCAGATCGGCGTTGTAGTACCACTGGATGACCGAGGCGTTGAACGGCATGCCGTACTGCTTGCGGTCGACGCGGCCGAGATCGAGCATCTTGTCGGTGTAGTTCGCCTCGACCCAGCCTTTGTCTTCCTTGGCGATCAGTTCGCCGAGATCGGCGATCTGGCCGCGTGCGTCGAGCGCCCGGGCGAGGGAGGGAAGCTGGTTGAACGCCTCGAACGCGCAATCGGGAAGCGTGTTGGTGGCCGAGGCGCGGAACAGCTTCAGGTGCACGTCGGAATAGTCCTTGGCCGGCGCGGCGTAGACGACTTCGACGTCTTCCTGCATTTCATTGAAGCGCTGCATCAGCGGTTCATGCTGGCGGGTCAGGTGGCCCGCGGTCGTGAGGCAGGTGATCGTCACCTTCGCTTCCGCGGCTGCGGCCATGGCGAGGGCGATCGTGGTGGCGAATGCGACTTGCTTGAGCATCTCGGGCTCCCATCGGGGGTGATACGGTGCGGCGCACCCGGCGGCTCCGGTGCAACGAAGCGGGTCGTTGGCCGGGGACGCTGCGTGCGATGCGGCAACCCAAATCGAATGTTCATGACACTGGGTTGACGCCTGCGGGCCGCCGCCTTGCATGACATCGAACCTTCACGCCAAGTGGCGATCCTGGCCAAATCCGCCGCGATCAGATCAGCAGCCGGATCCGGTCGCCGCGCACGATCGCCTCCGTCACCTCGATCGGCTTGCCCTCCTCGTCGACATTGCGGCCGACCAGTTCGAACACCGGCTGGGACGGCGCGATATCGAGCGCGATCGCTTCGGAAGGGGTGGGGATTCTGGTATTCACCGTGGTTTCGGAACGGGTGTACCGATCGATTCCAAACTGTTTGAAGGCGACCGGCGACCATGCAGTGTCGGAAAGCGCTTCCAGCATTTTCGGAAAGCGCTTCGGATCGAAATAATGTCGGCCGATGGTGGTGGGCACTTCGTCGACGAAGTGCAGTATCTCGCTCACCAGGACCGTCTCGCGCTGCGACACTTCGAGCATTCTTGCAATGTCCGCCGAGGCGCGGCCCCGTTGCCTGAGCGCCAGGATCTGGATCCGCACATCGCATCCGTTCTCGCGCATGTTCGTGCCGAAGCGGGTCTGCTTGCCGATCCTGTAGATTTGCTTCTTGCCCCGCACATAGGCGCCGCGGCCTTGCCAACTGCCGATCAGGCCGTCCTGCTTCATCCGCTCGAGCGCCCGCCTGATGACATGGCGCGGCACCTTGTACCTGTCGGAAAGGTCCGACTGGGACGGGAGGCGGCCGCCCGACCCGATGGCGCCTTTCTCGATCGCCATTCTCAGATCGGCATAGACATGGCCCCATTCGGAAAAGGTCTGCGACATCCCGACACCTTCAACGGCGATGAACGTTCGTCGCATGACAATCCGCTCGCACTGCAACAAGGGAGTGACGGGTCGCGCCATCGTCGACAGCCGCGCCGGAACGCGTGTGCCGCGAGACCGTGACGAGCGGTCCGGTTCTTCAGGAAAACGCCTCAATTATTCCTGCCGGGACCAACCTGCGTCAAGGTAGGTCGGCGGCGGCGGTGCGATGAGGCAATGAACGCACGGGGCGGTTCGGCGAATATCTCCCTGGCCGGCAACTCCGAAGGGAAAACGCCGGGGACAGGGATCGGGCAAACGGTTCGCCCCCGTGCGCATTCGGTTGACAGCACGGTGCAGAAGAATAGCGAAGCAATGTATAAAAAAAGATGGCGCAGGGTCGTTCCGTATCGCAGGCTGGCCCGGCGGCATCTTATCGCCAGAATTCAGCGAGGAAAGATATGATGAACCGGAACTTTCTTTTCGTCTTGATTGGGGTGCTCGCCGCCGTCGCGGTCACAGCAGGCTATCTGTACTATCAGGAACGCCAAAGCGGCATCGACATCAGGATCAACGAGGACGGCATTTCCATCGACGGCAAGTGAACGAATCGGCGCGGCCTGCGTTTGGGAAGACGCACAACCGTGCAGGACCTGAAACCGGGGCTTTCCGAAAGACGACCGGCGCCCTTCCAAAGGAGAAACAGCAATGTCAATTGGAACCATCCTCGTCATACTGCTCATCCTGTTTCTGTTGGGCGGATTCAGCGGGCGCTTCGGCGGCTATGGCTACGGCTTCGGTCATACCGGCGTCGGTGTGCTGGGCACAGTGCTGATCATCATCGTCGTCCTGATGCTGCTCGGCCGCATCTGAGCAGGATGGCGCCGCCGGGTCCCGGCTATCGCAGAAGCGGCCCGGCCTGATCGAGATAGGACGGGTCGAACTCTGCGTAGTCGGCCAGCCGTTCGTAGGCGTCGAACGCAACGAAGCCGTCGCGAAACGTGACCATTCCCTTGTCGCGCAGTTTTCGCAGCACCCGATTGACGTGGACGGCGCTGAGCCCGAGCGCATCGGCCAGATGGTTTTGCGTCAGGGGGCAGGCGAAGCCCGCCCTGCTGCCGATGCCGACAAGGGCAAGCCTGGACCCAAGTTCCAGCAGGAAATTCGCCGTGCGCTCGGCCGCGTTGCGTCGCCCGATATTCACCAGGTGTTCCACCACCATCGCCTCGTCGCGGGATGCGGCCCACAGGATCGCCGTGGCCAGCCGGGGGGTCCGCTCGAACGTCTCCAGCAAGTCGGTCGCCAGAATCTCCGTGACTTCTATGTCGGTGATCGCCTCGACACTGTGATCCGAGACATGCAGCAAGACGCTGCGCAGCCCGAGAAAATCGCCGGGGATCTGGAAATCGACAATCTGCCGCTGCCCGTCCTGCAATATCTTGTAGGAAGAAGCCCAGCCGGAAGCCAGAATGAAGGCGGCCTGCTCCGATTGCCCCTGATGGAAGAGATCGCGTCCGGCGACAAAGGTCCGCCGGCGCTTGTGCAGAGTTTCCAGCGCGGAAAGTTCTGCACCCGATAAGGCGACGAAAGCGCCCAGCTTGCGGACCAATGGTGTGTTTTCCAAAAAAGCCCGCCAACCTCCGGAACCCGCCAGGCTCCTGTCATGGAAGCCCGGCCTGTGACTGATGTCGATCAGCGCAATGTAACAGGTGTCTTGATAGTTTGTCTCCCGCGCCGCCCGGAATCCCTCGGCAGGCGCGTGCACCACGAAAGGCCGGCACGGCATGTCAGATCATGGCACCCATTCGGGAATTGCGGCTCTCTCGATTTGCGAGTCCCTGCTTCTTGCGCTGAACGACGCTCAAATCCTGCCGGAAAGCGAGATCATGGGCGTTCTGAAAGACGCGGCCGCCTCCCATGAAAACGCGAAAGGCACGGAATCCGACCTCGCCACGCACCGGGCCGTGGCGGCGCTGATCAATCGCATCATCGCAAGCGGAAACTCGGTACGAAGACCGTGAAGCCGCACGGCCCGCTTCCCTCTTGCGGGAATCGGGCACGGGCATTGGTACTTTGCACGGGATTTGCGGATGCCGGATGCAAATGTCATGATCGGACCACCAGTATTAGACCGCAAAACAAGGCTGGTACCCGGAGAAACTTCACGGCTCCAAACAACGCGGCGCCGCTTGCGCGGTTGCCGGCGCAATGACTGCTTTCCCGTTTCCCTGCAACCGTCGAAATGATAAGCTGCATCATTGCGCCGGTTTTGGCGACGAGAAGGCGATCCAGCCCCGGTGCCGCATCTGTTGGGAAAATTGGCAATCGGGGCGCAGGCAATGCAGCTCACGCGAATTGGCTACTTCAGCGATTTTTTCGCCTATCCCTTGCTGATCGCGGTTTTCGCCGTCGCAGGCGTCAGCCACGCCGGCGTCGCAGGGGCTGGAAGCTGGTTCGCGATATTCCTGGGCGGCCTGGTGCTCTGGACCCTGCTCGAATATGTCCTGCATCGTTTCGTGCTGCACCACATGCCCTATATCAAGCAGATGCACGAACAGCATCACCGGGATGTGCGCGCGCTGGTCGGCACGCCGATCTGGTTCAGCCTGGCGCTGTTTCTGGGCTGCGCGTTTTCGCCGCTTCTCTGGCTTGCGGATTTTGCCACGGCAAGCGCCGCTTCATGCGGGCTGATGTCGGGTTATCTCTGGTATGTCGGGGTGCATCACGCCGTTCATCACTGGCGGCCCGCCCATTCGGGCTATTTCTACAACCTCAAGCGCGATCATGCGATGCATCATGCGAACGAAGCCTGCAATTTCGGCGTGACGTCGCGTTTCTGGGACCGGGTTTTTGGCACCTCGCGGGCATCCCGCCCGTCGCACCCGTCACGATAGGGACCGGCGCGGGAATATTCGCCGCCCCGTTCCCGGCGCCTTCCGGGCCGGGTCGCAGCGGAATTTAGTTGCGCCTGCAAAATAGTAATATGCCCGTTCATTGTAAAAGGCACAGGAAAGCCTTATATACGGTTGTCGATAGACGGATAGATTTTATCGTATGGTGTATTTTTAGATTGCGCCGTTTGATGAATTCAAACCCGAAAAATGCGATTTCGACAGTCTGCATGTTTGTAGATGAGCTATATATTTGTGAAAGTGTCTATCATGACCATCGGAACAGTTAAATTCTTCAATTCCCAAAAGGGCTTTGGATTCATCGCGCCGGACGGCGGCGGCAATGACGCATTCGTCCACATAAGCGCCGTCGAACGCGCCGGGATGAGCGATCTTCGCGAAGGCCAGAAGGTCGAATACGAACTCGTCGCCGACAGCAAGAGCGGCAAGATGACGGCAGACAGCCTGTCCGACGCCAGCTGAAAATCCGCGCCACAGCCGCCGCAGGAATTCCGGCGGCTGTGGCGCTTCCATTCCCGGGCCCGCCCGGCGGTCCACGACCAGGACCCTGCATGCTGCCGCGGTTCGGCGAAGCTTTCGACCTCAAGCGGACAACAGGAGTGCCATCATGCGATATCTCGGAGAGATTTCCGGAAACGGGACACTGAAATGCGCAGGCGTCGATATCGCCATCGCTGCCTATGATTTCGAGAGCTATTCACGCAAGACCGGCGGATTGACCGGTTCCGGCGAAATCACCCTTGCGCCCGAGGCGCTCAAATCCTGCTTCGGCAAGACCGGCGTTCAACTGCTGACCGACGACGGGCGCCTCTTCAACCTGACATTTCCCGAAAAGCACCTGCGGGAGCCGAATGTCGCACAGGTGGTCGTCACCGGCGACCTGCAGACCGAGCCCAACCGGCGTCACTGAGGGCTCGCCAGCCGCCGTTCGGCTCGCTGCCGCGACCCGGACCGGCAGATCGATCCATCCAGTCGGCAGACCGACGTCGACACGGCCATCGGCTGCGACGCAATGGCCGGAAAGACGATCATGAATCCCTTCTCCTTGTTTGCACGCGCTCCCGCTTTTCCCTGGGATGGCGCCGCACCGGTGCGCGAAGAGTTGTTCGGCGTGGAGCGGCTCGAACTGCACGCTGAATCGCTTGCAGCGGCGCAACGGGTTACAAACTTCCCACCGAAAGTCTGGTCGCTGCAGAGGCGGCTCAACGAAAACGCCGCAGTTCTCCTGGCCGCCTATCGCGCCAGCGCATCGGAATTGGAGAGCGGGCGCGCCATCGTTCCGGCGGCGGAGTGGCTTCTTGACAACTACCATGTGGTGGAGGAGCAGATCCGCGAGATCCGGGATGACCTGCCTCCCGGCTTCTACCGTCAGCTGCCGAAACTTGCCGGGGGTCCGTTTGCCGGATATCCAAGGGTGTTCGGAATGGCCTGGGCGTTCGTCGCCCACACCGACAGTCACTTCGACCCAGATTCACTGCGCGGGTTCATTGCCGCCTACCAGCGCGTCCAGCCCCTCACCATCGGCGAGTTGTGGGCCGTCGCCATAACCCTGCGCATCGTGCTCATCGAGAATCTGCGCCGGTTGGCGGACCAGATTTCGGCGGCGCGTTCCTCGCGCGCCGAAGCCGATGCGCTGGCGGACCATGTGCTGGTGTCGGGATTTTCGCCCGATACGGCCATCGCCAAGCTTGCCAGGGCGCCTTTGCCGGAATTGTTTGCAGCGCAATACGCCAAGCGCCTGCGCGACCACGACCCCAGCATGACGCCGACATTCGGCTGGCTCGAGGAACGGCTCAGCGGCCAGCACGTCTCGATCGACGACGTCGTCCTGCACGCCCAGCAACGCCAGGGCGCCTCGAATGTCACCGTGCGCAATATCATCACCAGCATGCGGCGTATCTCCGATCTGGATTGGCCGGACCTCTTCGAGGCCGTGAGCCTGGTCGACGCCAGCCTTCGCGCGTCGAGCGGCTTTGCCGCCATGGACTTCCCGACGCGTGATAACTATCGCGGCGCGATCGAGGAACTCGCCCGGGGGTCGGCACTTTCCGAACGCGACATCGCCGAGGAGGCGCTTCGCTTCGCGCAATGCGCAGCGGCCGAAGCCTCGGACCCGGCAGAAGCCGGGAGAGTAGGGGACCCAGGCTATTTCCTGATCGCCGAAGGGCGTCCGGCGCTGGAGCGTGCTGTGGGCTTCCGGGCGCCCGTGCGCCTGTTGCTGCGCCGCTTCAACATTCGGCTCGGCATTGCCGGCTATGTCGGCGCGATCGTGGTCATCGCGCTGGCGCTGATCGGGCTTGCCATCTGGATGCTGGAAATCCCCACATTGCTCCTGGCGGTCCTGCTGTTTCTCGCCGCCTTCGTGCCGGCGACGGACGTAGCGACGGCGCTGGTCAACCGCGCCATCACGCGGCTTTTCGGGGCAGCGACGCTGCCCGGCCTGGAACTGGCATCCGGCGCGCCTTCGTCCCTGCGCACGCTTGTCGTCGTGCCGACGCTCCTCACCAGCGAAGCCGACCTGCTCGACCAGGTCGGACAGCTGGAGGTTCATTATCTGTCGGGCGCCGCCGGCGATATTGCCTTTGCCCTGCTTCTCGACGGCGTCGACGCCGATTCCGAAACGATCGCCGGGGAGGAAAGACTGCTCGGCGCCGCGGCGAGCGCCGTTGAAGATCTGAACCGCCGGCACGGACCGGGTCCGGCCGGCAACCGCTTCATCGTTCTGCACCGCAAACGCGTGTTCAACGCTGGCGAAGGCAAATGGATGGGATGGGAGCGCAAGCGCGGAAAACTGCATGAATTGAATAGACTGCTGCGAGGCGCTACCGACACCACGTTTGTTCCGATCGAAGGGCAGGCCCCAGACGTTCCGGCGGACGTGCGCTACGTCATCACGCTCGACGCCGACACCAGGCTTCCGCGTGACGCCGCCGTCCGGCTGATCGGCAAGATGGCCCATCCGCTCAATCGCCCCAGGATGGACGCCGGCAAGCAGCGCGTCGTCGGCGGCTACGGCATCCTGCAGCCGCGGGTGACGCCCTCTCTGCCGGTGGGGCGCGAAGGGTCGCTCTATCAGCGCGTTTTCTCGAGCCCGGGCGGCATGGATCCTTATGCGGCGGCGGTCTCGGACGTCTACCAGGACCTTTTCGGCGAAGGCTCCTACACCGGCAAGGGCATCTACGACGTCGACGCCTTCGAGGCGTCCCTCGCGGGGCGCATTCCGGAGAACACGCTTCTGAGCCACGACCTCTTCGAAGGCATCTATGCGCGCGCGGGCCTCGCCTCCGATATCGAGGTCGTCGAGGAGTTTCCGTCCCGCTACGACGTTGCGGCAAAGCGCCAGCACCGCTGGACGCGGGGCGACTGGCAATTGCTGCCCTGGATATTTCGCAAGCGAACCGACAAGCACGCCATTACGGCGGTCGGCATGGGGAAAATTCTCGACAATCTGAGACGCTCGCTGCTCGCGCCGGCACTTTTCGCAACGCTCGGCCTGACCTGGCTCCTGCCGATGCCCTCGGCGCTCCTGGGCGGCCTGATTGTTCTCGGCGCCGTTGCAATTCCCGCGTTTCTGCCGATCGCCTTCTCCATTGTGCCGCACCGTTCCAGCATTCGCATGGACAGTCACGCCGGGAGACTGGGGGCGGATATCCGCCTGGCCGCGACGCAGACGGCTTTGACCTTGCTGTTCCTTCCCGATCAGGCCTGGCGCATGTGCGACGCCATCGCGCGCACCAAATTCCGCCTCTTCTGGTCGCACAGGCACATGCTGCAATGGACAACGGCGGCGCAATCGGCCGGCGCGGCGCGATTGCGGGTCCGGGGGTTCTACCGGCAGATGGCGGGCGGCGTCGGGGCGGGATCGCTTATGGCGGCGGGGGCGGGGTTTCTGGCGCCGGATTCGCTGCCGGTGATCCTGCCGATCGCGCTTTGCTGGCTGGCCGCACCGGCCATTGCCTTGTGGAGCAGCCGCGCGCCGGCCTCGTCCGGCCTTCTGGCGCTGGCTCCGGCTGAATCCGGCGAACTGCGCCGGATCGCGCGGCGCACGTGGCGGTTCTTCGAAACCTTCGTCACGCCGGAAGACAACATGCTGCCTCCGGACAATTTCCAGGAGGATCCCGACCCGGTTGTCGCGCATCGCACCTCGCCCACCAATATCGGCCTCTATCTGCTGTCCACGGCGGCGGCGCGCGATTTCAGCTGGACCGGAATGGCGGAGACGATCGAGCGGCTGGAGGCGTGCTTCGACACTCTCGACAAGCTCGAGCGCCTGAACGGGCATTTCTTCAACTGGTACGACACCCGCGATCTGCGCACCCTCGACCCGGCCTATGTCTCCTCGGTGGACAGCGGCAATCTCGCCGGTCACCTGATCGCGCTCGCCAATACCTGCGAAGAATGGATCGACGCTCCATTCGCGGAAAACGCGCGTGCCGGGATGCTGGACAATCTGCATCTGGCCAACGAGGCGCTCGACACGCAAAATGGCGGACCTGGCGACAGGAAATCGCCATTGCCGGTTCTGCTCGATGAAATCGAAACCCTGCTGACGGGCGCCCAGGCGCTGACGGCGACCGCCGCGGCCCTTGGCCGCCTCGCCGACAAGGCGGCGGGCGCCGCAAGGGACATCGCACCCGCATCCGAGCGCTCCGCAACGCCCGAACCGGTTTTCTGGACGGAAGCGCTGAGCCGGAGGATTCGCGAGTTCGAACGCGACCGGATGCTGGCGGAAAACGCGCCTGACGGGATTCGCCGGCGGCTGCATGCGCTGGCGGACAGGGCCCGCGGGATGGCCATGGCCATGGATTTCGCGTTCCTGCTCGATCCCGAGCGCAAGCTTCTGTCGATCGGCTATTCGATGCTGGAGAACAGCATCGACACCAATTGCTACGATCTGCTCGCATCGGAAGCCCGTCTCGCCAGCCTGTTCGCGATCGCAAAGGGCGATGTTCCGACGCGCCACTGGTTCCGTCTCGGCCGGGCCGCGACGCCGCTCGGGGGCGGAGCGGCGCTGATATCCTGGTCCGGTTCGATGTTCGAATACCTGATGCCCTCGCTTGTCATGCGTGCACCGGCGGGCAGCCTGCTCAGCGAAACCAACCGGCGCGTGGTCAAGCGGCAGCAGGAATATGCGCGGACACTGGACATGCCCTGGGGCGTCTCGGAATCGGCATACAATGCCCGCGACATCGAATTCACCTATCAGTACTCCAATTTCGGCGTGCCCGGGCTCGGCCTGAAAAGGGGCCTTTCCGAAAACAGGGTGATCGCGCCCTATGCAACCGGTCTTGCCACCATGATCGACCCGCATGGTGCGCTGCGAAATTACGCCCGCATCGCGGACATGGGCGGAAGCGGACCCTACGGTTTTTATGAAGCGCTCGACTTCACTCCGTCGCGGCTGCCCGAGGGACAGGAGGTCGCAATCGTCCGCAACGTCATGGCTCACCACCAGGGCATGACCATCGTGGCGATCGCCAACACGCTCCAGGACGGCCGGATGCGCGCGCGCTTCCATCGCGATCCGATGATCAAGGCCAGCGAACTGCTCCTGCAGGAGCGCACCCCGCGCGATGTCGCAATCGCCCATCCGCGCGCCGAGGAAGTCAAGATATCCGCAAGCGAGGCGCGGCGCGGCGTGCAGACCACGAGGTGCGTCGAGCCGCATCCGGACCAGCCTCCCGTCACCCATTTGCTCTCCAACGGCCGCTATGCGGTGATGCTGACCGCCACGGGCGCCGGCTACAGCCGATGGGGCGAGACGGCCGTGACGCGGTGGCGCGAGGATGTCACCAAAGACGATTGGGGCTCGTTCGTCTTCCTGAAGGATGTGCGCAGCGGGGCAGTCTGGTCGCCCGGCGCCTATTCGGCGGACACCGCGACACTGCGCCAGAAAGTGTTCTTCGCTGAAGATCGCGCCGAGTTCATTCGACAGGACGGCACGCTGACCACCGTCATGGATGTGCTGGTTTCGGGGGAGGACGACGGCGAAGTGCGCCGGGTGTCGGTGACGAACACCGGACGCAAGCGTCGCGAAATCGAACTGACATCCTATTGCGAACTGGTCCTGACCACACCGGCCACCGATAATGCGCATCCCGCCTTCGCCAAGATGTTCGTCCAGACGGAGTATCTTCCCGAGTTCGGCGCCCTTGTGGCGACAAGGCGCAAGCGCGCACCGGACGAAAACGAAATCTGGGCCGCCCATTTCGCAATCGTGGAAGGCGATATTTCCGCAGATCCCCAGTATGAATCCGACAGGGCGAAGTTTCTCGGACGGGGCAATGCGATCGCTCGCGCCTCGGCCATTGTCGGCAACGAGCCGCTGTCGAACACCGTGGGAACCGTTCTCGACCCGATCTTCTCGCTTCGCCATCGGGTCGTCATCGCACCCGGCAAACTGGCCCGCATCGCCTTCTGGACGCTGGTCGCATCCTCTCGCGAGGAACTGATGGTGCTGCTTGACACGCATCACAGCCGCAGCGCCTACGATCGCATCAAGACGCTGGCATGGACCCAGGCGCAGGTGCAGTTGCGCCACCTTGATGTCGAGCCCGAGGAAGCCGCCGATTTCCAGCGGCTCGCCGCGCCGATCCTGTATGCCGATCCGCAATTTCGGGGGTCACCCGAGACAATCCTGCGCGGCGCAGGTCGTCAGTCCGCACTGTGGCCGCTATCGATTTCGGGGGACCTGCCGATCGTTCTTCTGCGCATTTCGGAAATGGAAGACGTTCCCCAGGTGCGCCAATTGCTGCGCGCGCATGAATACTGGCGCATGAAGCAACTCGGCGTCGATCTCGTGATCGTCAACGAGCGCACGAGTTCCTATGTGCAGGATCTCCAGAATGCAATCGAGTCGGCCGTCCGCGCGAGCCAGGCGCGGCCCCCCCTGCAAACGGAACTGGCGCAAGGCGCCGTCCATGTGTTGCGCACGGATTTGATCAGCGGCGAATCGCGCGCCCTCCTGAACTCCGTCGCCCGGGTGTTGCTGCGCGCCCATCGCGGCCTGATTGCCGACCAGCTGGCGCGTCTGCCGTCCGCCAATTCCGCCCTTGCGCCGATCCGAGGCCAGAAGCCGCGAATGCTCGCGCCTGCCTCGCCGGCGCCGGCCGGGCTCGAATTCTTCAACGGCATCGGCGGCTTCGACAAGAACGGCGCCGAATATGTGACCGTCCTGCAGGCCGGCGTCCACACGCCCGCGCCCTGGATCAACGTGATCGCCAATCCGCAATTCGGCTTCCAGGTCTCCGCCACCGGCAGCGGATACAGTTGGGCGCAGAACAGCCGCGAAAACCAGATCACCCCCTGGTCGAACGATCCCGTCTGCGACCCGTCCGGCGAAGCAATCTATATCAGGGACGAGGCGAGCGGTGCGCTCTGGAGCCCTACCGCCCAGCCGATCCGCGACGAGGGCACCTATGTCGCCCGCCACGGTTTCGGCTACAGCCGGTTCGAACACACGGCCAACGGCGTCGCGGCGAGCCTGCTGCAATACGTGTCTCTCAAGGACCCGGTCAAGATTTCGCGGCTGACGCTGACGAACCGGACGGGGCAGGTGCGACGCCTTTCGGTCACAACCTATGCGGAATGGGTCCTGGGAACTTTTCGCGGCGCCAACGCCCCCTTCATCGCGACCGAGCGCGACGCCGATACAGGCGCGTTGTTTGCACGC
Organism: bacterium; assembly: GCA_016125005.1. Taxonomy (GTDB): domain Bacteria; phylum Sumerlaeota; class Sumerlaeia; order SLMS01; family SLMS01; genus WGMQ01. The sequence continues at coordinate 107,567 of WGMQ01000038.1, read as the reverse complement.
ATTCCATGGAACACCGCGTTTCCCGATCGTGTTTCCTTCGCCGATCTCGGCGGGCGGCAGACGGCGTGGACGGCCGATCGCACCGAATTCATCGGGCGTCATGGAAGCCTTGAGCGGCCATCCGCCCTGTTGGGCGACAAATCCCTTTCCGGCGTGACCGGCGCCGGTCTCGATCCGTGCTCGGCGCTGCAATGCACGATCGAACTGGCGGCCGGAGCGACTGTCGAGATCGCCGCCTTCCTCGGCCAGTGCGCCACGAGCGATGAGGCGCGGGCGCTGATCGCCCGCTACCGCGCGGCCGATCTTGACGCCATGCTCGCCGAGGTTACCGGTCACTGGACCGCCCTGACCGGCTCCGTGCAGGTCGTCACGCCCGACAGGGCGATGGACATCATGCTCAATGGCTGGCTGCTGTACCAGACGCTCGCCTGCCGCATCTGGGCGCGCTCCGGATTCTACCAGGCCAGCGGCGCCTATGGCTTCCGCGACCAGCTCCAGGACGGCATGGCACTGACATTTGCAAGGCCTGACGCGACGCGCCAGCACATTCTGCGCGCGGCGGCCCGCCAGTTCGTCGAAGGCGATGTCCAGCATTGGTGGCTGCCGCATTCCGGCCAGGGCGTGCGCACGCGCATTTCCGACGACAGGGTCTGGCTGGCCTTCGCTACCGCCACCTATGTCGGCACAGCCGGCGATGCCGCGATCCTCGATGAAAAAATGCCATTCCTCGAAGGGCCGGCGCTCGCGGAAGGCGCGCATGACGCCTTCTTCGAGCCGATGGTTGGCGAGGAAACGGCTTGCCTGTTCGAGCATTGCGCGCGCGGCCTCGACCAGTGCCTGGAACTGACCGGGGCAAACGGCCTGCCGCTGATCGGCACGGGCGACTGGAACGACGGCATGAGCCGGGTCGGCGAGGCAGGCAAGGGCGAGAGCGTTTGGCTCGGCTGGCTTCTGGTGCGCACGATCGCGTTGTTCGCGCCGTTCGCCCAGACCCGCGACCCGGTTCGCGCGGAGCGTTGGCGCACACATGCGGCCTCGGTTGCGGCGGCGCTGGAAGCTGCCGCATGGGATGGCGAATGGTATCGCCGCGCCACCTATGACGACGGTTCCTGGCTCGGCTCGGCAGGTTCGGGGGAATGCGAAATCGACTCGATCGCACAATCATGGGCGGTTCTGTCCGGCGCCGCCGACCCGGCTCGCGCCGCAACTGCGATGGCGTCGCTGGACCGGCGTCTCATCGACGGGGAGAACGCTCTCGCGCTCCTGTTCACCCCGCCCTTCGACAAGACGCCGCGCGATCCCGGCTACATCAAGGGCTATCCTCCCGGCCTGAGGGAAAATGGCGGCCAGTACAGCCATGCCGCGATGTGGGCCATTCTGGCCTTCGCCAGACTGGGCCAATCGGAGAAGGCGCACGCGCTGTTTTCCCTGATCAACCCGATCAACCACGCCCTGAGCCCCGACGCCGCCGGGATCTACAAGGTCGAGCCCTATGTGGTCGCAGCCGATGTCTACTCGGTCGCACCGCATGCCGGACGCGGTGGATGGACCTGGTATACGGGGTCTGCGGGCTGGATGCACCGCGCCGGCGTCGAGGGCATTCTCGGCATTCGCCGCGAGGGCGGCGTCCTTGTGGTCGATCCCTGCATTCCCCCGCACTGGCCCGGTTTCAATGCCCGGATCGAAGTGAAGGGAACATCATGGGATGTTTCGGTCACGGCCTCCCGCGAGGACAGGCGCACGCAGTTCCATGCCGTTATCGACGGCGTGCCGGATGCGGCGCATGCCGGCCCGGTCCGCTTGCCGCTCGACGGCGGCGCGCATCGTCTCGAACTCGATCTGCCGACGGGTTTGCGCGACAGTTGAACGCTTCGGGATCGAAAGCCGGCATCGGTTGGCCGAGGGCTCGGCGACCCGCGCGCCGACCTGTTGCGGACTTGATGTTCCGCCGGCGGGTGGGCTGACTGACTTGCGGGGAGGCGATCGCGCCGGGACGACTGGATGTCGACCCGACTTTCTCAACCTGCGTCAAATGCGCGAAGTGAGACGGAGGACCATCGGGCCTTTCGGGGAGCACGGCCGAGCCCGCTCGTCCGGCCGCCTCTTGATGCCGCCGCCTTCAGCATGGCCAGAATGTCTTCCCGGCATTGCGCACTGGACGAAAGCGAACAGTGCAAGGCCGCACAGCGTTGTGATTTTGAGCATCATCTTTCTCCACCCGTACTGCCGGCTGCGGTCGCCCCAGCCCGCTGCCAGCGCAGCAGCCACCAGGCACCGCCAAGCGAGGGCAGAAGCGTGATCAGCCCGATAGCGGCGATGATGAGCGGCAGCAGCCATTGAAACCGGAAATCATTCAGTTGCACATCGGTTTTCAATGTCGGATCGAACAGGATTTCATGCCTCGATCCGACCTCGTAATTGCGTTCGGGAGAGGCCTCGCCAAGGCTCGCCTCGGTCATTGAGCCATCGGAGAACTCGTAGCGGAACACCGGCGAATAGAATGTCGCCTCCCCATGCCAAGGGTCCCAACTCTCATATTCTGAGACTCGCACCACTTCGCCCTGCGCCGCTTTCGCGCGATCGAGAAAGATCAATTCCACAAAGGTCAGCCACAGCGCGCCGGCAAGAAAGACGGCGGGCAGGACAAAGACGAGCACCCACAAGCGCCAGCCGACCTGCCTGCTTCCATCGGGCAGCGTGCGCAGAAAGTAATATTCCCCGCCGCTATGGGGCAGATGCTGACCAAGCCACAGGTTCATTCGCCTATCCTCGCGGCGGGAACGGGATCGCGGCCAAAACTGTTTTCACCCGGGGTTCCCTCACGCAAGCCCGGCCTCGCAAAGGCGGCGGCGATCAGGCTGCCGCGTCGATCGGCTTTGCGGACGCGGCCCGGGACCTGCCGAGGCGGAAAAACACCGCGGCGGCCGCGAACCCGGCAAGCAGGATCAACCCTCCCCATAGAGGCCTGTAGGCGATCCAGGCGGCTGCGATAACGACAGGTCCGAGCACGAATGTCAGCCCGAGGCTGGCGAGACCGGTGGCAAAGCGGAAGACGTCACCGATGAAGGGGATGAGATCGCCAATAACGCCGAGAATGGAGAACATCATGCGGAAGCCGATAAGCATGGCGAGAAGGCCGCCGGCGCGAACCAGCCACGTCATCGTTGAATTGGCGCTTTGCGCCTTCTCGAACATCTCGCCGGCGCTGACCTGGCCTGATTGGGTGAGGAAAATCGTGTTCCCGCCCGATGTCGTATAGCCTTCCAGCCGGTTGTTTCTTTGCGCGCCAATGACGCTGGCCTCGTTGGCGACAGTGGCCGTGAGCGAAATCCTGAGATCGCCGATGGCGGGAATTGCGGGATTTCGCCCGACAATGACCGCGTCCGCAAGCGAGGTCACCTTCACGGCGCCGCCAAGCTGACCCTGCAATTGCGTGGCGATCACCTCATCGGGCACGAGCTTTTCGGCCTTGCCAAGCCCGGCCAGAGTTGCTCCCTCGAACGCAAAGGCGCCGATTGTCGCATGGTCGGCGGTGAAGCTGCCGGAGGGGACCAGGAAATCGGGATTTTCGTGACCCGCAGGCTGCTTGAAGCTCGAACTGTCGTTGCGGCGCGATGACCATTCCTTTGCATAGGAATAGGTCGTCACGGTTTCCTCGCCGCCCCCCAGCTTCTTCTTTTTCTCCGATCTTGAACTCTGCGCCCATTGATACATTTCAACCGAACGCGAAACGCGGATCGTGTTGGCGGGAAGTTTGAACGAGGCAAATAGCGGATCGACTGGCGCGGCGGAAACCGAGACCGGCCCTGAAATATGCACCAGCTTGCCTTCGTTGTCGGCAACAGGAGTTGCCGCATCTATGGAAGCGACCGAACCCGCACCCTCGCTGAGCGCCCGCTCCGTCTTCACAGCCCTGCCTTCGTTCCAGAACAGCGCGCCGCAAGCCACGACAACGAGAACGAACCCGGTGACGATGCCGCCGAGCCCGCTCGACAGGCGGCTGAACCAGGACTTGTTTGTGATCTGGGTATAGGTGTCCGACATGGCAAAACCCTCTCGACCGCTCAGTTGTATATCTTCAGGTTTGCGCCGCTGGCCTGCAGGCGGGCCAGCGACGCATCGACCGCTTCCTTGCTCACCTGGGTCTCCCGGAGATTGATGGTGGCCAGTTTGCCCAGGGGCAGCAGCACCTCGAGCGAGGCGTCGGTAACCGCGGTCCTGTTCAAGGAGATGCTGCGCAGTTTCGGCAGGCCGGGAGAGGCCTTCCCCGCGGCGTCGGCGCTCCGCCCCAGCGCGGCGATCCCCGCATCGGTGATCGCCGTCTGGTTGAGCGACAGATATTGAAGATCGACAAGGCCGGACAGCGCCGCGGCGCCTTCGTCAGTCACGGCGGTGCCGTCGAGATAGAGGGATTTCAGCCAGGCAAGCTTGCCCAGTTCGCCGGCTACCAGATCGCCGATCCTGTTGTCGGACACGGTGAGGGTCTCCAGCCTCTCCATCATGCCGATCGGCGTCGCCGTCGCGTCCGAGAGTTTTGCCCGCATGACGGAAAGGCCGGTAAGGCGGGCGGCCTTGGCCAGCCCCGCAAAGCCGGACCCGTCGATCAGCGTTTCGTTCAGCGAGAGCGTTTCCAATCGGGGCATGGAGCCAAGAAGCGCCAGTCCCGCGTCGGTTATGGTGTCGACATCGTCGAGCCGAAGCCGCTCCAGCGCGGGATGCGTGGCGAGTGCCGCCAGAACCGTGTCGTCGATATAGAGCGAGGTGAGGTCCAGTTCCCGCAGGTTCTGGAGCCTTGCCAGCAGGACGGCGCCCTGCGGGCCGATCCCCCTTGCATGGCTGAGGTTCAACTCGGTAAGCTGCGCCATCCGGGATATGCTTTCCAGACCCTGGCGGCCGACCGAGACATCGTGAAGCGTCAGTGCCTCGATGGATTTCGACGCGGCGAGCGCTTCGAAACCGGCGTCGGTTATCCCCTGGGCGGAGCCGAGGTTGAGGCGTTCGAGCCGCTCCATCGCGCCCAGCGCCCTGGCGCCCGCCGCGCCAATATGCAGGCCGCTCAGCGTCAATGCCTCGATGCTCCTGGAGGCGCCGATCGCCTCGATGCCGGCAGGCGTGACAGCCTGGACCCCGACCACCTGAAGGCTCCGCAGCGCCGGCAATGCGGCCAACAGCTTCAGATCGCTGTCTGAAAACCCCTGATTGTTCAGCGTAACGCTCAGATTTTTCGCCGTGGCGAGATTTTCCGGCGTTGCGGGCTTGCCGCCTATCTTGATGCCGAGTTCCTGCAAGCGGGTCGCGATCGCCCCGATATCCTGCGCGGAGACTGTCGCGATGGGCATGCACCACAAAAGGGCTGCCGCGCATGCCGCCCGGAACGGACTTCTGCCTGAAACGAACATCGAGTGTTCTCCCGTATGTTTGCCCTCTCGGGCGCACCCCATGCCATGATACTAGGAAGGCGCATCTGCCGGTGCGTGCGACGTTCGTGCGATGCCGTCCATCCGGCACGGACCGCGGCGCAGCGGGCCGACCGGTGGAAATCGCCGACGGAAATGGAAGTGGAGAATGCCGGAAGACGTGACGACAAACCCTGGAGGCGTCGGCAGGCCGTATCTGGTCGAGATGATCTATGACGTCCTGGTGCATCCGGAAAAACTCGAGCATCTGTTCTTCGAGCTTTCCGCCCTGTACGATGTTGGCATATCGCGCGGCCCTGGCGGTGCGGCCGGTCCGCACGACCCGCTTCTGCTTACGCTGGAGGGTATCGAAACCCATCTCGATCAGGTCGCGGCGCTGTTCGAAAGGCTCGGCCGGGAATACCGATCGGCAGATGTCGGCGAAACGGCGCAAGCCGACGATGTGATATGGCTCGATCGGTTCGGTGCGATCCAGGACAAATCCGGAAGTGCGGCCCGTATGGCGGCATCTTCACCGCCGGCATCCGTTTTCGACCTGCAGATCGACAGCGACGTCGCAGTCTCGCTCCGCGCGCAACTGGCGGCGCTGGCGCGCCTGCCGGTCTTTTCCGTCATTCCCGTTCACAATCCCGACGGAAGCAGGACCTACTGGTCGCTGACAGGTCTTCGCGAACCCCGTCAGAATGCCGTAGCGGAACTGCGCCGCATGAACTTCGGCTGGTCGGATGCTGCCGGCCAGGTCGTCGTCGACGCCTTCAGTCTGACCCCGAGCGAACGGGACATCCTGCGTTTCGTCGTCGATGGAAAGAGCCTGACCGAACTGGCAAGGGTCCGCGGGCGATCCATCGAGACTGTCCGTACCCAGGCCAAGGCGCTCCTGACCAAGACGGGGGTGCGATCGCAGCTCGAACTGGTCAGGATGTTCGCGGCGGTCAGCCTGGCGGCTCCGGATGTCAAACCGGCCGCCGCCAATGCCGCCGATCGCCGGATCAGGGGCAATTCGACAGTCCGTGCGAGCGACGGGCGCGACATCGGTGTCGAGGTTTGCGGTCCGCCGGCCGGCCGGCCGGTCCTGTTCCTTCACAACATGTTCGGCGGACCGGCAATGACGGCGGGCGTTATCGCGGAACTCGAACGCCTGAACATCCGCCTGATCTGTCCCTGGCGCCCCGGCTATTTCGAATCGACCCGCTGGCAGGGCGGCCCGAGGGACCTTCCGCAGGCGGTCGCAGACGACCTTGAAAGGGTGCTCGACAGCTACGGTATCGGGCGGACCATTGTTGTCGGGCACATGTCCGGCGCGGTCCACGCCGCCGCCGCCGCCGCGCTTCTGCCGGAACGCGTCGCCGGAGCGATCGCCGTCGCCGGCTTCGTGCCGTTTGTCGATCATCGGATGTTCAACATGATGGCAAACTGGCCGCGCATTTTTGCCTATACGGCGCGCTATGTCCCGGCGGCCATGGCGGTGCTGATCCGCGGCACGATGGCCCTGTTGCGGGAAGGCATGAAAGAGGTGTTCTTCAACGGCCTGTTTCAGACTTCGCAGGCCGATCGCGCCACGATCGGCGATCCGGAAATCAGTCACATTTTCCAGAAGGAAGCCGGCCGGGCGATGATGCACAGCACGGCGGGCTATGAGATGGACGTGGTGCTGGCCGCGTCGGATTGGTCGCAATGGTTCCAGCGCCCGGCCGGCAAGGCGATGCAGTTCATCCACGGCGAGGCGGACCACGTCACCACTCGCGAACAGGTGAGCTATGTTGCGGCGCGGTTCGACAACCTGAAGCCGGTTTTCGTCCCCGATGCCGGCAGCCTGCTGCTGTTCCAGAAGCCGGCGCTGGTCGTCGGCCTGATTGCCGAACTGCTGGACGAGCGCGTGGGCCGTTAGCCGCCGGCGCGAGGCGCTCAGACCGATTGGCGGATCGATCGCCTTGCGTGCTTCACCTGCCCTCATCGTCTACCCCATGTGGGGTAAGCGCCGGCCACCTCAATTCTCCACTATGCGTTCACGCGTGGCGAGTCCGGATCTTGCACCTCTGCGGCCCTGCAGGGCCGGTGCCTGGGAGCGGTGAACGCAGTTGAGGAAAGGCGGGCATTTGCTGGACGATTCCGGGCTGCACATCGTTGGAAGAATCTACGATTGCGCACTCGACAATTCGGGGTGGGGCGACGTCCTGGCGGCGCTTGCCGATTATTGCGGCGGCGAAAACGTTGCCCTTGCGGTCATCGACCGGCACACCGGATATTCCGCTGTCACCGCGCCGCGAGCCGATCCGGCGGTCATCGCGGCGTATGAGAAATCTTGGTGGCGGATGGACCCGACGGTGGTCGCGACCGGGACGCTCGCGGTCGGGCAGGTCACCAGCCTGGAGGAAACGGGGCGCGATCAGTTTCTCGCCAGTCCATTCTACAACGAATTCTGGAGGTCGTCCGGACTTGGAGCGGAAAGACTGGCGTCGAACCTTGCCGTCCGGGACGGATTTTTCGCCAGCGCGGTGCTGCAGGCGTCCGCAAGGCGCGACCGGATCGAAGCGGAAATGGAAAGGCGCTTTCGCCATTTCGTTCCCCATCTCATTCGTTCCGTCGAAATGGCCAACCGATACAGGGGGCTGCAATACGAAAACCTTCTCGGCGCCCCGGCGAACGATCCGGGCATGAGCGGACGCCTTGTAGTCGATTCCGAAATGCGTCTCCTGTTCGCCGATGCCGGCGGCGAAGCCTTCCTCGCCCGGTCGGGATGTCTCAAGTTCCGGAGCGGCGCCGTGGGGGTCCTCGACAGGAAGACCGACAGGAAACTGGCTCAGATGGTGGCCTGTGCCGGCGGCAATCCGCTCGGCCGGGCTCCCGGCGGCTGCCTGAGCGTCGCATGCCCGAGGACGCGGAGGATCGTGACAATCGATATCCTGCCGGTTCATCCCGCTCACATGCCGCCCGGCCTGCCGTTCGCCTGCGGCGGCGCGCCGGCCGCGATCCTGAGCCTTGGCTATCTGCAGGACGAAAGGCAGGCGGTCGTCGACGAACTCAGGTCCCGCTTCGGGCTTACTGCGGCCGAGGCGGCGCTTGCCTTCGAGATGCTGGTCGGCGACGGCAGGCAGGCAGCAGCGAGCCGCTGCGGCATTTCGATCAACACCGCCAGGACGCATCTGACAAGGGTCTTCGACAAGACCGGCGTCCGGCGCCAGGCCGAATTGATCGCGCTGGTGAACAGGCTCGTCTGAGCTGTCGGCGGATCGGCGCGCGAATTGTCTGTCCAACTCCGCCGGCAACCGCTTCTCCCGCCGCGAGCCTGCCGCCGCTGGTCAAGACAAGCCGCTCCGCCTTTCGGACCAGGTCCAAGTTTCCCTGGCAGGCAGCCCATGGCGGAGAACAGATTCCTGTCAGCCATCTGCTGGAAGGTCCTGGAGGAACACCGGACCTTTCGACGATTGTCCGAGCAGCCTGAACGCTGCAGCCTCCTGACCTCTGTCTTCGGCCCGCACGAACAGGATCAGATGACCATCGCCAAATCGCTTGCCGATCTCGAAAGCCGCGTGATGCCCGATCCAGTCGCGGGTCGTGGAAGCCTGGTGCCCGACCGGGTCGCCTTCGCCTGGCGCAGGCGATGGTTCCGAAGCGAATGTGACGGAGCGCAGATCCGCGGCGTCGATGCGCGCGGACGCGGCAGTCCTGCAATCTTCAACGGCTTCCCGTGTCCCGGACATGATGAGGTAACGCCCTGTTTCCGGGAGTTCCCCGAGGAGACGAGAAAGACACCCCACGAGATCGGAGGTCGTGTCGAACGCGGCGACCGCGATCCTGGGCCTGGCGTAGCGCATCGTCGTCTTCCGGTCGGAGGATCAATACCCGGCGCCGTCGCCCGCAAGCCGTTCAAGCCGGCGACGGCTCAGAACCTCGACGGTAGCGGGGTTCGGGAGGTTTATCGCACCGGCGATGCGAAGTTTCGTCATGGTCCGGCTGACGGTCTCTATCGTGAGCCCGAGGTAATCGCCGATTTCGGACCTTGTCATCGGGAGACGGAACGTGACCGTGTCCGCACCTTCGGTCGCATATCTGGCCCCCAGGGCACTCAGGAATGATGCGACTTTTTCCTGCGCGCACTTGCGGCCGAGAAGAACGAAGTGATCCTGCATGCCGACAAGTTGTGCCGTCGCGCTTTCGAACAGCTTCGCCGCGATTTCCGGACGCTCCTTTGCGATCTGCATCAACTTCGCACGCGGAATGCTGCACACGCGGGACTTTCCGATGGAGCAGGTGTTGGCGTGGTATACGGCGTCCGGGGTCAGGCCGAGCATGTCTCCCGGAAAGAAGAAGCAGTGGACCTGGCGCCGTCCGTCCGCGAGCACGCTGTAGCTGGCGACGACGCCCTCCACCACCTCGAACACGTATTCCGCGTCATCGCCCTGGAAAAAGAGGCTCGCTCCGTGCTCGATCGTCTGCACCGAGCGGGAAGTGTAAGGCGTGGAGTTCCGCCAGGAAGCGCCCGGGACATTGTCGGTCTTGATGTAATCCGCAGTCTCGGCAAACATGACCCGGCTCCTTGGCTTCAGGTTGCAATGGCCACATCATGATCTGCGAAGGTCGGGCGGGTATGTCAGGGATCCGTCCTTTTGTAACCGATTGTCGCAGATCGTCTGGAAACCTGCATTCCGGTTCCCTATTGTCGCGAGATGGAGGCGGTCTCGCCGGACTGCCGGCAATTCCGGAATCCGCAGATGAGCGCGCACATCCTGGTAGTCGATGACGACGACAAGATTCGACAGCTCCTCAGGCGCTGCTTCGAACCGGAAGGGTACCGCGTCACGGATGCCCGCAACCAGGCCGAGGCGCTCGCCGCGGTTGAGCTCGGCGATGTCGACCTCATGACGCTGGATCTCCACCTTGGCAGTGACGACGGATTGTCCGTCGCCCGCGCCGTCCGGTCGAAGACGGAGATCCCGATCGTGATGGTTACCGGAAAGGACGACGTTATAGACAGGGTCGTCGGTCTCGAGCTCGGGGCGGACGACTACATCACCAAGCCCTTCCACCTGCGCGAACTCCTCGCCCGCGTGCGCTCGGTTCTTCGCCGCAGCGGATCGGAGGCCGGCGCAAAGCCGCGCGAGGAAGCGTCGTCCCGAAACGTCGCCCGGTTCGGCCACTGGACAGCGGATTTCGACTCCCTGCAGGTCCGCGACGATCAGGGGCGTTCGGCCGACCTGACATCGTCCGAGATGCGCCTCCTGGAAGCACTCGCGAAACGGCCGAACCGGGTTCTCACCCGCGACCAGCTCATGGATATGGTCAAGGGCCAGGAATGGGAAAGCTTCGATCGCGCGATCGACAACCAGATAGCGCGGCTGCGCAAGAAACTCGAAGCAGACCCGAAAAATCCGCAATTCCTCAAGACGGTACGCGGTGAGGGCTATGTCTTCACGCCAGGCGCAGTGCGTGGCTAACGGAGCCTCTCTCCATCGAGTACTTCGCGGATCGCCCGGGCCAGTTCCATCAGCCTGTAGGGCTTGCGCAGGAGCGTGATGCCCTCGCGGACCAGTCTGTCACCATTGACCAGTTCCTCGGCGTAGCCCGAAGTCAGCATCACCTTGATTCGCGGGAATTGATCCCGCACGGCGTCGCTGAGTTCGTGTCCCGACATGCCGCCGGGCATGACGAGATCGGTGAGGACCAGAACGACCCGGTCCTCCTCCTCCAACACCGAAAGCGCCCTCCGCGCGTTTTCCGCTTCCAGGACGTCGTAGCCCAGATCCCGCAGGCGGATTGTCGTGAGGCGGCGAACGCGATCGTCATCCTCCACGACCAGTACGGTCTCGCCGCTTCCGTGGAATTCGCGGACATCGCCTTCGTCGACGGAGGCTCCGATTCGCGCTGCTTCCGCCTTCGGCAGATAGACGTTCACGGTCGTCCCGATCCCGGTCTCGCTGTAGATCGTGGCGGTTCCTCCCGACTGGCTCGCAAAGCCGAAGACCATCGAGAGTCCCAGTCCGGTGCCGCGGCCGCGTTCCTTCGTCGTGAAGAACGGGTCGAACGCCTTCTGCCGGACGGTTTCGGACATGCCGTGACCCGTGTCGGTTACGGAAAGGCGCACATATTCGCCGGGCCTGAGTGCCGGAACGCTGACGTGATCGTCTCCAAGGACGACATTGCCGGTTTCCAGGGCCAGCTTGCCGCCGCGCGGCATCGCATCGCGCGCGTTGACCGCCAGGTTGACGATCGCGCTCTCCAGTTGGGACGGGTCGGTGACTGTGGTCCACAGGTCCGGGCTCAGCGACGAACTCAGGACCACCGTTTCTCCCAGCGTTCGCTGCAGCATGTCGGTAAGGCCCAGGCACAACATGTTGAGATCGACCTGCTGCGGCTCCATCGGACTGCGACTGGCAAAGGCGAGCAGACGCGATGTCAGCCTCGCACCGAGATCCGCGGCTTCTTGCGCCTCCGTGAGCAGTTCCTGCGGCAGCCCGGCGGTCACATGCCGCTCCAGCAGTTCGAGATTGCCGATAACGATCGTCAGGAGGTTGTTGAAGTCGTGGGCGATGCCGCCTGTCAGCTGGCCGATTGCATCCATCTTCTGGGCCTGCTGCAACGCCGCCTCCGATCGCTTGTGGCCGCTCAGGTCATGCACGATGCCGGTGAAATAGCGATCGCCCCCCGCATGGAATTCACCAACTGACAGGTGCATCGGAAAGGTGCTGCCGTCGCTCCGCTGGCCGAGGACCTCGCGGCCTATCCCGATAATGCGGCGACGGCCCGTGGCGAGATATCTCTGCAGGTACTGGTCGTGTTCCGAGCGATAGGGTTCGGGCATGAGGAAAGTGACGTTGCGTCCAACGAAATCCTCGGAATTGTAGCCAAACAGCTTTGCGGCGGCCGGGTTCGCGCGCTCGATCGTGCCATCGGCGCGGATCGCTATGATGGCGTCCACCGCCGATTCAAGCAGCGCCTCCACCATGGACGAACCGTGGGGGGAGCGGTCGGCAGAATCTGGTTTGTCCAAATCATCGGTCCTTCTTCATCACCGCCTCAAGCGCTTCAGGCCTTGCCGGAGAGTATCGGTTTCGGGGCGAGCGTAAAGAGTCTCCAGGACTGTCCACTGCCCGCTTGTTTGCGCGGGAACAACGAAGAACGCCAGAAGAAGGGTAGACTTGACCGGGAAACGAGGTCAATGCGAATGAGCCGCAAGCCGAAACTGGATCCGGACATGTCGATGGACGACATCATGCGTGCCTGGCCGGACGCCATTGGCGTCGTCATCCGGCACGGGATGCTGTGCGCCGGTTGTCCGATCGCCATTTTTCACACGCTGCCGGAAGCCTGCAAGGAGCACCGTGTCGACGAGGAATTGTTCCTGCGCGAACTCGTGGCGGTCATTCGCGCCTGATGCGGGCTATTTGCGGCGACGGTTTTCCGCGATCAGCATGATCTGGTGCGGATCCCTCACCGTCACCTTCTGGCGGCCGCCCTTCACCAGGCCTTCATCCTCCCAGGCGCTGAGCAGGCGGCTGACCGTGTGGAGCGTCGTGCCGGTCATTTCCGCGATGTCCTGCCGCGTGATCGGAAAATCGATCTCGATGCCGTCGGCGGTTTTTCGGCCCGCCTGGTTGACCAGCTTCAAGAGGGCGTTGGCGATCCGCTGTTCCACCTGCGATGAAGACATTTCCATTACCCGCGCCTGGGTGTCCTGAAGGCGGCTTCCGATCGTCTCGTAGGCGCTTGCGCCGAAGCTGGGAAACATGGCCTGGAATTGCGCCCATTCCCGGTTCGGCCAGGACAGGACGACGCAGTCCACCGCCGCCACCGCGCTTGCCGGAAACGTCTTGCGGCCCATGGCGACGGCGATCCCGAACAACTCGCCTTCGTTGATGTATCGCGCGATGATCTGGTGGCCGTCCGGCGCGGTTCTCACCACCCGGATATGTCCCGAGAGCAGGAAATGGAAGGCGCTTGCTTCCTCTTCCTGCTCGAAGACCGACGCGTTCTTCGCGTAGCGCGAAGATCGTGCGTCGCGAAGGATCCGGTCCAGCGCGTCACCATCCAGTTCCTGGAAGGGCGGCATTCCGGCGATAAGCGAGCGATCGAGCATCTGGCCAGGCTTCCGGTTTGTTCGCGGCAATCTTCGCGTGCCGCGTTTCTCGTTTCTGTTTGCGCCAGCACAACAACCGCCGGGGGATTCCGGTTTAGTTCTCGTATCAACGGTTCCGGCCGTGAATACAAGGATTGAGAGGATAGAACGATGAAACGGACAATCGCAACGCTCGTGCTCGGCGCCGCCGTCGCCATGGCTGCCAACGCGAATGCAGCGGAGCATACGATAGAAATGCTGAACAAGGGCGAGAAAGGCGCGATGGTTTTCCAGCCCGACTTCGTGAAGGCCGAAATCGGCGACACGATCCGCTTCGTGCCGACCGACAAAGGGCACAACGCCGAATCCATCAAGGGAATGCTGCCGGTCGGATTCGAGCCGTTCAAGGGCAAGTTCGGAAAGGAAGTGATCCTGACGGTCGACAGGCAGGGCATCTACGGCGTGAAATGCACGCCTCACTACGCGATGGGAATGGTCGCGCTGATCGAGGTCGGGGAGGGTGGCAGCGCGCAGCAGGCTGCCGCGGTCAAGCACCCGGGCAAGGCAGGAAAGACTTTCGCCGAGTTGTTCGGCCTGGTTGCTGCTTCCAACTAGTTCTTATGCCGGCTCCAAACCGGGTCCGGGCTCCGGTTGCCCGGTTTGGGGCATTTCAGACACGCCTTATTAACCGTCCAGGCCTGTATCGGCCGCCTTTGGCGCAGAATTGACCGAAGTCAAGGATGCAGGCGCGGCAAAATAGAAGTGTGCAATTGTCTGCAACTGGAAATGGTCAATGATCGAAACATCGTTCCAAATCTGGCGCGCGCATGAACCTCTCTATATCGCGCTCGCGCTGGTGCTTTGCGTCTCCGGGACGATCGTCACCGGAATGCTCCTGGTGCGGGCGACCGACACCGAAGGTCCGGCTGGGCTGATCTGGACGCTCATGACCGGATTGATTGCCGGCGCCACGATCTGGACGACCCATTTCGTCGCGATGCTCGGATATCACTCGGATGCGATTACGGGCTACGATCCCTTGCGGACTTTCCTCTCGCTCATGATCGGCGTGTTGACGTCATCTTGTGCGTTCATGCTGGCGAAGTATGTGCGAGGCAGATTGAGTCCCGATGTCGCCGGGTTGTTGTTCGGCAGCGGTATCGCGATGATGCACTATTCCGGTGTTTGGGCGCTGCAGATCCACGGCGACATAAGATGGAATTCGGCCTTCGTGCTCCTGTCGATTTTCCTGGCCTGCGCGTTCGGACTGGCGGGTCTGAACAGATCAAGATCCGGGCGGGAGATGTATCGTCCGTTTCAGGCCGCAGGCGCCTTCGCATTGGCAATTCTCAGTCTCCATTTCACGGCGATGGCCGCGATGGAGATCCTGCCGGCCGGCATGCCGGACGGAAGTCAGAGTATCGATTCCGGACAGCTCGCTTTCTATGTCGCGATCGTGATCGTTGCGCTTCTGGCGATGTCGTCCTCCGCCTTCACCCTGGATACGCTGATGGCCGCCAGATCGCGCGAGCAATGCAATTACTTCGCTCTCCATGATCCGCTGACAGGACTGCCGAACCGCACCTATGTCCGACAAATCGTCACGGGGATCGCCGCAGCCCGGGATTCGGGTTCGAAACACAGCGCCGGTGTCGTTTTCGATCTGGATCGTCTCAAGGAGATCAACGATGTGCATGGGCATGCCGTTGGAGACGGTGTCTTGTGCGCCCTGGCGAACCGCTTGAACCACGAACTGGAAGCGGACGAGTTCGTCGGGCGTTTCGGAGGGGACGAATTTGTCGCCATCAAGCGCGTCATTTCGGATCGCGGTGACGCCCATGCATTTGCCGAACGCCTGCGCGAACTCGTGGCGCGTCCCTTTGAGGTCGAGGGGAGGGTGCTTGAAGTTTCGGCAAGCCTGGGTGTGGTCGTCTATCCCGACGACGGAACCTCGGCAGCGAACCTGTTGGAGCGCGCGGATATGGCCATGTACAGGGCGAAGAATACCGGCCGCAATCGTGTCTGTATGTTCGATGCTGCGATCGAGAAGCTGAGTTGCGACCGCAGTGAATTGGGCATCGAGTTGAACCAGGCCCTCAACAGGCGGGAATTTCGACTGGTCTACCAGAAGCAGAATGCCGTGCGGACCGGGGAGGTCGTCGGCTACGAGGCCTTGCTCAGATGGGATCATCCGAAAAAGGGCGCGATATCGCCGGGCGAATTCATCCCCGTCGCAGAGGAGACGGGCTTTATCGTCACTCTCGGCGAATGGGCTCTTCGGGCTGCATGCAAGGAAGCGGCCGGATGGAGCCTGCCGCTGCGCGTCGCCGTGAACATCGCGCCGCAACAGCTTGGATCGGCAAAATTTTGCGAAATCGTTCAATCGGCGCTGCGGGAAAGCGGCCTTGATCCTTGCCGTCTCGAACTGGAGATAACGGAAACGGGGGTCGTTCGCGACCATGCCCGCGCAATCCAGACCATCGAGACCGTAAGAAAGCTCGGTGTAAGAGTGGCGATGGACGATTACGGCACCGGCTATTCGTCCCTGTCGACACTGCGCCAGTTGAGCTTCGACAAGATAAAGGTGGATCGTGAATTTGTTTCCGGTTTGCCGGGAGACGGATATTCAGTCGCCATCTTCGAGGCGACTCTCGCCTTGACGCGCAATCTGGGACTGAAGATCCTGGCGGAAGGCGTCGAGACAGAGGAGCAACTCGCGTATTTGAGAGACCGTGGCTGCAACGAAGCACAAGGGTTCCTGTTCGGCCGTCCGCTGGAGGTCGATGACGTGCGTCTTGAAATAGCCTCGCAAGCGCTTCGTCAACTTGGTCCCGCCACGCAAATCGGGTCCGACATCGCTGAGTTGCGCCGGGCGTACGGGTAGTCATTCAAGACGGCGACAGATTGAAGCCGTTCGCCCGGGGGGCGCTCCGGCCTGTGGCAACCCATGTTCCTGCACTCGGAAGCCACCTTCCAGCCCGGTTGGGCGCCTGCCCGCGTTCGGCCAGGCCCGGCGTTTGTCGCTCCGCCACGAGCCAGCTCACCGACTTGGGGGCTGCAGCACCGGCTCGGCAAGGGCCAGCCGGTCCATGGGCACATCATGCCACTGTGGATAGATCGTCGGCAGGCGGGCGCTTGTGTAGCCGACGCCGATGACCAGCGGCTTCGCAGCCATTGCGGCAAGCGTTCTGTCATAGAATCCGCCGCCATAGCCGAGGCGATAGCGCTCGGGGTCAACGCCGACGAGCGGCGAAATCACGATATCGGGCGCGACCGTTTCGCCGGCGGCGGGAACGGGAATGTTCCAGATGCCGCGCTCAAGCTCTTCTCCCGGCGACCAAAGGCGGAACTCAAGCGGTTCGCCCTTGGCGACAACCACCGGAAGCGCCACCCGGCCGCCGCGGTCGATCACGCGCTGCATCCACGGCCGCAAGTCGGGCTCTCCCCGGAAGGGCCAGTAGAGCGAAACCGTGCGTCCGTCCGGATCTCCGGTCTCTTCGTCGAGGCGGCCCGCGATCAGGCCGGCGAGCCGGGTTCGTTCGTCCGCGGGTATTGCCAGCCGTTCGGCAATCAGCCGCTGGCGCTGCGCCTTGCGCCACCGCCCGACATCCCGCGCGGTCTGGGCGTCTTCCGTCCCGCTGCGAAATGCGGGATCGAGTTCATGCATGAAGCAGGGCGGCGAGGCAAATTGCGGGCGGTCATTGTCTGCCAAGGCTCATCCTCCTTCATGCGCCGCGGCAAGAGAGCCGGCTTCGCCTCGCGCCATGCCGTCTTCAAGCGGGTTTGCGATGCCAAGCAGCGTGGCCAGCGCCTCACGGTTCCTGACGAGGTCGCGCAACAGATATTTGTCGAAAACGCAAAGGTAAGCGGCGAGCGCCTCGCGCACTATGCCCGTAAGCCGGCAGGACGCCGTGATGACGCATGCGCCGCCGTCGGTCTTCAGGCACTCGACCAGGGCCTTGTCGTCTTCCATGGCGCGGACCACGAATCCGACATTGATTTCTTCGGGAAGTCTGGCGAGCCTGATGCCGCCGGCCCGGCCGCGCAATGTCTCCACCAAGCCGAGTTCGGACAGTCCCTGGGCCACCTTGATCAGGTGATTGCGCGAGAGGCCGTAGGCGGATGCGACGTCGCTGACGGTGCACGGCCTGCCATTGCGGACCGCAAGGAAGATCAGCATGCGAAGCGCGTAGTCGGTGTGAAGCGTCATCCTCATGCCGGCACCGGCCCGCCGGGCGCTGCGGGCAGCCGGAAGAACATCGCCAGCTTGAGGCTTTGCGCAATCCGCTCGGCTCGTTCGACGAATATGCTTGCGGTATCCAGGTCGCAGAGATTGTGCGCCGTATCGGAGAATATCGACAGCCAGATGTCGAAATCGCCCTCCCTCACCCCCTCCAGTTTGACATGCGCCGGGACAGGGCGTCCCTGATAGCTCCGCGTCTTGAGGATCACGGAACACCAGAAGTCGGTCATCTTCTCCAGATGCGGTTCCCAATCGCCCGTGATTTCGCGCGCGAAGATCGGGCCGAGCCGGTCGTGCCTGCGGACACGCCGGTAGAATTCGCGGACAAGGCGTCCGATGAACGCCCTGTCGATACCCTCCCGATCGAGGGGGCGCTCCTCCACGGGAGCGGCAACGGGGAGACGGGAATGTCGCATGCGAGGGCCTCAACAAAGTGGCATTCTAAATACCACTTTAAAATCGTCCTGGCGCGAATGCAACGACCTCAGCGCGATCCTCGATAACCTGCATACTGCGAGACGGGTCGCCCTATCTCAGGCGGGCATGTAGTCTAGGCTGCGCCAAGCCGGGGCCGCCACAGGAAGGGACCATAGCGCCCGACAAATACCAGGAACGCCCCGCTCCAGAGGGCGCCCCCGGTCATGATCAGCGGAAGATACCCGAGCGGCAGCAGCGGCGCGGCCACCCGGAACAGGGCTCCAAGGGTGACAAGAACGTAGATCGCCACGGTCCATCCGTCGGCCTCGATGGAGCGGCCGGTGTGGCCGAGACTCGCCCTCGTCATCACCGCAAGCGTCATGGTTCCGACGGCGCCTGCCGTGAGCGCATGCAGCGCGGCGCCGGGGGGCACGGAGCCGGCTGTGAGAATACTCGCGCCTGACAGGGCCAGGGCGGTTGCCAGCCAGAGATAGCCGGCATGCAGGATCGCGACGATCGGCTCGCCAAGAGTGCGCAAGCCCTGCCAGCGCGCCATCCTGACGAGAAGAAGCGTTCCGGAAATGGACAGCAGGATCCCCGTAACGATGCGGTCGGGGATCGCTGTCCAGGCGAAAAGCGCGAGCGCCGTCGCGGCAAGGGCGGCCTTGTCGGGGAGGCCGAAAGAGGCGGGAACGGACGCGCTCCCCTGCTTGACCAGCCAGTTGCGCGTGAAGCTCGGAACGATGCGGCCGCCAATCAGCGCCATCAGCATCGCGACAGTGCCGAGGCCGAGCCGTATCCCGAACCCGTCCAGCGCGAGGCCCGTGTTTTCCAGGTGATGCGCGCCGTTGGCGATGGTGAACAGCGTCAGCATCCCCGCAACCGGCGCGTTGCGCCAGTTTCTGCCCGCGATCACCTCGCGCCATATGGCTCCGGCAAGGACGACGGGAAATGCCAGGTCGATCGCCATCACGACTGCCGATGGATCGGCGACATTGCAGGCGATCCGCCCGGCCAGCCAAAGTCCGACGAGTCCGGCGAGTGGCCAGCCGCTGAGTGGCAGCCTTCCGGTCCAGTTGGGAATGGCGGTCAGGACGAAGCCCGCGATGACGGCGCCCAGATAACCGAACACCATCTCGTGTGCGTGCCAGGAGACCGGGACCGTGTGGAACAGCGCCAGCCAGGCGGGGATCATGATGCCCGCCTGCAACGCGGCAGCGAGGAAGAATGGACGGAATCCGTATTGCAGAATCGGCGGCATGGCTGCGACCCGGCCGCGCCCGTCACGTCCGCTCGCACCGGCGGCGCGCTGCCGCCGCAGGACCGAACGGTCGCCTTTCTGGCGGGCGAAGCCATGATCGGTGCTGGTCACGCGGGCGCTCCTTCACGTAGGGCGGCGCGGCCCCTGGCGAGCAGACGCCCGCACACGGCGCCACGGCTTGCATGGTTGGCGAGGTCTTCGAAGAGATCGGCGATTTCGCCATAGGCCGAGAGGTCGCTTTCGTCCGCGGTCAAATCGTCCAGTTCGGCGAGCAGCACCATGACGACCGCGATCGCGTCGCGCATCCGGCGCGCTTCCTTCAGTGCGCCGGCACGCCTGATCTCGTCTACCTGGTCGAGGACGCGTTCGGCCTGACTTTTGCAGCGGCAGTCATGCCCCGCCCCGGCCAGTCCCCGGCGCAGTCGGTCGACCATCGGGATTTCGCTGGTATGAAAGCCGGCGACCCGCTGACGGGCAATTCCTGGCGTGGTGGGATGCATCAGTCCTGCTCCTCAAATGTGTGCGGGGTCGGTCAATGCGACAAGAAATTGGCGGCGGCTTGCCCGAATCCGATGAGCCCCGCAAAGGCTCCGGCATCCTTCACCAACCGGAAGCCGAGGTGATCGGGAGGCGTTCCGACTGCACAGCCGCCGCTCCTGCCGATGCGGATGAAGTCCGGCATATAGGCGCGGTGCGCGCCCTCGACGACGCGGATGCCGCAATTCTCATAGGCCTCGCCGACGGGGTTCCCGTCGCCGTCCTGCTCGATCCGGGTGTAGCAGCCGGTGGTCCATTCCCAGACATTGCCGCCGAGGTCCTCGACGCCATTGCTGTTCGGACCGAAATGGCCGGGCGGATGGATGACGGGGTCGGGCTTGCGGTCGAGGCGCACCTGCTCTTCGTAACGGCGGATCCATGCAATCGCGGGATTGGCGGGGTCCTGCCCGCGCGTGAATACCTCGCCGGCGAAGCGTTCGGCCGCAAGATGGGCCCACTCCTCGGGCGTTGGCAGCCGCCAATCTTCCCCCGTGCGGGCCGAATACCAGTGCGCATAGGCTTGTGCGTCGAGGAAATTGATGCCGGTCACGGGCGCTTCCCGGTCGGAGGAGCGGCTGTCGGGCGCCTCGCATCGTTCCGC
The DNA here is from genome assembly GCA_016125005.1 of bacterium. Lineage (GTDB taxonomy): Bacteria > Sumerlaeota > Sumerlaeia > SLMS01 > SLMS01 > WGMQ01. The sequence goes on along the minus strand of WGMQ01000038.1, from coordinate 87,038 downwards.
CTCGACGCAGCGCAGATAGTCGCCGAGGCTGACCTGGTATTTCATGATCCCGATGGGCCGGTCGAATGCCGCCGGCCGCTCGCCCGGATCGAACTCCAGCCCGTTGGCGGTGAATTCGCCGGTCGGCTCGAAGCCGAACGCCCCTGCTGCGACGACAACGGTTTCCGCCGCACGAATATCCCCCGGGGAATTCCACCAGGCGACGCCGGTGAAGGCGGTGACGATGCTGACGGAAGCTGCGGCGACCGCCTCGATCCATGAATGGCTGAATGACATGCCGGCCTCCTGAAGGATCGCGACCCGGCGGAACGGCCAGGTCGCGGTTCGAACAACCAGGATCAGTTCGTGGCGATTGGCGTGGGCGCCTGGACCTGCTTCATCAGGTCATCGTTCCAGTCGCCCTCGACCACGAAATGCGCGGTCGCGCCGAGTTCGACGGCTTCGATCAGGTTATGGTTGACATAGGCATAGATGCCCGGCTGCAGGAAGGTGTAGGTCGCCGCTCCCGCCGAACCGCCCCGGATGAACCATGTCTCGAGGTCCTTGGCCGGCGGGTTGTCGAACTTGCCGAGTTCCCACACATGGTCTCCGTGACCGCCGATCAGGTGCGGACGCGTGTCGCGGTTCGCCTGCGAATGGACGATCAGGACCGTCTCGCCAACCCTGGCCCTGAGGGCGTTTTCGCCCGTGAGGGCTCCTTTCGCGCCGTTGAACACAACGTGGGTGGGCACGAGGCCGCGCATGACCTCCACCGTGTCTGCATAGGAGTCGGCGGGCGACTCATAGGTCCTGAAGTTTCCGTCGGCGTCGCGCGGGATATAGAAATCGTTCTCGCCGATATCGACGACCTTGTCGTAGCGAACTGCCTCGCCCTTCTCGTCCTTCAGTCCGTCACGCGGCAGGACCATGATCGCGCCGCTCATGCCCGAAACGACATGCCAGGGGATCATCGGGCCGCCGGGAGCGCAGTGATAGACGAAGGCGCCGGCGCGCGTTGCCTTGAAGCGCAGCCTGGTCTGTTCGCCCGGATTGATCAGGGTCAGTTCGCCGCCGCCAAGTCCGCCTGTCGCGGCATGGAAGTCGATGTTGTGCGGCATCGAGTTGGATTCAGGGTTGATCAGGGTCAGTTCGACATAGTCGTTCTCGTGCACCACCATCAGCGGGCCGGGAATGGAGCCGTTGAAGGTCATCGCCTGAAGGGTCGTGCCCTCTTCGTCGATGACGACCGGCTTTTCCTCGATGGTCATGGTGAACTCGACGACTTTCGGGCCGTCCCTGGCGACCTGGTCATGCGCGTGAACGTGGGGCGGCGCGACCAGCGTCACCTTCTGGCGCGGCAGGGTGGCGATATCGGGCGCTGCGACGGCTTCCCTGGCGGCTGCGGCGACGGGTATCGAGGCGACCGCGGCTGCGATGCTTGCGACGCCGGCGGTCATCAGGGCTTGTCTTCTCGTGAACATTTCCGTTCTCCTTGTCATCCATCTCGTGGATGACAAGAAGCTACGGCAGGGAAAGGGAACCTTCTTTGTGCTGGCGCAAACCGCCCGCCGGTAGTCGGCTTTTCGCCGTTCGGCGCGGCGCTTGAACCTGTGGCGCGCCTACGCCCAAAGCGATCCCGTCAACAAAGCCGATAACAATGGGCATTCGATTCCGACCGATACCGAAAGAGATGGGGGCGACGCTGACAATTCGGAAAATGTCGGCCAAAATGAGAAGGAGTTTGGTACGGCAATCATAGACGATCCGGAGAGGCTTCTCATGGACGGACGAAGCAAATCAAATCAAAAGGTTCTGGTTGCAGACAAGGTCGAACATAGCCAACAACAAATCGAAAAATCAGTTGAGTCTGTTAAGTCCTTTGCGCTTGGAATTCAAATTCGTAGGCTGGTGAACAAGCCGATGAAAGAACTGGCGTCTCATGCGAGGCGCACGTTGGAATTCGCCGTACCGGATCGGTCTCAGCCGGTGCCATTTAGGCGGACCCAAACAATCTGTCAGCCGGCAAGAAAACTGCGGGTGCGGCAGCGGGAGCATCCGTGGCCGCAACTGCGTCGCGGAAAGTGTTTGGGAATTCGAAATCTCCTATCACGCTGCCTGCGTCTCCTTTTGCCTTCTCGAACAAGCGGGAGCGACTGTCGGGCGCAATGTACCGGTTGCCGGCTACGTAGGCACGTTCTGGGCATGACGGTCCATCGCTCAATGTGTCACCGACTGCGCAAGGAGTTTCCTGTATGAATAAAACCCAAAAAGTTATTAAATATATTTCTGAGTATCTCGAAATTGATAAATCAATAATCGAAGAAGATTCGAATATATATGAATTGATGGAAATTTCATCTGTGCATGAAGACGATAAAAAGTTCTTCATGTTAAATTTCTTGGACAATTTTGAAATATATTCCGCTGAACGAGACGCAGTAGTAAATTATAAATACATCTATGCAACAAAAGCACTGTATCCATTTAGATTTATTGCGTCATTTTTGAATATTTTTACTCAGAAATGGATTGAATTTTCGGAGTATAAAGTTTTTAATCTAATAGAATTTGCAAATCGTGGCTATTTGAATAAATAAGCGCTGTGTCAAGCTAAGAAAAATTGCTATGAGAGAACCTGACCTGGGGAGCCAGGACAGGCTCAGGACCGTCGCAATGCCGCCTCTGGAAGATGAGAATGGGAAAAAACGACGGAGAAAACCAAGGGGATGGGGTTTTTGAAGCCACAAAACAAGCGCGAAATGACCCGATCAGACGGAAGGCAGGGGGTGGATACCAAATCAAATATCTGAGGTGCCTGATAGTAGGGCTTCGCGAGTGGAGGCTGTAAGCAAGATTATCCCGCAGAAAGCAGTGAGCCGCTAAATTCATCCGGAGACTGGGCGCTACATAGTCATTGATGAGGTGATACAGATCGGAGGACAGGGGTTTCGATGGTAATTGCGAAGAATGTTGCATACACGGAACTGCTTGACGAGGGAACCGTATCATACAGACCGATCAAAAGTCTTCAAGGGAAGCCTCGGCGGCTTTTTTCCCTGCGTGCATACTCAGACCCAGTTTGCCCGGGTTCAGCAAATTGTCCGGATCGAGCGCGATCTTTACCTTTTCGAGCAGCGGGAAGGCGGATCCCAGTCCGTCCTTCATGTAGGGCGCGCGCAGGAGCCCGACCCCGTGGTGATGGCTGAGTGCCGCGCCGTGTCGGATCAGAACCGCGTTGGCGGCATCCCATACCGTGCGGTACCATTCTGCGCGCTTCTCGACGGCAACGTCGCCCCGCAACGAGAAGTAGAGGCATGCGCCATCGACATAGGCATGCGACTGATGTGCGGATCCCGCCAGTGTGCCCGGCACCGCGTTGATCGCCGCGACGACCTCCTCGTAGATCGCCGGCAAATCCCGCCAGCGGCCGGCCATCTCGAGCGTGTCCGCCACGAATCCCGGGCCACGCTGGAAGCCCTCGGCGCTCTTGCCGGTCAGGAACCGCGTCTCGAGCCATTTCTCAAAGATTGCCGAGCCGTCAAGCTTCTCGCCCAGCGACCCGCAGACCCGCTCGCTGATCGTCATAACGGCATCGACGATTTCCGGCGCTCCCTCGTCGGCCACGAGAAGGACGTTCTGGTCCGGTAGGCCGAACTGCACGCCGCTTTCGAGCCGGTCGTAGAGGCGCAGCGCACCCGGAGTGGCGCCGCCTTGCAGGATGCGCCGGCAGGCGTCGAGTCCGATGGCGAAACTCTGGAAGCCATAGGCGATTGCGCGGGCATGGTCGGGCAGTCGATGCAGCTTGAGGCGGGCGCGCACGACGATGCCGAGCGTTCCCTCGGAGCCGATGAACAATTGCTGGAGATCGGGGCCGAGCGCGGCGCGGGCATAGTTGCCGACGCTGGCCAGCGTGCCGTCCGCCATCACCACATCGAGACCGTGGACCATGTCCTCGATCTTGCCGTAGCGGGTGGAGAGCTGGCCCGCGCCCCGGCAGGCGATCCAGCCGCCAATGGTGCTGATGGCGAAGGACGATGGCCAGTGGCCCATCGTCATCCCGTAATCCTCCTGGATCGTCTTCTCGAAGATGTCGCCGAACATGCCGGCCTCGACCTCAACGATCTGGCTTTCAGCATCGAAGCCGACCAGCCGGTTCAGGCCGCAGACGTCCAGCACGATGCCGCCGCTTAGCGGCAGGGCGGCGCCGGTCACGTTGCTGCGTCCGGCGGAGACGGTGACTGGCACTTTCGCAACCCGGGCGAGGCGCATCAACTCCTGCACCTGCTCGACGGTCGAAGCCCGCACGAAGACGCCGTCGACCGCGGCGGGCGTGCCCGATGTTTCGGCGAGCATCGTTCCCGCCCACCAGTCCCGGGTGTTGACCACGAAATCCTCGCGCGCAGTGAGCACCTCGTCGGCGGCTTCACGGAGTTGGGCGACAAGCCTCGCGCTCACCGGTACCCCGTTCCCTGCGAGCCCGGCATGGCGGCCAATGCCCTCGATCGCCGATGCATAGTGCGGCGGGGTGGGGGCGCCGACAATGTAGTTGCCGCGATTGTATCCGCGAAGGATCGCCTGTCTGCTGATCATCTGCTGTCTGCTCCGGTAAGAATGGATTTTTCTTTCCTGGTCGCGGCCACGTAATCCGCGACCTGTCGGTCAACTTCACTGTCTGGGAGCCCCAGTTCCCGCCCGATCAGCGCTCCGACCCGTGCAGCGGCGCGCGCGGATGCGTCGCGCGCCATCAGGCGGGCTCGCATGCGCCGCGACAGCACGTCGTCGACAGTGAGAGCCATCTCGTGGCGCGCCGAATAGACGACCTCGCCGCAGGTGTAGGGGAGGCCTTCGACGATCGGTTCGAGGAACTCGGGACGCGAATGCATTATTTCGCTGACGAAACACGCTTCCGTGCCGAAGCGCTCTGCGAGATGGGCCTGCCAGCCGCCGGAGGCGAGGATGGCCTGCGCGTCATAGCCGGCGGATCCAAGCAAGGAGGCGTTCCTGGTCCGGCATCGGCGGCGCTCGCCCAGCACCCTGGCGGCCGCATCCACGGTCTGCTCCGCCATATGGCGCGACGTTGTCAGCTTCCCGCCGACGATCGTGACCAGCCCGTCCGCGCCGACATGGATGGAATGATCACGCTTCACGTCCATGGTGCTGCCGCCGGATGCCGTGGCGACCAGGGGACGGCATCCGGCGATGCTGCCCAGGACGTCTTCAGGGGACAGTTCGACGTTGAGTGCGCTGTGCACACCCTCGAGCAGGAAGTCGAGTTCCCGGCGCGTGCAGTGAACATCGTCGAGGTCGCCCTGATAGTCCTCGTCGGTCGTGCCGAGATAGGTGACGTTGCCCCAGCGGGTCATCGTCGCCCGTCGGCTGCGGCCGGGCACTGGGATCGTGACGGTGCAGTCGTTGCGGATCTTGATCCATGGCACCGCCACGTGGACGCCTTTGGCAGGGCGCACGTTCAAGGGCTTGTCGGCGTTCGGTCCTAGCCCCATCCAGTCGCGCAGCCAAACGCCGGTGGCCATGATGACCGTCCGCGCGCGGACGCCGATTTCCCGTCCGTCGATCGTGTGCACGATCGCGCCGTTCACGGCTCCGGACCTGGCGCGGGTGATCTCCTCGACCCTGGCGTGGTTGAGGACCGCTGCGCCATGGAACGCGGCCGTGCGGGCGATTGCGAGCGTCAGGCGGGCGTCGTCGACGCGGGCGTCGAAATACATGAGTCCGCCGCGCAGATACTCGTCTTTGAACGTCGGGCAATGGGCCAGCACCTCGCCCGAGGTCAACTTCTGGTGAAGGATGCCCTCCCGCCAGCCGCCGGCCAGATCATAAGTCCACAACAGGCTTTCGAATGCCCCGGCCAGGCGCGCGTCGAAGATCCCATCACGCTCCAGGACCGGGAACAGGAACGGCAACCGCTGCACGAGATGCGAAGCGTTTCGGCGCAGGCGCTGGCGCTCGAGCAGCGAACGGCGCACCAGCCCGAGATTGCCCTGCTCGATATAGCGCAGACCCCCGTGAACCATCTTGGACGATTTGGACGAGGTGCCGGAAGCGAAATCGTCCTTCTCGACCAGGGCGACACGAAACCCGCGCAGGCTCGCGTCGAAGGCGCAATAGGCGCCGGTGACACCGCCGCCGACCACAAGGATGTCGAAGGTCTCGGAGGCGAGCCGGTCGTGCTGCTCCGACCTCACGAGCCGCAGCGGCTCGGCGCGGATCATGCGCGACCGGTTCTTCTCGCGGCTGCTCCACGGGAGGTTCAGCATGCCTGCTCCTGTCTGAAGTGTGTGCCGGCCGAGACGTGTGCGATCTCCTCATCGATGGCTGCGGCCCAGCGCTCGCGCCGCTCCTGCCTCTCGGCGGCGCCGATCCTCGGCGCGAAGACCTTGCCCTCCGGCAGCGTTGCGCGCGCCTCCGTCAGGCAGTTCCAAGACAGGCCGCGGGAACCGGCGAGGAAGGCCGCTCCCCGCAGGGTCGCATGTTCGGCGTCTGCCATGCGGTGGATCGGGACGCCGCTCAGATCGGCCTGGATTCCGAGCAAGACATCGCTGGAGGACAGCCCTCCGCCTGCGGCAATCTCGCGCAAGCGGACGCCAGTTGATTCCGTGTTGGCTTCGGCGCAACTGACGGCCACGTGGGCAATGCCCTCAAGGACGGCGTAGGCAAGGTGCGCTCGCCCATGCGCCAGGGAAAGGCCCGAGAGCGATCCGCGAGCGCCGGGGACGATGCGAGGCTGGCGCAGTCCTGTCAGTGAAGGCAGAAATAGCAGCCCTTCGGTGGAGCGGACTGTTGCTGCGAGATGGCCGATCTCGCGCGGGCTTTCAAACCAGCGCAGTTCCGAGCACAGGCGGTCGAGCGTCGAGCCGGTCGCCGCCGCGTAGGTCTCGACCGCGAAAAGAGACCGTCCGTCGCACCGCCAGCCGACTGTGGCGAAGGTCGCCTCGCATGCGCCGGGTTTCGCTGGCACCCGTTCCCCCGTCAACAGCCAGACGAAACTGCCGGTCCCGTGCACGCACATCGCCTGACCCGGCTCATGGCAGCCAAGGCCGGCGAGCGCTCCGCTCTGGTCTCCGCAAGAAGCCAGGATGGGCACGCGAAGTCCCAGGAGAGCCTGTTCCGTGCAGCCGAAATTGTCGGCGTCCTCCCGCAGTTCCGGCAAGAGTTCCGGCGGAAAGGACTGGGCCACCAGCCAGCCGTCGAGAAAATCGTGCTCGTCGAGCCGGTAGCCACCCGCAGAGGCCGCGTTGGTCGGAGTGGTGACGTGTGGCCGCTCTTCGGAAAGATGCCACAGCAGCCAGGTGTCGACGGTGCCGAACAGCAGCCGCCGCGCATCCCAAGCCGAGGCCACGGCGGGCGTTTCTTCGAGGTGCCGGGCGGCCCACAGATAGAGGGAACGCGGGCCGGCGGGGCGGCCAGTGGCTTCAACCAGCCTTGCGTCCCAGTCTGCCGCAAGCATCATCATTTCCTTGGCGTAGCGCGTATCCTGCCAGACCATGGCAGGGACGAGCGCCTTCCCCGACTGGCTGTCCCAGAGGACGGCGGTCGCGCGCTGCGTGGCGAGCGCCAGCGCGACGATGTCGACACCGTCTCGCCTCGCCTCCGAGATCGTCGCCCGGGCAACAGAAATGGTCCGATCCAGCAGCATGCCGGCATCCTGCTCGACGACGCCGTGCCGGGGTGACGACACGGAGAGCGGCGTGTGGTTGACACACGAAACCGTTCCGTCTGCGGCGACGAGTCCGGCGCGCGTACCGGAAGTTCCCACGTCGATGGCCAAGATTGCCCGCGCGCGGTTCGCCATTGTATGTACTCCCGATTTCAGCGGCCCGAGGACCGGGCGCCGAGGCGACTGCAAGCCTCCGCGTTCAAGACCTTTGTTGCAGGAAATCGAAGTCGCATCCCTGGTCGGCCTGGAGCACGTGCTGGCGATAGAGCCAGTCGTAGCCGCGGCCACCGACGGTCTCGATGGTGCTTCGCTGCGCCAGGCGCGATGCGATCTCGCCCTCATCGACGAGCAGGTCGATGCGTCGCCGCGATACACTTAGCCGGATGCGGTCGCCGGTGCGTGCTGCGGCGAGCGGCCCGCCGATCGTCGCCTCCGGGGTGACGTGCAGCACGACGGTTCCAAACGCCGTTCCGCTCATGCGAGCGTCGGAAATGCGCAGCATGTCCTTGACGCCCCGTCGAGCGAGCTTCTTGGGAATCGGGAGGTAGCCCGCCTCCGGCATGCTCGACGGGCTTCGCGGACCTGCGTTCTGGAGCACCAGCACATCGTCCGGCTCCACGTCGAGATCGGGATCGTCAATTCGCCGTGCCAGATCGTCGAGGCCAGCAAAGACAACCGCGCGTCCCTCGTGCTCGAGCAGGCGCTGGTCCGCCGCCGCCCGCTTGAGGATGGCGCCTCCCGGAGCCAGGGAGCCGAACAAGGCGACCAGACCTCCGACAGGGGAGATCGGATCGGAGGCGGCATGGATCACGCGCGGATCGGCGGCGATCGCCGGACGACCCTCCAGGCGTTGGCCGAGCGTCTCGCCGGTGACGGTCATGCAGTCGAGATGGAGCAGCGGCTTCAGTTGGCGCAGGACTGCGTCGAGACCGCCGGCGGCGTGGAAGTCCTCCATGTAGTTGTCGCCGACCGGTTTCAGGTCGACCAGGACGGGCGTCGTTTCTGAGAGTTCGTTGAGGCGTTCGAGGGAGAGCGCGATGCCGGCGCGTCCGGCGATCGCCGCCAGGTGCAGGATGGCGTTGGTCGAGCCCGACAGGGCGAGGATGACCCGCAGCGCGTTCTCGACCGAGTGCTCCGTGACGATACGCCGTGGCGTGAGGTCGGATCCGATCAGCCCGACGGCTCGGCGGCCGGAAGCCTCGGCGCAGCGCAAACGATCGGCATGGACGGCCGGAATTGCGGCCGAATCAGGCAGCGCCAGGCCCAGTGCCTCGGCGACGCAGGCCATGGTGCTTGCGGTGCCCATGACCGCGCAGGTGCCGGCAGTCGTGGCAAGGTTCCCTTCCACGGCCGCGATCTCGGCCTGGCCGATCTCTCCGCTCCGATAGCGTGCCCAGAAACGCCGGCAGTCGGTGCATGCGCCGAGACGTTCGCCCTTGTAGCGGCCGGTCATCATGGGGCCCGCGACGAGTTGCACAGCGGGGATGTCGGCCGAAACGGCACCCATCAGTTGTGCCGGCACCGTCTTGTCGCAGCCGCCGAGTAGCACCACGCTGTCCATCGGTTGGGCGCTGATCATCTCCTCCACGTCCATCGACATGAGGTTTCGGAACTTCAGGCTGGTGGGGCTGAGGAACACCTCGCCGAGCGAGATGACGGGGAACTCGAGCGGCAGGCCGCCGGCGGCCAGAACGCCGCGCTTGACGGCCTCCAGGAGTTCCGGGAAGTGCCGGTGGCAGTTGTTGAAGCCGCTTGGCGTGTGGCAGATGCCGACGATCGGCCGCACCAGCATTTCGTCGGAATAGCCCATCGATCTGGCAAACGATCTCCGCAGGTAGAGCGCGAAGTCGCGGTCGCCATAGTTGGTCAGGCCGCGCGCGAAGCCGGACGGCCGGTTGCCTGCGTTGACGTTGCTCATCGACTTGCTCCAGCGAATGTCTGCTTCACGAATTCGGGCGACAAACAGTCCTGGATCCCCAGGGCGCCGCCTTCGCGCCCATACCCGCTTTCCCTGACGCCGCCGAACGGTCCTTCGGCGGTCGCGAGCAGCACTTCGCTCACGCCCGCCATTCCGACATCCAGGGCGTCGACCGACTCGTGGGTGCGCTGCAGGTCGTTGGTGAAGACAAAGCCGGCGAGGCCAAAGGGAAGGGGGTTCGCGGGTGCGACGGCGTCGGCTGGATCGGGGAAATGACCGGCACTCAGATGTGGAGGCCGCCTCCGGCCTGCGAAGATCATGGCGCCGCGCTCGACCGCGTCGTCGAGGTCCGCCCGCGTCGCCGCGAAGCTGCCCACGCGATGTTCGGTGGCCGGACTGACCAGCGGTAGCGTCGCGCCGCCGCGGGAGGGCAGGCGTTGGCCGGCGATGAGAAGCTTGTGGTCGGTCATCGGTCTCTTCGTGGATGGGGGTGGGCAAACGACGCCTTGACAGCGATCGAACTCCACATTACCAATAATTTCGCTGGGCGCAACGCCTGTTGTTGACAGCAAAACAAATTAAACGATGAACGGGGAGGCGTCGTCACTTGGATCGAAACCCCGGGAGGAGAAGAGGAATGTCCTACAAGATGCTGTTTGCGAGAACGGCCGCCGCCGCCGTTTTCGGCCTTTCAATGATTGCGCCGGCTACCGGCTGGGCTGGGGAATTTGTCGAGGGCACGTTTCCGCCGCTGAAGGCGGGCAAGCCCTATGCGGGCGTCACCATCACCGTTCCCACGCAGAAGGGCTGGGCGAGTTTCGCCCCTGCCGTCGAACTGACCAGGAACTTCGAGGAGATGACGGGCATCAAGGTCCAGTATGACATGATCCCCGGCAGCGACATTCCTTCGAAGCAGTTGCTTGCCGTGTCGCAGAACTCCGGCACCTACGACATCGTCACCCAGCACGCCACCTCGTTCGGTAGCTTCTTTCGCTTCCTCACACCGATGACGGAGCGCATCGAAGGTGTGTGGGGCAGTGTCGACAAGTTCGAGGACTGGGTGTTTCCGGCGCAGAAGGGCGTCAAGAACACCGATGGCCAACACTATTTCATGCCGTTCCATGCCAACGCGCAGATCGGCTACTACCGCAAGGACCTGTTCGAGAACACGGCAGAGCAGGCGGCATTCAAGGCCAAGTACGGCTACGATCTGGCCCCGCCGACCACCATCCAGCAGGTCAGGGACATCGCGGCGTTCTTCACTCGCCCCGACAAGAACCTCTATGGCCTGACGACGAACTGGGGTGGCGGCCAGGGCTATGCGGCCTTCCTCGGCTACTACAGCGACGCTGGCTTCGATCTGCTCGGCGCCGACTACAAGCCGACCATGAAAACGCCCGAGGGACGTCAGGCGGCGATCGACGTCCTCAATTTCATGCAGGGATCGATCCACAAGGACAAGATCGTCAATCCGGACTCGGCCAACTTCCAGACCGGCCAGGTCTCCGACTTCTTCCTCTCCGGTTCGTCGGCGATGGCCTATGGTTGGCTATCCGACTACTGGAGCTTCATGCAGAAGCCGGAGAACATCAAGCAGGTCGGCCCCGTTGGCGCCTTCCGCTTCCCCTCCTTCGCCGGCGAACCGAAGGGTGGCTACAGCTCCTGGTGGATGATGGGCATCCCGAAGGATTCCAAGAACCCCGACGCGGCCTGGGAATACATCAAGTGGATTCTCAACGAGCATCCGCAGATCGAGATGGCTGCCGGCCAATTGCCCCCGATCAAGGATCTCGCCTATCGGACGGCCGTCGAGCCAGGTGGCATCAATCCGCGTGCGCTCTATGACGCCTTCGTCGAGGCCAAGATCACGACGCAGGTTCCGGAAATGTCGCAGCAGCCTCGTACCAAGGGCGTTGAGCTCTACACCGAGGTGATCGCCAACAAGATCACTGCGGAGCAGTTCGTCGACGGATACGTCGCCGAGATCGAAAAGACCCTCACCTCGGCCGGATATATAAAGTGAGCCACATGGTCAGTTCCGTTGCCCGCACAGACAGGCTCGGCCAATACCTCCTGGGAGCGCTTCTTGCGCTCCCCTTCCTCTACATTGCTGTCTTCTATGCCTATCCGATCTACAAGGTCGTCTCGTTGAGTCTGCGCGATTTCCAGATCGCCTACGGGATCGATGACTGGATAGGGCTCGGCAACTACACCGAGCTTCTCTCGAGCGCCGAGACCTGGCGCACGCTCGGCCGCACGCTGCTCTATACCGCGATCTGCGTCAGCGTGTCCTTCGGCCTGGGCCTTGGTATGGCGCTCCTCACGGTCTCGCTCGCCGACGCCTTCTCCGAGCGCTTCGGTCGCGCTTTCCGCCACATTGTCATCGCGCCGATGATCTTCATCCCCGCCGCCGCCGGCGTCATGTGGGCCTTCGCCTATACCGAGCACTATGGCTGGGTGAACCACATCCTGATCGCGCTCGGTCTGCAGGCCTATCCGTGGTTGGTCTCGGATGCCGCCTTCTTCCTCGTCATGGTGACGGACATCTGGGGCTGGACGCCGTTCATCTACCTGATCCTGCTCGCCGCGTTGCAATCGCTGCCGCAGGAACCGATCGAGGCTGCCCGCGTCGACGGAGCCAATGCGTGGCAGGTGTTTCGATACGTAACCTTCCCGCTCCTCAAGCCAGTCATCGTCATCGCCCTGACCATCAAGACGCTCGATACCTACCGGGCCTTCGACTACCTGTGGATCATGACCAACGGCGGGCCCGGCACGTCTTCGACGACGCTCAACCTCGCCACCTACAAGGCCGCCTTCCAGAACCTCGATTTCGGCAAGGCGAGCGCCCTCGCCGTGATCACGATGATCTTCCCGCTCACCGTGATGATCCTTTTCCTGACGTTTCGCAGGAGAGGGGCCAAATGAACCGCTCCTTCACATACCGCACCAGCCTCCTCTTCCTCGCCGCGCTCGCGGCGCTGTGGACGCTATTCCCGTTCGCTTGGTATTTCCTCGTCTCGCTGACGACGCCCGGCCACATACCGCGCCGCTTCAGCTTCCCGGACGTGCTGACGCTCGATTCCTATACTTCGGCTCTGTTCGGCAGCGGTGCCAAGGGCATCTCGGCGAACTATTCGATCCTGCCGAACATCATCAATTCCTTCGTCGTTGCAGGCCTCACCGTCATCGGCTGCACGGTGCTCGGCTTCGGCGCGGCCTACGTGTTCTCGCGCGGCCGCTCGACGACCTTGGCAGTGCTTTTCAACGCGCTGCTGGTCATCCGCATGACGCCGGCAGTGTCGCTCGCCGTGCCGATCTACCTGATGATTAGCGCCTACGGGCTCTCCGACACCCATCTCGGCCTGTCGCTGGTCCACACCATGCTGTCGCTGCCGCTGGCAATCTGGCTGTTGAAGGGCTTCATCGACGGCATCCCGACCGAACTCGAGGAGGCTGCCCTCATCGATGGCGCCAGCGTGCTGCAGGTGCTGCGCTACATCATCCTTCCGCTCGCCGCCCCGGGCGTGGCGGTCGCGGCCTGCTTCGTCTTCCTGGCCAGCTACGTGGAGTTCATGTTTGCCTCGATCCTGTCGCGCGGCTCCTCCGACACGCTGCCGATCGCGATCGCGGGCTACAACTCCGATCACCAGACCTTCTACAACGAGATGGCGGCGGCATCCTTCATGTCGATGGTACCGCTGTTCATCTTCTTCTATTTCGCGGGCCGGTACATGGTCAGGGGCCTGACCATGGGCGCGGTCAAGTAATCCAAAAATCCAAGAGCAACACGGATCACCACGTCCATGAGCAGACCGCTACGCGTAGGCATCGCCGGCCTCGGCCGCATCTTCGACCTCAACGGCCTCGGCTATATCGGCAACGACGATGTCGAAGTCGTCGGGCTGTGTGACATCCGCCCGGAGTCCATTGCCCACCGCCAGGCACTGTTTCCCGGCGCTCGCGGGGTCACCCGCTACGAGGACCTCCTCGAACTTGATCTCGACCTCGTCGACATCCTGTCGCCCCACCCCCTGCACGAGCAGATGGCGGTGGCGGCCATGGATGCCGGCGCCCATGTCAGCGTGCAGAAGCCGATGGCGATGACCACGTCGGAATGCGACGCGATGATCGCCGCATCGGAGCGCACCAATCGGCGGCTGAAGGTGTTCGAGAACTTCGTCTTCTATCCTCCGCTGGTGAAGGCGCGCGAACTGCTGATGTCCGGTGCGATCGGCGAACCGAAGCACTTCCGCATGAAGGTTGTGATCGGCGACCGGTCGGGCGCCTGGCACGTCTCGCCCGAAGCAAATGCCTGGCGGTACGAACTCGGCGCCACGGGGCAGGGCGGTCCGCTGGTGTTTGACCACGGCCACCACATGATGGCCGTTGCGCTGTGGATGTTCGGCGACGTTCGCGACTGCTTCGCGAAGATCGAGGAGACCCGCATGCCCGCGGGTCATCTCGTCGACGCGCCTGCGACACTGATGTGGCGGCACAGCCAGCCGCCGATCCACGCGATGTGGGACGTCAGCCTCGCGCTCCAGATGAAGGTGCGCACCGACTATTACGCGAGTCACGAGAAGTTCGAGATTCAGGGCGAGAACGGCCTGATCACCGTCCACCGCTGCTCCGACCGCCTGCTCGACGAACCGGCGCTGACGCTGTATCGCGACGGTGAGGTGCGCGCCTGGCACAACATCGAGGATGACTGGGGCGAAAGCTTCCGCCTGTCGACCCTGCATTTCATCGACGTACTCAAGGGTCGGGAGCCGCAGCAAATCCTCACCGGCCCGGAAGGTCGCCGGGTCATCGAGCTTTTCCACATGTTCGACCGTTCGTCGCGCGACGGGCGGCTGGTCACTCACGGCGAGCCGGGGCTCTGAGGCCATGGACGAATCCATGCATCTGCCGTCCCCCGGCGGCGCCGCGATGATCGAGCGCGCCCGCGCTGTCGCCGGGGCGGGCGGGGTCGACGGGACCATTGCATCGGGGCTGATCCCGGAAGCGATCGACTGCACCGTTTCCGAAGCACTGGTCCTCGGGCTGCTCAAGCAGGGCGTGCGCAAATTCCTCGCGGTGTTCGGTCACGGGTCCACCGACATCGCGGAAGTTCTGCGTGTCTATGCAGGCGCGGGAGCGCTGTCTGTCCATGCGTTTCGCAACGAGGTGGCGATGGCGCACGCGGCGACCGCGCTGCGCTGGCAATATGGCGAACAGGTCGCTGTGGTGACCTCCATCGGTCCGGGGGCATTGCAGGCCATGGCAGGATCTCTCGCAGCCGCGTCTAACGGTGTTGGCGTCTGGCACATCTATGGCGACGAGACGACGCACGACGAAGGCTTCAACATGCAGCAGATCCCCAAGCACCAGCAGGGGCTCTACGGACAGCTTACAGCCGTCATGGGCGAGAGCTACGTGCTGCACACCCCGGAGGCGCTGCGCACCGCGCTGCGCCGCGGATCGATCAGGGTGAACCATCCCCATTTCGCCGGGCCGTTCTACCTGCTCCTGCCGATCAACGTGCAACCGAAGACGATCCGCGGTCTGCGGCTCGGCAGCTTGCCCGATCCGTTCGCCCCGCCGCCGACGGTGGTCGCCGACGATTCAACGCTTGCCGTGGCGATCGACCTTGTCCATCGCCACCGACGCATCGTGATCAAGGCCGGCGGCGGAACGCGGCGTTTCGCGGCGGAGATACGCGCGCTTGCCGATGCCGTCGACGGCGTCGTCGTCCTGTCGCCTGGGTCGCTCGGGGTGTTGCGCGACGACGACCCGCGCAACGTGCATGTCGGGGGCAGCAAGGGCTCCTATAGCGGGAACGCAGCCATGGAAGGCGCCGATCTTCTTATCGCCGTCGGGACGCGCTCCGTATGCCAGGCCGACTGCTCCGGCATCGGTTACCCTTCGGTCGAGGCTGTCATCAACATCAACGGCGATCTTTCCGACGCGGCGCACTACAACCGGACGGTCATGCTCCCCGGCGACATCGGCAAAGTTGCGGCGAAGCTGGCCGACGCCCTGTCGCGGCGGCGCCCGCCCGAGGCGGCCGAGTGGCTTGCCGCGAACGAGAAGAACAAGGCGCGCTGGCGCGAGATTCGCGCCGAGGCGACCGGCTGCCCGCCGCTTTACGACTCGGTATGGCGCCGACCGGTGCTGGTTCAGCCCGCGGCGCTGGAGGTGATCTTGGATATGGCCCGCGACGCCGGCGCGACCTGCCTGTTCGACGCCGGCGACGTCCAAGCAAACGGTTTCCAGCTCGCCCGCGACGACGAACCGATGCAGACCATCACCGAGACCGGCGCCTCATACATGGGATTCGGGGTGAGCGCCCTGGTCGCCTCGGGTATCGCCGAGCGGCCGCAGCGCGTGGTTGCGATCACTGGCGACGGATCGTTCATGATGAACCCTCAGGTTCTGATCGACGGTATCGAGCACGGCGTGCGCGGGACCATCGTGATGCTCGACAACAGGCGGATGGCGGCGATCTCTTCGCTGCAGCTGGAGCAATACGGCATCGAGTTCGGCACAAGCGACGGAGTGGAGATCGACTATGTCGCACTCGCTGGAGCGGTGCGGCGCATCCGGGCGCTGAGCGGCGGCGATACGCGCGCATCCCTGCGCGCGGCGCTGGCCGATGCCCTCGCCTATGACGGTCTCTCCTTCGTCCATGTGCCCGTCTATTTTGGCAGCGATGCCCGCGCTGGACTCGGCGCCTATGGGAAGTGGAACGTAGGCAACTGGGTGGACGAGGTCCAGCAAGCTTACCGCCGGCAGGACCTTTAGAAGATGTTGCGGTGGGAGCACGACTATGAGCGAATGTCGCCGGTAAAAACCGGAGCGAGTGCGATGCAGGAAGAATTCGGCCAGATTGAAGAGAAGGCTGCCCAGCCGGATGGGGGATCTTCTGCCGGCACGGTCCAGTCCTTGCAGCGCGGCCTGCAGATTCTCGACATGGTCGTGCAATCGGCCGAGCCGCTCCGGCTTGCCGACATCGCGCGCGAACTGGACATGGATCGAGCGTCCGCCTTCCGCCTGCTGCAGACCCTGGAGCGCAACAGCCTTGTTGCCAAGGATCCGCTTCGCAAGAACTATACGGTCGGCGGCCGTCTGTTGCAGTGGGCCGCGACCATCGGGCAGGACGTCAATCTCGTCGCCACGGCACGACCCTATTTGGAACAGCTCGTGACCCGCACCAACGAGAGCGGCCATTTCGGCGTCCTGACCAAGGACCGCGCGCTGCTGCTCGACTACATCGGCTCTCGCGGCACCATCGTCGTGCAGAACCGGGTGGGCGTCTTTGAGCCACTCCATTGCACGGCGCTCGGCAAGGCCCTCCTCGCATTCCAGCCGACGGCGCGGCGCGAGGCGCTGGTTGCGGCCATGCGCCTCGAGCGCCACACCGCCACCACGCTCACCGATCCTGTCGCCCTGGAGCAGACGATCGCAGAGGTGCGCCGGAATGGGATTGCTTATGATGACGGCGAGTACAACGCAGTCCTCTATTGCGTCGCGTCGCCCGTCATCGGACGCGATGGCGAGGCGATCGGCGCGATTGGCGTGTCGATGGTGAAGCCGATCGCAGTCGAGGCTCCGGAACACGTTGCGCTGGTGGCGACTGAAGTCCGCGCGGCCGCGCGCGCCATGACGGCGGCGCTTGGCGGCGAGGATGTGGCCCGGGCGATATTCACCGGCGACATCCCCGCTCGAACCCCAACCATAACTGCGAACCCCACCGGCTCGAAGGGTGCGGGATCGCGAAGGAACTGAAAGGTAACGTCATGGCTACGGTCCAGATCGTCGATGTCCGCAAGGATTTCGGTTCCGTCAAAGTCGTCAAGGGTATCGACATCGATATCAACGACGGCGAGTTCGTCGCACTGGTGGGGCCGTCCGGCTGCGGAAAGTCGACGCTGCTGCGGATGATCGCGGGCCTCGAGCAGATTACCGGCGGGGAGATACGTGTAGGGACCAAGGTCGTCAACAACGTGGCGCCGAAGGATCGGGACATCGCGATGGTGTTCCAGAACTACGCGCTCTACCCGCACATGACGGTCGCCGAGAACATGGCCTTCTCGCTGAAGCTGAAGGGCGTCTCGAAACGAGAGATCGAGCAAAGGGTGAACAAGGCGGCTGGCATCCTGTCGCTGACGCCGCTGCTCGGGCGCCTCCCGCGACAGCTGTCGGGCGGCCAGCGCCAGCGCGTCGCCATGGGCCGCGCCATTGTCCGCGATCCCCAGGTGTTCCTCTTCGACGAGCCGCTTTCCAACCTCGACGCCAAGCTACGCGTGCAGATGCGCGCCGAGATCAAGGAACTCTACCAGCGCCTGAAGACGACGACGATCTACGTCACCCACGACCAGATCGAAGCGATGACAATGGCGGACCGCATTGTAATCATGCATGACGGCATCGTCGAGCAGATGGGCCAGCCGCTGGAAATCTACGACCAGCCGGACAACATGTTCGTCGCCGGGTTTATCGGCTCGCCGGCAATCAACCTCTATCCCGGCGCGTTCCATACCGAAGACAGGGCGGTGTTCGTTACCGACGGAGGTGTCATCATCCCGCTCGAGCGTCCGCCGGTCGGCGCCGCAAGGCGGCGCGGTGTGCTCGGCATCCGGCCGGAGCACATCGCGATCGACCCGGCAGGCGCCGTCAGCCTCGCCGTCATGGTGACCGAACCTACCGGATCCGAGACCTTTATCCTCGGCAGGTCGGAAGAGGAAACCATGCGCTGTCTGTTCCGCGAGCGCGTGGCGCTGAAGCCGGGCGACACTGTCCGGCTCAGGCTCGATCCGAACCGGATCCTGTTCTTCGACGAGGAAACCGGCCGGCGGACTTGATCCGTTTTCGATCCTGGCCGCAGACTGCGCTTCCGCCAAGGCCTTGCCGCCTTTCGTGTATTCGATGCTGGACCGAAACCATGAGATCCACAGGGTAGGTGGGCGAAGAGCCACTGATTAACGCTGCCTTGATCCAAGAGCGTGTGCTGCCGCGTAGCCTTCGAAGATTCAGGTCGTCTTTCAAGGCGGCATGGCCCGGCAGGAAAATCGCCTGCTCGACAAAAGCGCGGTGACCGGTGCCCGCACGAGGCGATGACGGCCCACCAGACCGGGTGGTCACCGTTATTTCAAGTTCGAACAAAGCCTTGATGCAATCGCCGCTGTCCATCCTTCACGAGGAGAGATCATGCAGGAACGTAGGTCAACCGGATGACATCCTCGCCAATCCGGTCATGAGACACCAGCCGGAGCGGCGGCCGGGATCGGGCGAAGTAGGGTGTACCGTGACCGAGTACGACAGGGTGAAGGTAGATTCGGTACTCGTCGATCAGACCAAGTTCGGTGAGGCTTCGCGCCAGGTTCGGACCGGCAACCTCGATCTGGCCATCGCGCCCGGCCTTCAGCCTGCGTATTTCGGTCTCAAGATCATCCCCGACAAGCCTTGCGTTGGGACCGACCGACACAAGGGTGCGCGAGACGACCCATTTC
Source organism: bacterium (assembly GCA_016125005.1). Taxonomy (GTDB): domain Bacteria; phylum Sumerlaeota; class Sumerlaeia; order SLMS01; family SLMS01; genus WGMQ01. Next base: position 67,972 of record WGMQ01000038.1, on the reverse strand, counting down.
GTCTGTTTCCGCCAGGCTGCCGCAAACGCGCTTCCCTCCGGCTCCCAGTCTGCGTGGTCCTCGTCCCAGTACCGCATGATTTCGTACATCTTGCGGCCGTAGATGCTGCCCGCTTGTCCTTCGGCCTCGTCGATGAAATGGCGGAAGAGCGTTGGGTCTGGCTGAAACGCCATATGGTCGACATAGCCGTCCAGTGACACGTTCATACCGAATACGAGCTTCGCCATTTCCATTCTCCCTTGGCATTGTTGAACGGTTATTTCAGCGGCCAGACTTCGACGACGCCATGGGCGACGGCGCAGGGAACCTGCGAGACCTTGTCGATGGCCTCCGCCAGGCTGGCGGCCTCGATCACCGCAAAGCCGGCGATCGGCAGATCGGACGACATGAACGGGCCGGCCAGTGTTTCCACGCCGGCCGCCTCCGGATTGCGCACCTGAACCGGCGTTCCTGCTATGCCGACCAGGGCGCCACCCGCGACCAGCTTGGCGTCCTGCGCGTGGGCGGCATCTTTCACAGGCTGGGGCGTGCGGTCGTATCCGGCCCGGTCCCCGTAACCGATAGTGATGAATTTGGGCATGATCCGGTCTCCTTCCTCTATCTCGCGAGCACGATGTGCGTGGCCGCATCGGTCGCGGCCTGTTCGATGACGGAAAAGCCGAGCGCCGGCAGATCGATCCCGGCGAACATCGCCTCGCCCTGGCCGAGCACCACGGGCGAAATCGCCAGATGCATCTCGTCGACCAGGCCGGCCTGAAGATATTGGCGGACGGTCGAAACCCCGCCGCCGATCTTGACGTTCCTGTCCCCGGCGGCTGTCCTGGCCTGTGCGAGCGCGACCCCGATCCCGTCGGTGACGAAGTGGAAGACCGTGCCGCCCTCCATCTCGACCGGGTCGCGCGGATGGTGCGTGAGCACGAAGGTCGGGGCGTGATACGGCGGATTGTCGCCCCACCAGCCCTTCCACGCGTCGTCGGGCCAGTCGCCGCGGACCGGGCCGAACATGTTGCGGCCCAGGATGAAGGCGCCGAAACCCTGCATCGAGCGGGTGGCGTAGTCGTTGTCGACGCCCTGCGATCCGCCGTCCTTGCCCAGCATCTCGTGGAACATCGCCGTTGCGACCATCCACCTATGCAGTTCCTCGCCACGCTTCCCGAGCGGGTCTTGGAGGCTCTGGTCCGGGCCGGCGCCGTAGCCGTCGACTGAAAGCGTAAACCCCGCGACGATTACCTTGCTCATCGCCAAATCCTTTCCGTATGCATTTTGCAAGCAGTTGTGAAATACCAAAGCCGTATCTACATTGCAAGCAGTTTACGGAGAGCCCTCATGGACAAGCCAATCCGGTCAGGATGCCCGATCAACCTGACGCTCGAGACGCTCGGCGACCGCTGGAGCCTGATCGTCATCCGCGACATCATGTTCGGCAACCGGCGGCACTATCGCGACCTGCTCAACAATTCCGAGGAGGGAATCGCCTCGAACATCCTCGCCGACCGGCTGAGAAAGCTGGTGGAAGCGGGACTGCTGTCGACCAGCCCGGACCCTGCCCACAAGCAGAAGACCGTCTACAGCCTGGCCGAGCCGGCGATCCAGCTGGTGCCGTTGCTTGCCCAGATGGGCGCCTGGGGCCGGCGCTTCACGCCTGCGACCCGGGAGCTCTCGATCCGGGCCCAGCTGCTGGAAGAGGGCGGGCCGCAGATGTGGGCGGCATTCATGGCGGAACTGCGCAGCCTGCATCTCGGCGCGGAAGCCCCGGATCGCTCGGTCATCAGGGAACTGACGGACGCTTATCTGGCGGCGCTGTCCGGGTGACCGGCGCCGGCCATCCTGGTCGCGGAACGGATGGAAGAAAATCTCCGTGCGTTGTCGGGACGCCGTGCGATCGGACGTCTTCAAGACAGATGATCAGGAAAAGGATGTCACCATGCCTGACGCTGTCCGCCTGCGTCGCGTCATCGCCGCCAGGCCCGAGAAGGTCTGTCGGCCGGTTGACCGTCCCCGATCACGTCGCAAGTTGGCTCTATTCCGGTTTTTCGTCGGTTCGTGCAATCTGGCGCGACCCCGAAACGGAGAAGCTGACCGATGCGCTACACGATCCTTTGCTACCACAATGAGGAGATCACCTCTTCCTGGACCGCGGAGGAAGACGCCGCGGTGATCGAGTGCCTCAAGGCGGTCAACCGCAAATGGGCGAAGAACTTCGAGCCCATCGTCCGGTTGATGCCGACAAGCGCGGCGACGACGCTGCGCAAGGCGGAGAATATCGTCACCGACGGCCCGTTCGCCGAGACGAAAGAGCAATTGCTCGGCTTCTATGTCGTCAATGTCGAAAGCCTCGATATGGCGATCCAGATCGCGCGCGAGATGGCCGAGGCCAACCCGGGCGGCGCTTATGAACTGCGCCCGATCGCGCTTTATTACCCGAGCGGAGACGCGATAGAAGATGGCCCAACCTCCTGAACCGGACTGGATCGAAAAGCGCCTGGTCGGCGCGCGGCCACAGGCCGTCGCAGCGCTTCTGCGCTATTTCCGCGATCTCGATCTGGCCGAGGAGGCGTTTCAGGACGCCTGTCTCAGGGCTCTCAAATCCTGGCCGCGGAACGGGCCGCCGCGCGATGCCGCAAGCTGGCTGATCATGGTCGGACACAACGCGGCGATCGATCACAAGCGCCGGCAGGCGCGGCTGACGGCACTTCCGGACGAAGCGCTGATCTCGGACCGCGAGGACACCGAACCGGACATGGCCGAGCGGCTGGATGCCGCCGACTATCGCGACGATATCCTGCGTCTGCTTTTCGTCTGCTGCCATCCAGACCTGCCCGCGACCCAGCAGATTGCGCTGGCGCTGAGGATCGTCTCGGGCCTGTCCGTGCCGCGTATCGCGTCGGCCTTTCTCGTCGCCGAACGCGCAATGGAACAGAGGATCACACGCGCCAAGGCCCGCATTGCCAACGCCGAAATTCCGTTTGAAACGCCGGGACCGAAAGAGCGAGCGGAACGTTTCGCGGTCGTATCTGCGATGCTCTACCTCGTCTTCAACGAAGGCTATATCGACGCCAATCCGGCGAGCGAGCGGGCGAGGCTCTGCGGCGAGGCGATCCGGCTGGCGCGGCTGATGCTGCGCTTGTTTCCTTGCGAGCCGGAAATACTGGGGCTGATGGCGCTGATGCTGCTTCAACACTCGCGGCAGAGGGCGCGTTTCGATGAAACAGGTGCGCCGATCCTGCTGGAAGACCAGGACCGTTCACTGTGGAACCAGCGGCGGATCGCCGAGGCTCTCGCCATGATCGACGAGGCCATGCTGTACCGCCAGCCCGGACCTTATCAGATCCAGGCCGCAATTGCTGCGCAGCATGCCCGCGCCGAACGGCCGGAAGATACCGATTGGGTGGGCATCGACAGACTTTATGAAGCGCTCGAACGTCATGCCCCTTCGCCGGTCGTCACACTCAACCGGTCCGTCGCCGTCTGGAAGCTCTTTGGCGCCGAGGCAGCGCTGGAGATGATCGCGCCCCTTGCCGAGCCACTGGACGGGTACTTCTACTTTCACGGCGTGCGCGGCAACCTGCTGGAACGGCTGGGCCGGAACAGCGAGGCGCGCGATGCGCTCGGCCGAGCCATCGCGCTCGCCAATACAGCCGCCGAAGCCGCTCATATCCGCCAGCATCTCGATCAGCTCAATGCCGAACAGGCGAACGACGCGTCGTGAACGCCCGCTTTCAGGACCGGAGGCTTGACAGCCTCGCCACCCGCTTCGGCGAACCTGCGACCGATGTCCTCGCCCTGCAGATCGAATATCCGCGGTGCCAGTCGAGCGGAAAAAATTTCACCGCGTGTCGTGAGACGCAGACCTCGTGCGTCCTTGGTAGGGAAAGCCCGACAGGGCGGACGAAGAAGGACCCGATCAAATGACCAAGACCGCCGCAATACTCATCGCCCGCCTGATCTTTGGTGGCGCATTCCTCATGGCTGCCTGCTTCAAGTTCGCGGATATGGGCGCGACGGCGGGCTACATCGCCTCGATCAGCTTTCCGGCCCCGCTTTTCTTCGCCTGGGTCGCGGCCTTCTTTGAGGTCGGCCTCGCCCTTGCGTTCTTCACGGGCGCGTTTTTCGGCGAAGCGGCGGTGCTCTCGGTGGCCTACGTCCTGTTCCTGGCGCTGGCGTTCCACGGGCCGGCTCGGTGGGAGGGAAACCCGGCGGAGTTCGGCTTTTTCGTCGATCACTTCACCTTCATCGCCGGATTGCTGTTTGCCGCCATTCACGGGCCGGGCGAAAAGCTGACGCTGGGTTGGCGGATCGACTGGAAGACCTTCGGTCTGAGGCGTGCCTGAAATGGAAGGAGAATTGCTGCTTCGAGTGTCGTGAGGCGCGTCACCTGTCCGTCCCGGGGACGAACCCCGGGGACGCTCCGAAGGACCAACTCCCTTTCAATCGGCGCCGCAACCGAGCGCTTCGAATTGCCCGGCGGCGGCGTTCGGGACGCATAGTGGAACCGCTCGGGGATGGGGCAGAACCGTTTCGCGGGGCTTGAGGCCGCTGCGGCGGCTGAACACCGCGCCTGACAGGCAAGGCGCGTATGGCAGGCCACCGGGAAAGCGTCGCCGCTTTCGCCGGCGGCGCACAGATGGCTTCGCGCGACACGAAAGGAGAATCCGATGCTTCCCACCATAACCGCTTTCGAGAATTCGCCCGACAGGGGTGCCGGGCTGGCGCGTGACATGCGCGTGCGATGGGCGTTCGAGGAACTCGGCCAGCCCTATGAGGTCCGTCTTGTCTCGTTCGCCGCGATGAAGGAGCCTGCGCATCTGGCGCTGCATCCGTTCGGGCAGATTCCGACATATGAGGAAGGTGATCTCGTCCTGTTCGAGTCGGGTGCGATCGTGCTGCACCTCGCGGAGCGTCATTCCGGCCTGCTGCCGGACGACGCCAACGGGCGGGCACGGGCGATCGCCTGGATGTTCGCCGCGCTGAACACGGTGGAGCCGCCGATCCTCGAATTCGCGAATGCGAGGCTTCTGGAAAGCGACAAACCCTGGAGCAAGGAACGTCTGCCGTTGGTCGTGGATCGCGTGCGGAACCGGCTGAAGCAGCTTTCGGACTGTCTTGGCGCTGCCGACTGGCTCGACGGCGCCTTCAGCGCAGGCGACCTGATGATGGTGCACGGGTTGCAGCGGCTGAAGCCGTCGGGTCTGCTGGACGAATATCCCGGGCTTTCGGCTTATATCGCCCGCGCCGAGGCGCGGCCTGCCTACAAGCGGGCATTTGCCGCACAGTTGGCGGTTTTTGCCGGCCGTACATCGAAAGGTTAGCTACGAAGTCAGGTTCAGTACGATGCTCTCCACGCCCAGGGCCGCCGAATGCGACGCCGGACCGCGCCTGGCGGGGGAGGGAACAGACTTTGGGACGCAATCAGCAAGGGATTTGCGAGGAGAGCATGCTTACAATCTGGACATATGACTACGTGCCCGGCGGGGAGAACGGTCCGCGCGGCCTGGTGCGCGATCTGAGGCTGAGATGGGCTTGCGAGGAGGCCGCGCTCGACTACGAGGTGAAGACGACGCCGTTCGATGATCGTGGTTCCGATCACTTTGCGAGGCAGCCCTTCGGACAGATACCGTTTCTGGAGGACGACGGCTTAAAGGTCTTCGAGAGCGGTGCCTGCCTTCTTTACCTCGCAAAAAAGAGCGAGATACTCATGCCTTCGGACCCGGTTGGCGAAGCGGACACCCTGCAGTGGACCATTGCCGCCCTGAATTCCATCGAGATGGTCAGCGTGCCCTGGATGGTGTTGAACTGGTCCGATGGGCCGGACAACGGGCTTGCGGGTTGGCTGGACAGTCGATTGGCCCGTATGGAAGCCGTACTGGCTGACCGCGAATGGATTGCTGCGGGCCGTTTCACGGTTGCCGACATCATCATGGCGGACGTATTCCGCCAGACGCGTCGTGCCGATGCTCCTGCTTATCCGAACATCCGTGCCTACAAGGAACGTGCCTGCGCCCGGCCGGCCTTCAGGAAGGCCCATGACGACCAGGTCGCTCACTTTGTCGAGGGAGACAGGGCGCGTTCCGGCTGATTGCCGGGCGTCTTGAGCATCCGGGAAATATCCGGCTATCTCCCGAGGGGCGGTCCGAACCAGGCCTCGAGTGCCGCGCTCAACCCATTGGTCTGGCCAGCCCCTGTCCAGGCCGCATGCCCGTCCGGCCGGATCAGGATCGCCGAAGGGGTCTCGACGACGCCGATGACCGGCAGTTTCATGACGCCTTCGAAGGTTGCGTCCACCTGCTTTATGCGGTCCCCCCACCCGGTGATGTCGAGGTCGCCGGAAGTCGAGAGATTGAGCAGCACCGGCCGTGCATCATGGAGAAGCGTGAAGACGGTCGTCGGGCCGCCCCCGGTCGTGATGTCGAGGTCAGGCACGCGCCGCCCGAGCAGGGGATGGCCCTCGCCAAGGTCGTAATGCACATCCAGGCCGGACATCAGCGCAGTATACCATTTGCGCGGTTCGTCCATCGGCATTACCTCGGCCATCATCTCGCGCAGGGCCGTTGTCCGTGCGTCGCCGCGATTGAGGGCGGTGATCGCCAGGGTATGCTTGAGCAAAGCCGCGCCGACCGGGTGGCGCTCGTCGTGATAGGTGTCGAGAAGGCTGTCCGGCGAGATGCCCTTGATCACCTGGGCCAATTTCCATCCCAGATTGACGGCGTCCTGGAGGCCGGTATTCAAGCCCTGGCCGCCCGCCGGCGAATGCACGTGTGCGGCATCGCCGGCCAACAGAATCCGGCCCTTGCGATAGGCGTCCGCCTGCCGCGCCGCGTCGGTGAACCGCGAAAGCCAGGTGACGTTGTGGACACCGAAATCGGTGTCGTAGGCGGCGACGAGCGCCCGATGGAGTTCATCATGACCGGGCTTGCCACCCGACATGAGGCGCTCCTCCGTCACCACTCCGCGGAAACGTTTGCCATCCTCATGCGGGCCGATTGCGTAGATGCCCTTTTCGCCGTGCCTGAAGCCCGATGGCGGTTGATCGGACATGTCGGCTTCGAAGATCAGATAGCTGATATCGGCATCCCATCCCGGAAATGCGATGCCGGCCTTCTTGCGAACGAGGGAGCGGCCGCCGTCGCATCCCACGAGAAATTGCGCACGCAACATTCGCTCGTTGTCCAGCACAATGTCGACGCCATTGTCGTCTTCCGAGAAGTCCGTCACTTCGCGGCCGCGATAGGTTGGAACCGCAAGTTCGCAGACCCACCCGGCAAGCCCCTTTTCGATTTCAGCCTGCCAGATGGCGAGTGTGTAGTTGTGACGGGACGGGCGGTCGGCTCCGTTCAGCATGACACCGGGAAAGGGTACGACGTAGTGCTTTTTGCCCTGCAGCGCGAATCTTCCGGCAATTCCGCGCTGGTCGAGCAGTTCGATCGCCCGCGGGTGCAGGCCGCCGGCGCGGGAGCCCTCGACGTCCCGGCTCAACCGCTTTTCGACAATGGCGACATCGACGCCCGCCAGTGCCAACTCACCGGCAAGCATAAGACCTGTAGGGCCGCCGCCGGCGATGATCACTTCGTGTCCGGAAATCTGCATGTATCACCTCGCTGAATTGCCAGTGACGACCCGGCGGACGAACGCTGCATGGCCATCCCGGTCGCCGTGCCGGCGGCGGATGCAGTGGCCTGCGCATTGATCGAGGCGCCGGTGCCGAAGACCGAGGCGCTCAAGATCGGTCCGGCATCGGACCCCAACTCAGAAATGGGGCCGCTCGTCATTGCCGAGCACGGCGACGGGGTGAAATCCTACATCGATGCCGGGAAGAAGGAAGGCGTCAATCGGCCGTGCGCCGCAATAGCTGACAGGAAGCAGTCGAGTTCTTCCACGGCCGCAACCATGCCAATGGCTGGCCATCTTCGCCCTGGATGGCGATACCGCACGCCTTTGCCGACCACACCAACTTGGCATGGCCGGCGTGAACGCACCCATACCTGGACCAATGGCTTTCCACGCGTCTGGCGGCTGCAAGGACATTCTTCGGCGACCGCACCATGCGCGGAATGACAGGAGTGCGCTTCCATGCCGATATCAAGACCACCATGCTGCGCTGGCTCGACGGACAACGAACCGATCCGCAGTTCACGATGCCGACGCTCGGCCAAGACTTGCCGAACGCAGGTGCAAGAGCGCGTGTCAAACTCGTCGGCGCCCTTCGTTGTTCAGGATCGTGCGCGGACCTGATTGTCGCAGCCACTAGGTGACCGACTCATAAGTCCGCAGCCAGATTCGAATTGAAGCGAGTTGAACGGAGGCGAGGAAATTGTCGTCGCGCTTTTCGTATCGTGTTGCGATTGCCCTGAAGTGTTTGAGTTTGTTGAAGAACCTCTCGACAGCATTGCGCTGGCGGTAAACCCATCGGCTGAAGGGGAACGTTTTGACGCGATTCGGCATGGTGCGGATGTTGGCCCAGGCGCCGCGCCCGGCCATTTCTTCGCGCAAGCCGTCGCTGTCATAGGCGCGGTCGGCGAGAAGGATATTCCCCGCGGCAAGTGTTTCGAACATGTCTGCCGCTGACCGCCCGTCATGCGCCTGCCCGGCGGTCAGCTTCAGGCGGATCGGGCGGCCTTCGGTATCCACCAAGGCATGGATTTTCGTTGTCAGGCCGCCGCGCGAACGACCCATGCAACGGGATCGCTCTTCTTTTTTTGACCGTTGGCAGCATGTTGGTGAACACGGATCGACGAAGAGTCGATCATCTGAACGTCGCCATCATAAGCCTCTGATACAGCTTCGAGAATACGCGCCCAGTGGCCTGCCTTGCGCCACCGGTTGAAGCGGTTGACGCAGGTCGTATGTGGGCCATAGCGCGCCGGAATATCGGCCCAGGGTGCGCCTGTGCGGAGCCGCCAGAAAATGCCGTTCAAAACCCGCCGGTCATCCACGCGAGGAACGCCACGCGGCTTGTTCGGCAACAAGGGCTCGATCACAGACCATTCGAAATCCGTCAGATCAAACCGTGCCATCTCAACCCTCCTTGGTTGAGACAATTGAATCAGACTCGATCCGAAATGGGAATCCCGTTTATGGGTATGTGACCTAGTCCATCTGCATGCCGCCGTCGATGTGATAGGATTGTCCCGTCACGTTCTGGGCGAGGTCGGAGGCGAGGAACGCGATCATGTGTCCCACGTCCTCCGGCGTCTGCGGATGGCCCTGCGGCACAAGGCCGACGAAGTTCTTCTTGGCGGTGTCATGATCGACATTCGCGGCGGCCGCCATCTGGTCGACGATCCCGTCGTGAAGCGGCGTCATCAGGATGCCCGGACAGACAGCGTTCACCGTGATGTTGGTCTGGGCATATTCGTTCGCGATGCTCTGCGTGAACCCGATCACCCCGAATTTCGACGTGCAGTAATGAGAGAAGTTGCCCACCCCCTGTTTTGAGACGACGGAAGCCATGTTGACGACGCGTCCGCGGTTGCGCGCGGCCATGCCGGGCATGACGGCGCGGGTGGTGATGAACTGGCCCTTGAGATTGATGTCGAGCACCCGGTCCCATTCCCGCTCGCTCATCTCGAGCAGAGGAACGCGCCTGGACACGCCGGCATTGTTGACGAGGATGTCGATGGGGCCGAGTTCGCTCTCGACGGCTTCGACCAGGGCAAAGGCGGAATCCCAGTTGGTCACGTCGTGCCGGTAGACCCGGGCTTTGCCGCCCGACGCATTGATGGCGTCGGCTGTCGGCTGGGCCGCGCCGGGATCGATGTCTGCGATGGCGATGGTGGCGCCGTATCCGGCCAACACCTTTGAAATGCCCGCGCCGATGCCCATGCCGCCGCCGGTCACGACCGCGATTTTTCCCTTGAGGTCGATCATTTTCTTTCTCCTGTCGCTTGCGGCACTTGCCGGTGTTCTGCATTGAGCGGTGCGGTTGAAACCTCGCCGTTCATCGAGGTGACGAGGCTGTGTTCGGTCAGGCGCGCCCCGCTCAGTTCATCGACGACGCGACCATCCGAAAACACGACGACCCGGTCCGTCACCGAGACGTAGTCGCCCGGGTCGGTCGAATAGAAGAGGATCACGCGGCCCTCGGCGGCGAGGTCGCGAATGATGCGGCACATTTCGCGCTTGGCATTGACGTCGACACCCCGCATCGGATCGTCAAGCAGCAAAAGGCTGGGATCGGCCTCGAGCCAGCGCGCAAAGACGACCTTCTGCTGATTGCCCCCGGAAAGACTGCCGACCCGCTGCGAGACGTTCTGCATCTTGACGCCTATGTCCATGCAGCGCGCAGCGGCGATCTCACGCTGGCGGGCGGTGTTGGGCACAAATCCGTCGCGCCCCAGGCTGAGACTGCGGACCGCGGACACATTCTCGCAGATGCTTTGTTCGAGCGTCAGCCCGAGGCGTTTCCGGTCCGATGGGAAATAGGCGACCCCGGCGGCCACTGCGCCGGCGCGGTTGGACCCGGGGGGCCGTCCCGAGGGGAGTTCGATGCGCCCCGCCTCGGGTCTGACCTGGCCGAATAGAACCTGGAACAATGTCTCTGGTCCCGCGCCTGCCAGACCAGCCAGGCCGACGACCTCGCCTTCGCCGGCTTCGAGACGATCGACATTCAGCCCGGATCGAGTCTCGAGAGCCTCGACGACAAGCGTCTTGCCACCCGTTTTTGCCGAACGCCGGGTGGGTGCATCTTCCAGCGTGCCGTGCCGGGCCGGGCGGCCGAGCATCGCCGACACGATTTCCGGAACGGTCGGGAAATCGGCGGCGGCTTCCAGCGGCACGTTGGCGCCGTCGCGAATGACGACGACAGCATCGGCGACCTCGATAACTTCTTCGAGGAAGTGCGAGATGTAGACCATGGCAACGCCCGCGTCGCGCAGGTTGCGCAGCACGTGGTGCAGCCGGTCCACTTCGCTTGCATGCAGGGCCGAAGTTGGCTCGTCGAGAATCAGCACTCGCGGCCGCTGCAGGAGCGCGCGGGCGATTTCGACCAGTTGCCGGTCGGCAAGCGACAGGGCGGCCACCGGCGTCGAGAGTGAAACATCGAGCCCAAGGCGTTCGGTTTCGGCGTGCGCGGCGTCAAGGAAGTCTCCGGATGGAATGAAGCCTGTCCGGCCCGGCACGAGCCAGAGGTTTTCCGCCACGCTGAGCGGAGGAAAGAGATTGAGCTCCTGAGAGACGAAGCCCACCCCGGATTGCCAGGCCTCGAGCATGGACGTCATCAGCAGCGGCTTGCCGTCGAGGCGCAGCTCGCCGCTGTCGGCCCGGAGCGCGCCGGAGAGAATTTTCATAAGCGTGGATTTGCCGGCTCCGTTCGCGCCGACCAGCCCGGCGATCTGACCGGAGAAAATGTCGATATCCACGCCGCGCAGAGCGGGCTGCCCGTTGAAGGCTTTGGAAATGTTGCGCGCGGTGTAGACCGGCTCACGCATCGATACGCTCCAGGGACAGGAGACGGCGCGGATCTTTTGGATCCGCGCCGCAAGGGTCAGTCGATTTGCGGGGTGTCGTAGGTTGCCGTGACACCCAACTTGCCTGCCGCTGCGGCGGCAAGGGCCGCATCGATGTCGGGCTGGTGGAAGTTCACCAGGCCGGTTTCCGGGTGGGCCCAGGCGTCGATATAGGAGTCGATCTGATCCGGTCCGATCGCGCGGGGAGCGATCTTCACCCAGCCCTGCGGCAGGGGGGTCTTGTCGTGGATGGCCTTGGCGGTCAGGTATGTGGACACGTAGGCCTGAACGAAGAAGAGCGAGTTCACAACCGCCGTCGCAACGCCGTTCTTGACCCCCTGACGGACGTCGTCGGGACCGTCCATCGCCACGGTCAACGCGTTGAGATGGTCGTCTTCGATGATCTTGATGCCTGCAACGATGCCCGGTTCACAGGCGTCGACATAGGCGATGGCATCGCGATTGGCCTGAATGGCCTGGCTCCAGGCGACGAAGGCGCCTTCGCGATCGGGCTTTGTGGTGAGGGTCGAGGAAACCTCGACCTTGGGCATGATCTTGTTCATCGCCTGACGGAAACCGGTGATCCGGTTCTCGAGTGTCGACAATCCCGGCACGCACAGCCCGACGATGACGTCGCCTTCGATATCGGCGCGCGACTTGCCGAGCTTCTTCTCAAGTGCCGCGGCAAGGGAATCCGCGGACACCATGCCCATTTCGGCCGGATCGGTGGAGACGAACAGGCTGTTGGCGAACTCATTTGCCGGGGCGGCGTTGATCCAGACGACCTTGATGCCGTTCTCCTGGGCCTGAAGGGCCGGCTCGACGAAGAGGGCCGGAGCGACGTCGGTCACGATCAGCGCATCGGGCGAGGTCTGGGCCTCCTGCTGAAACATGGTGGCCTGCTTGCCCGGGTCGAATTCCGTCGGGCCGACGATCTTGAGATCGACCGGGAAACCGAGGGCGGCGACGGCGGCCTTTGCGCCATCCATTATCTCGGTGTTCCATTCGCCTGCCGTAAGCGCCTGGATGATCGAGATCCGGATCGGCTTGTCGTCGGCCGTGGCGGTGCTTGCCAGAGCAACCGTCGCCAGCCCGCCGGCGACCAGCACGCCCGCGGCGCGCCGGAGCCCTGTTCCAAAGAGTGTGGCGTTGTTCATTTGGGTCCCTCCCTGTTGATTTCTCCGGGCGTCCTTGCCGCCCGGCATTGGTTAAAGGCTCTCGTGGTTTTGCCGCGCGCTTTTGCGGCGCTTCAGGATGCGGTCGAGTGCGATGGCGCCGAGGATCACGCAGCCAGTCACGAAGCCGCTGTAGTTCGGATCGATCCCATAGAAGACGATCCCGGTACCGATGAGGGATATGACGAACACGCCGAGCAGGGCGCCGATCAGTGTGCCTGATCCCCCCGCGAGCGACGTGCCGCCGATCACCGCCGCGGCGATCACCAGCAATTCCTTGGAGTGGCCGAGCGATGGGTCGACGGCCTTGAAGAATGCAAGGGTCATGCAGCCCGAGATGGCACAGAGCAGACCCACGAGCGCGGTCACCAGGATCCGGGTGCGCCCGACCCGGATTCCGATGAATTCCGCCGCCTGCCGATTGGCGCCGATCGCCCGCACCGTTGCACCGAAGCGGGTGTGCAGGAACACGAAATGCAGAATGACCAATGAGGCAAGAAGCACCCACGAGGGTGTGGGAAGCCCGAGGAACTCGCCGCCGAAAATGGCGAAGAACGGATGCTCGCGGGGCATGCCGAAAATGGGATGGCCGCGGGAAATGATCAGATTGAGCCCGAAAAAGGCCGACAGCGTGCCAAGGGTCACGATGATCATCGGTACGTCGAGGAGCACCGTCAGAAGGCCGTTGATTGCGCCCAGCGCCGCGCCGATCGCCAAGGCGATGCCGACTGCAGCCCAGGGATCCACCCCGGCCTTGATCAGCAGCGCTGCCGAGGTCGCGCTCACCGCATAGATGCCGCCCACCGAAAGGTCGATCTCAACCATTGCGATCATGAAGACCATGCCGAACACCATCAGTCCGGTGAACGAGGCATCGCGAAGCAACGTCTTGATCGATCCCGGTGAAAACAGTTCGGGATGCGGAATGCCGATAGCCAGCACCAGAATGACGACTGCCAGAACGAGGCCCATTTCCTCGATGCTCGACAGGCGCTTCCAAATGCGCCCCAGGGACGAACTGCCGTCGCCCCGCTGGGGCCGGCCCGTCTCCGACTCGGCTTCGCTGTCTCGCCGCATATCCATCTTCATCTGGCCGCCCGGTCAGGGGCGCGGCAGACGCTGCGCCGAAATCGAGACTTCTTGTCCGCTGTGCTGCTCCGCACCAGGCCCCTCCCTGACTATTTCACCCCTCGCGGAGTGCCCAAAAAAACGGGTAAACCATCAATTATCGTTATTTTGAGTTTAGTCGATAAATTAGACGGACCCGCGGTTCTATGCAAGCCCCATTCGGGCAACGATGGGGATGCAAGCCGGGCAATTCTGGCGAGCCACACGAAAGACGGGGCAGCGAGCGGCGCGTGCGGGTCTCAGGCAAACCGCCATCCACAGGACCCGTCTGGCCTGCGACAAAAGAAGCATTGTGGCTCGCCGGAAAAGCAACAGGGTCCCCGCTCACCGATCCTGCTCGTCCTGCGAAAGGCGCCGCGGCGGCGGCAATAGCCTCTCCATCAGCCGGGTCGCCGGCGGCGATATTTGCCCCGTGCCAGGCCGATCGTCAGCGGACGTCCCGCCGATCCCGTTGGCGCGTCCGGCGACGACCGCCGTCCAGGTTCCAGGTCCTTCCGCCGAAGGGCGGGGAGCGTCCGCCGCGCCGCCGGTCAGGCCGACCTGTCCGGCAGCGACGATTCCGCGCCAAGACTACATGTTCGCCTGAGACGGGTCGCCCTATCTCAGGCGAACATGTAGTCTAGGAGCGCTCCCGCGTGGGCTTCAGGTATCGCTTTTCGAGGTCCTCTTCGTCCCATGCGCCGATATAGACACCGGGGGCCTCGACGTCGGTTTGCCTCTCGACCATTTCCGCCGGGACGGTGATACGGGTGTGGAACTTGCGGGACCATGAGGCGATGGCCTCGTAGAGGCGGGCGCGAACCTCTTCGTATCCGGGCGTCGCGCCAAGGTCGTGCAGTTCGTCCGGGTCTGCCTCAAGGTCGAAAAGCATGGGGCGGAAGCCTTCGGTGTGGACATATTTCCAGCGTTCGTCGCGCACCATCACCATGCGAGCGTCCTCGGGTGGCACGTCGAGCGCCACGCGGGCGTAGCGCGTTGAATAATCGTATTCGGAGAACACGTATCGGCGCCATCCGGCGCGTGGCGCCTGGCTGTCGTGCAGAAGGGGCGTCAGGTTGCGCCCTTCCAGCACGTGCGGCAACTGCTTGCCTCCGAAGAAATCAAGGAAGGTTGGCGAGAGGTCGATGTATTCGATCAGTTCATCGCGCACCTGCCCGCGGGTGGCATCCGCCTCCGGGCGCGGATCGCAGATGATCAGGGGCACGCGCACGGATACATCGTGGAACAGGTCCTTGTCCCCCATCCAATGGTCGCCGAGATAGTCGCCATGGTCGGAAGAGAACACGATCATGGTCTTCTCCGCCAGGCCGCGTTCGTTCATCCAGGCAAAGAGCTTGCCCAATTGATCGTCGATCTGCTTGATGAGCCCCATATAGGCGGGGATGATCGCCTCCCGCACCTTGGGATCAGCGAAAGCCTGGCAGATCCGGGAGTCCTGGAAAGCCTTGAAGACCGGGTGGACGATGGCGGGGTCGCGCTCGGACGCTGCGCGGATCACGGGCTTGATGTCGCCGATTCCATACATGTCGTGATAGGGCGCTGGCACTACGTAGGGCCAGTGCGGCTTGATGAACGAGAGGTGGCAAAGCCAGGGCTCGTCGCCGGCGCCTTCGATGAACTCCATCGCTCGCCTCGTCATGTAGGGCGTCTCGGAATGCTCCTCGGGAATGCGCGCTGGCAGTGTATTGTAGCGCATCAGCCAGCCGGAGAGGATTTCGCCGTCGCTGCCTTCCGACGAATTCGCCCATTCCTCCCACGGCGCTTCGGCTTCGAAGCCGTTGGCGCGCAGATATTTGTTGTAGTTCAGTTCCGGATCGTTCCACGGCCCGGCGGGGTGGATGCCGTCATCGCGCTCGAAGGGCTCGAATCCGCATTCGGAATGGTTGACCCCGATGGTCGAGCCCGGGTCGATGCCAAGCCATTCCATCCCCTCGGTGTCTGCCGTCATATGCGTCTTGCCGACCAGCACCGGCCTCACCCCGATCTTGCGCAGGTGGTCGCCGAGCGTTGGCTCCCCGATCCTCAACGGAAAACCGTTCCAGGTTGCGCCGTGGGACCGGCAATACCGCCCGGTATACGAGCTCATGCGCGACGGGCCGCAAATGGGCGATTGCACATAGGCGTGATTGAAGCGCACGCCTCGTCTTGCGAGGGCGTCTATGTGAGGTGTCTGGATGCTCGGATGTCCGGCACACGACAGATAGTCGTACCGCAACTGGTCACACATGATCCACAATACATTCATGAGTTCCTGCTTTCCTGGGGATCGATCTGGGTCTGCTAGCTGACCAGAATCAGCGCGATGATCGGAAATGCGATCAGCAGCGCCAGGGCGACCGCATCCGCGATCACGAAGGCAATGACGCCGGAAAAGATGTCGCCCAGCTTGATGTCCGGCATGACCGAGCGGACGGTAAAGACGTTCATGCCGATTGGCGGCGTGATCAGGCCCATTTCCACCACGACCACCATGACGATGCCGAACCAGACCATGTCGATATTCAGCGCCTGAAGCGTGGGCAGGAATACCGGTACGATCAGCAGGAGAATTCCGGAGGCGTCGAAGATCATGCCCATGACGATGCAGACCGCGCAGACCGCGACGACCACGCCGATCGGTCCGAGATGGAGTGCGTTGACGACATCGACGATCTGGTAGGGCAGGCCGGTGAGATTGATGAAGTTCGCAAAGACCTGCGCCCCGAAGATGACCGCGAACAGCATGGCGGTGGTGCGGCAGGTTTCGATCAGGATTGAATAAAGCGTGCGCACCGAGCGCAGATAGCCGCGCGCGAGGGCGTAGAGGGCGGCGCCCATGGCGCCGATGCCGGCAGCTTCGGTCGGCGCGAAGACACCGAAATAGATGCCGCCGAGGATAAGGGCGAACAGCAAGAGCACCGGCCAGACCCGCAAATAGGCTGCGAAGCGCTCGGCGGGCGGCAGGCGTTCCCCTGCCTTGCCCAGCGCGGGATTCCTGGTCACGCTCGCCCACACCGCGGCGAGATAGAGGACGATCAGCAGAATGCCCGGAAGGATGGCGGCCACGAACAGCTTGCCAATGTCCTGCTCGGCGACCAGTGCGTAGATCAGAAGTGGAACCGATGGCGGGATCATGATGCCGAGCGTGCCGCCCGCCGCCACCACGCCGGCCGACAGCCGGTCGTCATAGCCGTATTTGCGCATATGCGGCATCGCGACCTTGGTCATGGTCGCGGCGGTGGCGAGGGAAGACCCCGACACGGCGGAAAAGCCCGCGCAGGCCAGAACGGTGGCGTGCGCGAGCCCGCCCCGCCGAGCCCCGACGATGGCGAACGCGGCCCGGAACAGGTCTTCGGAGATATTGGATCGGTGTATGAACACCCCCATGAGCAGGAACAGCGGAATGACCGACAGGCCGTAATTGGCGCCGGTTTCCATCACCTGCTGGCCGGTCATCGTAAGCGCGGCGTGGAAATTCCAGTCCCGCGTATAGGCGAAGCCGACGAAGCCGACGAACAGCGTCGTGAAACCGAGCGGAAATCCGAGGAAACACAACAGCAGCAGGATCGAAAAGCCGAGAAGGGCCAGTTCCATCTATTCGAACCCTCCGAGGCTATCCGGATCGGCTTTGGCAACGCCCGCATCGAGTTGCTCGGGGCGGCCGCGGGTATGGATGATGGCGCTGGCATACAGCAGGACGCCGAATGCGGAGAGCACGCCGGCGCTCACGGGGATGATCCAGGTCGGCAGGGCCAGCACCGGCGTCAGCGTACCGGTTCTGAGTTCGGAGAATCCGTAGTTGAAGAACTGGTAGGTGATCAGCGCATAGACCATCAGCGTGAAGACCAGCACCACCCAGCGCTGGAGGTTGGGAGCGTGGCGGTCCACCCATCCCTGGAAGATCGACACGGTGATGTGCTGGTTGCTTGCGCTGACGAAGGCAACCCCGGCGAAGATGGTCACCATCATCAGGAGTTCGACATATTCGGCCGTGCCGAAGATCGACTTGTGGAATCCGTAGCGGCCGATGACGTCGACGAAGGTGAGCACCATCATGACCAGGAGTCCGGTGCCCGCCACCACCGCCAGAATTGCTTCAATGATCCGATAGATACGCGCCACGACTTCGCCTCCCTGCCCACGTGGTCGGCATGTCCCCTGACCGGCCCGTCAGGGGACATGCTATTTCGGCAGCCGGGACGGCACGTGAGGCCTGTTGCCGTTGACGGCTGCCAGGTGTCCGCGCGCCGGCCCGGCCTCGTATTCAGTTGCTTTTCATGGCGGCCACGGCGTCGTCATAGGCCTTTTCGAAATAGGCGATCACTTCGTCGCCATCGATGCCCATCGACTTGACCTTGTCTTTCCACGCATCGACGAGCGGCGAACTCAGCTTCGTCATCTCGGCCTCGAACTCGGGCGAGGCATCATAGGTCTTTACGCCGGCCGCCATCCACTTCTTGCGCGCCTTGTCGAAATTCTCGTCGGTTTTCTTGCCGATCCAGGCGGAGAAATCCTCGCCGAGCGCGGCATGGATGGCTTTCTGATCCTCCGGGGAGATCCTGTTCCACTTGTCCTTGTTGATGAACATGGCGAAGGTGGGCTGGGTGATCTTGCGGTCGGTGAAAGTGCCGGACTTGGTATACTGGCCGGTGTTGAAGTCCTGCAGGACGTCCCAGGTCACGCCCGCATACCCGTCCACCACGCCGTTCGCGATGCTCTCGAGCATCTGAACCGCCGGCCCGGCGACCACGGACGACCCCGTCAGCTTGACGACGTTTGCCGCGACGCCCGCGACGGCGAACATCTTGCGGTCCGCGATGTCCTTGACGGACAGGATCGGCTTGCCGTTGATCGACCAGATGTCGGAGCCGTTGATCGAGTAGATTCCGATCAGTTCCACATGTTCGAATTCACCCGGCTTTCCGGCGAAGAACTTGTGATAGGTCTTGTACATCGCGCGTGAGGCCGCCTCGGCATTCGCACGTCCGACGAATGGCAGCACCGGCAGTTGCATACCGGCGGTTTCCGCGGCGATGAACGGGGTGAACGAGGTCGCGCCGTCCATGACGCCGTTCGTGACTCCCTGGAATTGTTCATTGGCCGCAGCGAGTGACTTCGGCGGCGTGGATAGCGTTACCCGGCCGCCGGTCGCTTCCTTGATGCGCTTCGCCATCTCCGGATAGATCACCGCGCAGGTATAGTATTGGGGCGGGTGGAAGCAATTGTAGAGGATGTTCTCGGCGGCATGGCTCGACTGGGGCGCGAGGCCCAGCGCGAGTGCCACCCCGATGCCCGCCAGGCACGGCTTGAACGATCTTTTCATGTCGGTTCCTCCCGGTTGGACTCGTCAGAGTTCCATTTGTGCGCGTGGACACCTGTTGAACGTGTCCACTTTGCCGCGGGTCCGAACGCCCCACGGTCGTTTTGTTCACCGGGATCGTATCGGCCGAGCGGGGAGCCCTCAATGGATAATTCGGAGAAAATCGATATTTTATATAAAGATAGCGAGACTGCTATGCACGGGGGTGTACAGCCTCTGCGACCGGTTCGGAGGCGTGGGAGGCGGCGCCGGAGCGCTCGCGGATGATATCGGCAAGGTGCCGGCTTGCCGCCCCGATCTTGCGCCCGGTGGCAAAGACCAGTCCGGTGGGGCTGAACAGATGGATGTGCGTGAAGGGCACGTAGACGAGTTCCCCGGACTCGAGTTCCAGGTCGAGCGTGCTGCGGGGAAAGACGAGCACTGCGCCGTCCTCGATCGCATAGGCCCGCGCGAATTCTAGCGAGGCTGTTTCGATGAGGTTCGAAAAGCCCGGCGCGCCTATGGTGAGAAAGTAGTTTTCGATATCGTCCCTGATCGGTGAGCGAGGGAGCGGCGCGACCACGGGATAGGCGTTGATCTGCTCGAAGCTCGCGCTCGGAAGCTTGCTCAGAGGATGCTCTGGCGTGACGGCGAAAACCAGGTCCTCGTTCGATATCCTCTCGAAATGCAGGCCCTCCATTCCCCGCGCGTCGACGGTCACCCCGGCGGCAAAGTCCATGCCGCCGGAGCGCAGGCGCGTCAGCAGGTCGCCGTTCGAGCCGGTCAGGATGCGGATGGTCGCGTTGGGGTGACTCAGCTTGAACTGGCGCACGCATGCTGGCAGCAACGTCCGCAGCACGCTCGGCATGGCCCCAATGATCACCGTCTCGCGGCCATCGTCGGTGCTGATGCGTTCAATGCCCTCGACGATCTGGTTCATGCCGCCGGAGGCGTATTTGAGGAAGGTCTTGCCCGCTTCGGTCAGGGCCAATCCGTCCCGGCCGCGATCGAAGAGACGCGTACCGAGCATTTCCTCCAATTCCTTGAGCGTGCGCGACAGAGCGGGCTGCACGGTTCTCAGGTTCTCGGCCGCCCTTGAAATGCTCTTCTCGGAAGCGATCTCCAGGAAGCACCGGATGTGACGGAACCTGATGTTCCGCGCGACGGCATAGCCATTCAACATAGCGGACCTCCCTTGAGGAGCCGAGGTTAGCCCCGGCCGGCAAATAACGCCATGCCGCGTGTCGCCACAGGGAATGCGCCGCCTTTCAGCGCGTCATCTCGCCGTGCAGAGTGTCGACTGCGCGAACGAGAAGGCCAAGGTCGACGCCGCAGGCAACGAAGAGGAAGCCCCAATCGAGATATCGCCTGGCATCCTCGGCATTGGTGGCAAGGATCCCGGGAGCCTTGCCCGCAGCCCTGATCCTTCGGGCGGCGTCTTTGATGGCGTTCTGGACTTCGGGAGTGCCGGGCCTGCCGATGTGCGCCATCGAGGCGGAAAGGTCGGAGGGGCCGATGAATACCCCGTCGACGCCCTCGACGGCCGCGATTTCATCGACCCGATTGAGCGCTTCCCGGGTCTCGACCTGGACGAGGACGCAGATTTCATCGTTGGCGCTGTTCAGATAGTTGGGGTTGCGCCCGAAGCTGCTCGCCCGGGTAGCGCCGGCGACCCCGCGCCGGCCGTGCGGTGGATAGCGTACGGAGCGGACCGCGTCGCGGGCTTCCTCCGCACTCTGTATGAATGGCAGCAGTATTGTCTGGGCACCGATATCGAGCACCCGCTTGATCATCACCGGGTCGTTCCAGGCCGGCCGCACCACCGGGGCCGCCGCGCCGTTTCCGGCCGCCTGCAGGAGCGGCATGAGCCCGGCGATCTCGACCGGGGAATGTTCATTGTCGAACAGCACCCAGTCGAATTTCGACATGCCGAGCATTTCGGCGACCAGTGGGCTGCACAGGGAACTCCAGATTCCCAGTTGAACCCTGCCTTCCCACAGGGCCGACTTGAAATTGTTGTTCAAGGTGTCCTCCCTAAACGAATTGCACCGCAACCGATCCGAGCGGGCCGAAGTCTGCGTGCAAGGTATCGCCCTTCTTCGCCCAGACCGGCCGCGTGAAGCTGCCTGAAAGCATCATGTGGCCAGGCTCAAGCACGGTGCCGAACGCACCGAGTTTGTTGGCTAGCCAGGCGATGGCCATGGCGGGGTGCCCGAGCACGCCGGCGGCGAGCCCGGTTTCCTCTATTTCGGAGTTGCGGTAGAAGATCGCGCCGACCCATCGCAGATCAACGTTCTCGGGACGGACCGGGCGCCCGCCCAGGACGATGCCCGCCGCCGCGCCGTTGTCGGCGACGGTGTCGAAGATCTTGCGGGGTTCGGTCACCCGTGCGTCGATGATTTCAATCGAAGGCACCACCCATTCAGTTGCGCGCAGAACATCGACCAAGCCAACCCCGGGTCCCTTGAGCGGCTCCTTGAGGATGAAGGTCAGTTCCGGTTCGACCCGGGGCACGCAGAAGCTTTCGAAGGGGACCTTGGCGCCGTCGGAAAGCACGAGATCGTCGAAGAGATAGCCATAATCCGGTTCATCGATCTTGGAACTCGCCTGCATCGCCTTCGAGGTGAGCCCGACCTTGTGGCCGATGATCCGCCGGCCCGCCCTGACGCGCTCCTCGGCGACCGCCGAGGATATGGCGTAGCTGTCTGCGATCTCGATCTCGGGGAACATCTCCGAAGGCCGTCTCCCCTGCACCTTGGTGCGGTGGCTTTCGAGCAGGGATGCGACGGCTTCCGCCCGCTGGGATTCGCTGAGCATGCCAACTCCGTTCCGGTGGTGTGGGTCGCCGCGAGTTTAGGAGGCGATAAAATCGATAGTCAAGAAATTATCGATGATTTTCTCGCGTCAGCCGCCAATGGGCTCTTCGATCGCTGCCAGCACGGCGCGAGTGGTCAGATCGATGTGTTCCTGGGTTAGTTTCACGGCACGCGCGGCATCGCGGGCGAGCGTCGCGTCCATGATCGCCTGATGCTCCGCATGCAGGTCGCGCTTGGGGTCGGGGTTCGTCAGTGAAATCCGGCGATAGCGCTCGTGCTGGAAGTAGAGCAGGTTTCTCAGGCGCTTCACCCACTCCGAATCGCAGGCCGCCACCAGCGCTTCGTGGAACTCGCGGTTGCGGTCCTCCCATTCGTCGATGCTGGCTTCCGCACCCTGGCGCCGGCGCGCATCGGCTTTTCCGAGATTGTAGAAGGCTGCCACGATGTTGGCCTCCCACGCGTCGTCGCCGCGCTTGATGGCTCGGGTGATGGCGTCGCTTTCCAGATCGCTTCGCACACGCGAGATGTCTCGCAGTTCCTGGGCCACAATCGGCGCGACGCTGAATCCGCGCTGGGCTTCGAACTCCACCAGGAATTCCGAGGAAAGCTTGGACAGAGCCTCGCGCAGCGGGCTCGCGCCGATATCGTAGTCCTGGCTGATCTTGGCGATGCGAAGGCGCGAGCCCGGCACCAGCCGCCCGGAAACGATGTCCCGGCGGAGGAGGTGATAGGCCTTGTCGGACAGTGTGAATTGGATTTCTTCGGCCATCGCTCGCTCATGAAACGGGGATTGTGTCGTGCATAGCATCCGCCATGCGCCGGATCAACGACTCTCCCAAAACAAACGGTAATTTAAAAAATATCGATAATCCTGTTGACCGACGACAGGTTGGCGGCCTAGGTTTCCGTGATCGAAAATGGGGAAGTGTCGATGCACGGCGGCAACAATCCGGGTCGAATCCGCAACGTTCTGGGTGGAGCGCAAAGCGAGTCCGACCGGCATTTCTTCGAGGACATCAACCCCGCCACCGGAGAGGTTGTCGCGCTCGTCGAGGAAGCGACGCGCGAGGATGTCGACCGCGCCGTGACGGCGGCGCGCGCCGCACTCAAGGGACCCTGGGGAAAGCTCACGCAGGACGAACGCGCCCGCGCGCTGAACCGCATTGCCGACGGGATCGAGGTTCGTTTTGATGACTTCCTGAAGGCTGAGATCCTTGACACCGGCAAGCCGGTAACGATGGCCTCCCATCTCGACATTCCGCGGGGCGCCGCGAATTTCAGGGCTTTTGCCGAATTGCCGAAGCATCATTCCGGCGAGTTCTTTCAGATGAAGGCGCCGGACGGGGGAGACGCGTTCAACTATTCGCTTCGCTCGCCTCGCGGGGTGATCGCGGTGATCTGCCCCTGGAACCTGCCGCTTCTGTTGATGACCTGGAAGGTCGCGCCCGCGCTTGCCTGCGGCAACACGGTCGTGGTTAAACCCTCGGAAGAAACGCCGGCCACAGCGACGCTTCTGGCGGAGGTCATGCGCGACGCGGGCATCCCGGATGGCGTCTACAACGTCGTCAACGGCTATGGCCCGGGGTCTGCCGGACAATTCCTGACCGAGCATCCCGGCGTGGACGGGATTACCTTCACCGGCGAAACCAGGACGGGGGAGGCGATCATGGCCGCCGCCGCCAAGGGTGTCCGGCCCGTTTCGTTCGAGCTTGGCGGCAAGAACGCGGGGCTGGTGTTCGCCGATTGCGACCTGGACAAGGCGCTTGATCAGACGGTGCGCGCCGTCTTCATGAATGCCGGCCAGGTCTGTCTGCAGACCGAGCGGCTTTTTGTCGAGCGGCCGATCTTCGAGCGTTTCGTCGAGGGGCTCGCCGCGCGCGCCCGCCAGCAGAAGCCAGGCGACCCGTTCGACAAGACCACGAGCCTTGGGCCGCTTATCTCCGACGAACATCTGAAGAAGGTGACGGGATATTACGGCAAGGCGCAGGCGGCCGGAGCCGAGGTCGTTATCGGCGGCGGCACGATCCGCATGACTGACGAATTCGCCGGAGGTCATTGGATCGAGCCGACGATCTGGACTGGCCTTTCCGATGAGTCGGAGATCATGCGGGAGGAAATCTTCGGTCCGTGCGTCCATATCTCGCCGTTCGATGGTGAGGACGAGGCCATCGCACGCGCGAATGCTTCGGAATACGGGCTCGCGTCGATGCTCTGGACGCAGGATCTCAGCCGAGCCCATCGGGTTGCCGCGCAGCTCGAAACCGGAATCACCTGGGTCAACAGCTGGTTTCTGCGCGACTTGAGGACGCCGTTCGGAGGCATGAAGCATTCCGGTATCGGCCGTGAAGGAGGCGTTCACGGGCTCGAATTTTATACCGAGCTTCGCAATGTCTGTGTGAAGATATAGTCTGAGGGAATGGGGGGACAGATGCCCGGCGTGATCGAAAAGCTCAGATATGTCCGCCTCGGAACGAGCAATCCTGCGGCGATGACCGACTTCGTCACCCGCATTGTGGGGTTGCAGCAGATCGAGGCGCCTGAGGGGCTCGCCATGTTCCGCTCGGACGATCGCGATCCCTCGATGATTGTCTACCGGAACGATGCCGACGAGCAAGGCATTGCGCTGCAGGTGCGCGATCCCGCTACCCTCGATGCCGTGAGCGAGAGGCTCGAAGCGGGCGGCTACAAGGTCGCGACTGGCAGCGCCGCCGAGGCCGCGGCGCGGCGCTGCAGGTCGTTCGCCTGGTTTCGCACCCGCGGCGGGACGCGCATAGAATTGCTGGTGCGACCGCGCGACAGCGGCTGGCGTTATTTCGGTTCCCGCGATGCGGGGATCACGGAGTTCTTTGGCGTGACTTTCGCCTCGACTGATCCTGAGGCGGATATTCGCCTCTGGGTCGACGTGCTGGGCGGCAAGGTGGCCGACTATATCGGCGAAGGCGCCTATATCGCGCTCGACGATCAGCACCATCGCATCACGATTCTGCCATCGGGGCGCGACAGCCTGCTCGAAATCCAGTTCAAGGTCGAAGGGCTGCATCAGCTGATGCAGAACAAGTATTTCCTTGATTCAGCCCAGGTCGGCATTGTCCACGGCCCGGGCCGCCGGCCGGCCTCCGGCGAGGCATTTCTGAGTTTCAGGGGGCCGGATGGAGTGCTGTTCGGCTTCGTCGCCGAAGGGGATGTACGCCCGTTCGAGGAATCCCGCTTGCCTCGCCAGTTCGCGCATGCCCCCGCCTCGTTCTGCGCCTGGGGTAGTGCGGCGAACATTCCGGAATATTGCGGCTGAGCCAGGAGCGGCGCCGCCGACAGGGAGGGATCGATGATCAAGCTTGAGGATGTCTGCTACGTGCGACTCGGGACCCCCGATCTCGAGGGCGCAGAATTCTTCGCCAACGACTATCTCGGCCTCGAAGTCGAGGATCGCACCAAGGGTGCGATCTATTTCAAGTCCGACGAACGCCTGCACACCCTGTGTTATTTCGAGGGCGATCCGTCCGATCAGGCGGTGGCCTTTGTCGTTGCTTCCGATACCGAGTTGGACCAGGCGGCAGCGTCTCTGGAGCGGCTGCAGCACAGGGTGCATATCGGCACGCCTGAAGAGGCGTCCCTGAGGAAAGTCAAGTCGTTCATCGCCTTTGACGATCCGACCGGCAACAGGATCGAACTCGTTGTGCGCCCCGAGACCTCGGGCCGGCGCTATCACGGGACCCGCGACGCCGGGATCACCGGGTTCAGCCATGTGGGCCTGTGCACGACGGATCCCGCTCGAGACGAAGCTTTCTGGACCGAGGTCTGCAATGCCCGTGTCAGCGACCGGATCGGCGACGCGCCGCTCCTCCGGATCGACGAAGTCCATCACACCATTGCACTGTTCGCCTCCAACAAGGCGGGCATTCAGCACATCAACCATCAGGTGGCGACCGCCGATGATGTGCAGCGCTCGTTCAATTTCCTCAGGGAACGCAACGTTCCCATCGTCTTCGGTCCCGGCCGCCACGTGACCTCGACCGCGAAATTCCTCTATTTCGAGGGACCGAACGGTATGGTCTTCGAATATTCCTCCGGGGTTTCCGAGATCGCCGACGAATTGCTTTACCGCGAGCGCCAGTTTCCGGCCGACCCCACCGGGTTCTGCGGTTGGGGCGCCAAACCCGACATCAAGGAGTTCAGGAGCTGAGTTTCGCGACGCTGCTTCCACAGGTTTGCGCAGGGGAATGCGGATGTTTCTGACGATGATGAATATGCTGAAGAGGCGCAGGGGCATCCCGCTCGACCTTTTCTACACGTATTGGGTCAATGCACACGCCGCACAGATTGCCGCCCGCCTGCCTGGCATCGATCACCTTTGGCTGCATGAAATCTCGTTCGAAGATGGCCAGATCTGGCCGCGCACCGACGGCGTTGAACATGAATTGTCCGAAGAACACCGGTTTGACGGCGTTCCCGAGCCTTGTTTCGAGACCGAGGAACACCTGGCCGCGTTCCTCGCGGCCATGGAGCCGCTGATGACGGACGAGGCCAACATCTTCGAGGAAACGGTGGCCAATCGGTCGCTCGGCGACAATTCCAAGACCTTTGTCGACACCACGCCGCCATCGTTTTCCGCTCCCGGCCTGCTGAAATTTCTGCTGTTCCTGCGCAGGACCGGGGAGACATCGACGAACGATTTCCGAGCTTATCTGAGTTCGGAAATGGCGCCCGCCTGGGCGGATGTCGGCCTCGTGCGCAAGCTCAGACTGCATCTGCTCGAGCCTCACGCAGACGATTCAGACGATGTCCTGGAAAGTGGCGTGTCGACACTTGCTCCAAAGCCGCGCCGGTATGACGCGGTGGTGGAGATCGCGTTCACGGACGGATTGGACCTTGGCAGATTTGTACGCAGCACGGCCTGGTCCGCTGGTGCTGACGGGCGTGCCGCGCGCATCGAGGCCTGTCACGCCTTCAAGGTGAATGCGACGCACAACCTCAAGCGTGACGGCAAACTCACCTTTGAGGGCTTGCGCACGCCGATCGTCGCGCAGGCAATCGATCGGGTCGGCGCGATCTCGCAATTCAACGAGACGGTCCTTGCCCTGCAGGGCGCGGATGCCCACTGACGTGACCGGCCGCCACGACGAAACCCTCGAACGTCGCGTGCGCCTTGCCGCCCGCGCCATTGGCCGGCATGGCCTCGCCCACGCCTATGGCCATTGTTCGGCGCGTATCGATGAGCGTTCGTTCCTGGTCTGCGCTCCGGTGCCCATGGGGCTCATGCCCGTCGGCGCTCGCGGGACCGTGGTTTCGCTTGATGGCCCACTGCCGGACGGCGTTCTTGGTGAGGTCCGCGTGCATCGCGAGATTTACCGCAGGCGGCCGGATGTCGGGGGCATTGTTCGATCGATGCCGCCCAGGATCATGAGTCTTTCCGCGCTCGGCCGGACGCCGAAACCGCGCCACGGATTTGGCAGCTATTTCCATCCCGGCATCGCTCTTTGGGACAGCCCGCTGCTGATCCGCGACGATAAGCAAGCGCTCGAACTTGCGGAATTGCTGGGTGCTGAGCGCGGGGTGGTCATGCGCGGCAACGGGCTTGTGACGGCAGGCGGAAGTCTTGAGGAAGCAGTGGTCCTCAACTGGTACGCCGAGGATGCCGCACGGATCGAGCTTGATGTTCTGGCGTCCGGGCTGGAGGCGCGGGCGCCGCTTGTCACCGCCGACGAAGCGAAGGTTCGGGCGACCTGGTCGGGCCGCATCCTCGAGCGCATGTGGGCCTATCTGACCGACGGCGATCCCGAGGCCTGAGGCGACGCCAGAACGCCGGTGGGCATCGCCCCGGCGCGAGGCCGGGGCGATGCCTGTTGCTCTGTTGCGCGCCTATTCGGCCGCGGCGGTCTCTGCCGTATTTGCATAGATCGGCGCCACGTCGATGAAGACGCGCAGTTCGCCGACCTTGTCTCCTTCCGGCTTGACGATGGAGACGCAGGGCAGGACGACGTGACTGCCATCGAGGCGGGTGTAGTCGACCGCCACCTCGAGAATGGTCTCGTTGGCGTGGTCCCAGCGGTTGACGAAGGTGTGTTTGAGACCGCCGATCGTCGACCAGAACTGGCCGATGGCTCCGGCGATCTGGTCCGGTCCTTCGGCAGGCGGGAAATTGGCGAAAAAGACGCGCGCACCATCGCTGTGCATGCCCTTGAACGCGTCGAGGTCCATCGAGTCGACGGTCTCGTAATAGCGCTTGATCACCGCGTCCCGATCCGTCTTCAGTCGGCGAATGGCGGCAAGGGTCGCGTCGACCGCCTTGAGGTAGTCCTTCTCGACGATCTCGCCGTAGGCCTTTTCTTCCGGGCTGCCGTCGGCGATGCCGTCGAGCTTCAACGTGAAGCTGAAACGCAGGCCCAGGCCCTCTGCGTCTTCCTCGATGTCGTTGAGGATGGTGCCGAGAACAGAGCCGTCGAGGCGCTCGAACCTGACCTGCGTTTCCGGAGTGAGGGTGACCCGTTCGTGGCAGCGTTCGCCGCGAAACTCGATCTCGCGCACGAATACGTTCTTGCTTTCGCGCGTCTGGACCTCGCAATAGGTCATTGCGGGCACGAAGGGCAGGGCATTGTCGGCCTTCATCACCAGGCCCTGCCATACGTCGGATCTTGTGAGCACAGGATGCCCTGGCCCGTTGACTGGAATGCGTCTGCTGACTTGGATCATGTTTTCCTCCTCTTTTGGGTTGCGGCGGAGCGGTTTCGGCCAAAGGCGAGCGGTATCTTTGGCGATGGGCCGACCGTGCGTTCCGCAACGCGAACAAACCATCCGCCGGCACACTGCGCCGGCGCCGAATGCAGTCGATTGAATCTGTCCTCCCATTACGATCGGCAAGATTCAGAACCGTACCGTAACGTATGTTACACTAAGGCAATTATTGGGTGACTGTCAAAACAGATTTGGATATTGAACTGGAATTCCGCACCATGATCTGTGGACGGGTCACACAGGCTGCGGGGCGAATCGAAAGGGAGTTGGACTTGTCATCTGAGGAAGTGCTTGAGGACGAGGCGGAAACTTCGGCCGCCGGAACGCGCCATGCCGCTCGGCGTGCGCGAGAAAGCAAGCGCGACCGCATCGTCCGTCTGGCAGCTGATCTGTTTCTCGAGAAGGGCTATGACAGCCTGACAATCAACGACATCATCGAAGTCACGGGCGGGTCCAAGGGCACGATCTACACCAAGTTCGGCAGCAAGGAAAAGCTGCTTGAAGCGGTCGTTGAGAAGATGTGCCGTGACGTTACAATTCATATCGAGATCACGCGCACTGGTACGCTCGATGAACAGCTAGCCCGCATCGGGCATAGTTTTCTCGATATGGTGCTAACTGAAAAAGTTTTGAAATTTCATAGGCTTATGACATCAATCGGCGGCCAGTTCCCGGAGGCTGGGCGCTTGTTCTACGATACAGGGCCCCGTCAGGCTTGCGGGATCATCGCCTCCTGGATCGCCCATTGCCAGGAGACCGGCCAGATCCGGGCCGACGAAGAGCCCTTCCAACTCGCGGTGCTTTTCCACGACATGCTGATCGGCGATCAGATGCTCAAGTGGATGACCTCTGCCGTTGATGACGAAGCGAGGATCCGCCGCATCGACGACACCGTGCGTCTGGCGGTCAAGCTTTTCCTGGGCGGGTGCGCAATCAGGTCCGCCTGAAGAAAGCGCATCCTCACGCACCACTGGATGTTCGGCGTGGCCGGGGATCGGCGACGAAGTTCACTGATCGGATTTGCGCGATTTGACAGCGCCGCAGGTTGGTGGCATCTTCAAAATGTAACGTACGTTACGGTATGGGAGGGGATAATGCCAGCGACTGTTGAGGAACTGGCGCCTGTGCGCGATGCCGGGCGCAAACCAGTATTCGATGACATTCTTGAAGAGGTGAAGAAACTGGGGCCGGGGATTGCCGCGCGCGCCCGTGCCGCGGAGCAGGCCAAGCGCGTGCCGGCTGAAACGATGGAGGAGCTTCGCCAGACCGGGCTTTTCAAGGTGATGCAGCCCGCTCGCTTCGGCGGCCACGAAAATCCGCCTTCCGCCCTTGCGAAAGTCGGGTTTGAGCTTGGACGTCATTGTGGCAGCACCGGCTGGTGCGGCACGCTTGCCGTCTGCTTCGGGTGGATGACCTCGTTCTTCCCGCTGGAGGCGCAGGAGGAGGTCTGGGACAATCCGGACAACCTGCTCGCTGTTTCCTATGTCCCGACCCCGAAGGTCAAAGCCGTTGATGGTGGCTACATGATCGAGGGCAAGTGGCCTTGGGCGAGCGGAGTGGATAGCGCCACGTGGCTGATCCTGTCGGCGCTCATCCCCGTGGGGGAGGGCGCGCCACCCGCCTTGTCCTGGTGCCTTGTGCCGGTCAGGGACGTCGTCGTCGACCACGACAGCTGGAATGTCTCGGGTCTGCGGGGGACGGGCTCCAAGACCGTCGTCATCACCGAGCCGGTCTTCGTGCCTGCGCACAGGGTCGTGCCGCTCAGCGCCATCATGTCTGGCAAGGTGCCCGGGCTGGACATTCCCGGTAATGGCCAGGCCCGCTTCAGCTATCCCACATTCGGCCCGACAGCGCTCGTCTCCCCGATTGTGGGGATGGCCCAGGGTGCTCTCGATGCCTTCACCGAAATCGCCGCAGGCGCCACGCGCATGGCCCGGCCTGGCGTTTTCGTCAAGGTGGCGGAATCGGCGCTCATCCAGCGACTGGTTGGGCAAAATGCGGCCCATGCGGATGCCGCGCGCACGCTGATGCTCACGAGTCTCGTCGAGGGCGAGAAGGTTCTGCAGGAAGGCGGCACGCTCAGCATTGAGCAGCGCGTCCGCATCCGCCGCAATCACGGCTTTGCCGCCCGAACCTCGGCCGAGATCACCGACGCGATCTTTGCAAAGTCCGGGGCGCAGGCGGCCGACGAGAATCTGAAGGTGCAGCGCTTCTGGCGCGATGCCAACGCTGCGGCACTGCATTCGAGCATCGACTGGGACGTGCTGGCCGAGATGTACGGCACCCAGCAGCTGGGTCTGCAGCCCGTCGGCATTTTCTGAACGGCCTCGACCGGGCGGCATTTGCCGTCCGGTGTTGCGCCGTGCTGGCGAAAGCCGGACTGCCGCGTGCGAGGGTCGGCTGGTGTCGGCAGCCGGCCCGGGGACGCGGTGTCTGGGCGGTCCGGATCCCCGGGGGTGGTGCTGCCCCTTCCGGGTCGCCGTTTCGTCTCAGGCGCCGGGCTTGCGCCGGCGGCCGGAGTGGCTGGCAATATCCCTAGAAATAGAGGTCGAACTGCGCCTTTCCGATCTGCGACAGATCGCGGTCGGCTGCGGGCTGGGAGACGTGATAGGTCGCGTCCAGATAAAGAAGCGGCCGCGTCTGTTCGTCGACCCGCGCCTTCACGACCTCGCCGATGAAGATCGTGTGAGTGGCGTACGGAATGGCGGCCTTCCTGACGCAGACGACGTTGGAATGCGCTGCCATCAGGACCATCATCCCGGCTTCATCGCGCTGCCATTTGTCTGACGCAAATCGCTCCTCCGGCGGCACCTTGCCGCTGAAGGCTTCGGAGACTTCGGGGTGGTTCGCCGCGAGCACGTTGACCGCGAAATGAGGCTGATCGAGCAGCATTGCATGCAACAATGTGCGGTTGTTCAGGCAGACCAGAAGCGAAGGCGGATCCATCGAGACAGAGGAGACTGCCGTCACGGTCATGCCGTGGTCGCGCGCGCCGTCCGACGCAGTCACCACCGTGACCGTCGCCGGGTATTTCCGCA
This sequence comes from bacterium, assembly GCA_016125005.1. Classification (GTDB taxonomy): domain Bacteria; phylum Sumerlaeota; class Sumerlaeia; order SLMS01; family SLMS01; genus WGMQ01. The sequence goes on along the minus strand of WGMQ01000038.1, from coordinate 36,367 downwards.
TCGTCATGCGGAATTGCGAGCCTACCGGATTTTCATCGATCGGAGTCGTTTTCATCGCTAATCTCCATTTTATCGATGATACCAGCGTGCATTTCCCGTGTCCATATCGGGTTGTCAAGCCGGTCGACCGGCATGCCCGACGACCAGGGATAGGGGTGGCATTGGATATGGAGGCGATTGGTTAGCGGGCGGAACAGCCGTGGAGAAAAATCCGTGCCGCCACGCCTGTGCGCTTCTTGATATCCGCAGGCGAAGGGTTTTGCTCGCCGTTCGTCAGCATGCCGAGCTGGAAATCTCCAAGCAGCATATCAAGAAAGAGTGTTGCGCGCTCCTGAGCGTCGCCGGGGGCGAGGTCGCCGCTTTTCTGGCGGTTCTCGAACCAGACCGCCACGTGGCGATAGGCATTTCTCGGTCCGGCGTCGAAAAAGAGTCGTGTCGCATTCGGGAAGGTTTTTCCCATCGACACCATGAGCCGGTGGAGTTCGAGAATCTCGGGCCCGAGCACGGCCTCGACGAAGGATTGGCCGATCTGCGCGAGTTGATCTTCAAGCGCCCCGCCGGGGTCGAGGTCTATGGAGACAATTGCCCTTGTGGCCATCCGCTGGACCACCGCAACGAACAGACCCTCCTTGTTGCCGAAGAGCTGGTAGATGGTGGCTTTGGAGCCGCCCGCTGCATCGATGACGTGATTCATCGAGACTTTGTCATAGCCCTTGTCCAGAAACAGGTGGGCTGACAATTCGATAATGCGTTCACGGCGCTCGTCGAGGCTGAGGTTACGTGCGGTGCGATCTTGCCCGGATTCGGCGCGGGAAGCGGCGCCGTTGCTCGCTGACGAAGCTGATTGGTGTGTGGTCATACCTGATCCGTGACACGAAATTGCGGATGCGACGAACAATCCCTTTGACGAGGCTATCATAAATCACTACTGTAACGTACGTTACATTACAAAAGATGGCGGAATGCGACAACCCGCCATGGGAGCAAAGGGGAGGATTCCGGCATGTCGGGCTATCGGCTCGTCACTTATTGCCATGGCAGCGGCGCGCCGGGTGCCGGGATTCTCGTGGATCAAACCGTCTTTGCAGCCGCGGATCTGTTCGGCGGGGCGCCCAGCGTCCTCGATCTTCTGCAGACATGGGACCGGACGCGGGCGGTGATCGCGGAGGGTATCTCCGCCGGCAAGCTCAAGGCCGGCACGCCCCTCACCGAGGTCACACTGGAGGCGCCCGTCCAGTATCCTGCGAATTTCTTTTGCGCCGGCGCCAATTACTGGGATCACCTTGAGGAGATGGCAGAACTCGTCAAGCAAATGACAGGCAAGGCCCCCAGTCTCGAAAAAGCGCCCGAGCCGTGGTTCTTCGTCAAGACTACCCGCGGCACGATCGTTGGGGAGGGGAGCGCGGTAGCAATCCCGTCCTTCACCCAGAAGCTCGACTGGGAAGCCGAACTCGGCGTCGTGATCGGCCGGAAGACGCATGACATTTCGGAAGCCGACGCGCTGTCCGCTGTCGCCGGCTACCTGATTGTCGACGATCTGTCGGCTCGCGACCTGGTCCGCCGGGAGGGAAGCCCGTTCATCTACGACTGGATCGGACAGAAGTGCTTCGACGGCGCCGCGCCCATGGGGCCCTGGCTCACGCCGGCCGAGTTTGTGTCCAATCCTGACGACCTCGCGATGACCCTGAAGGTCAATGGAGTGGGCAAGCAGGATTCCAGCACCGGGCAGATGGTCCACTCGATCGCCGAGCAGATCGCCTATCTCAGCCGGCATGTCACGCTTTATCCGGGCGACATCATCGCCACGGGCACGCCGGCCGGTGTCGGGATGCCGAAGAACGAATTCCTGAAGCCGGGGGATGTGGTGCGCATCGAGATCGCGGAACTCGGTACGCTCACCCATTCGCTGGTCGCGGGATCCTGAGGAGGGGAGGCCGACATGGCCGAGATTTCACAAGAAGCCGCCGCGCTGCTCGGAAAGATGCTCAAGCTGAGGCTTTATCTCGTCTTTTCGCGCGGCAAGGGCCAACCGCTCGAGCCGCTGCTGGCAGAGCATCTGCAATACATGATCAGCCTTGAAAGGCAGGGAAAGCTCTTTGCCTCCGGGCCGCGTGGCGCGCCGGAAACCGGCAATGGCATGACCATCCTTCGCGCGGCCGACGAAGACGAAGCCCGCCGCCTCGCCGAAGGCGACCCTTTCGTCAGGGCCGGCATTCGCGACTACACCATCGAGCCATGGACCGTGATGGAGGGCGCGTTCGCCCTCAGCGTTCATTTCTCGGATGGCAGCGCGAAATTCTCCTGACCAAAACAGCATCGCGGCAGGGAGGGACGCTGAGATGACTAAGATTGGATTTCTGGGACTTGGAAAGATCGGCATGCCGATCGCGCGGCACCTGATCGCCGCGGGCCACGAGGTGCTCGGCTACAGGCGGGGCGACATCGCCACGTTTGTCGCGCTCGGCGGTGCCGCGGCGAGTTCGCCGGCTGAAGTGGGCGCGGCGGATGTTGTCTTCCTTTGCCTGCCCGGCAAGGCAGCACTGGAAGAGGTGATCGACGGGCCTGATGGGTTGATGAGCACGGCGAAGCCCGGACAGGTCATCGCCTGCCTCGGGTCTTGCCCGGTGCCGGCCAAGCAAGCCTTCGCCGATGCGTTCGCGAAAAAGGGGACAGTCTTTCTTGACGGCGAAGTCAGCGGTTCCCCCGGCATGGTCGAGGGCCGCAAGGCCGCGATCTATCTCTCGGGCGATGAAGCGGCCTCGGAAGGCATTCGGCCTTTGGTGGAGGCGTTCACTGAAACCTGCCTTTATCTTGGCGCCTTCGGATCAGCCACCAGGATCAAGCTTCTCAATAATGTGCTCGTCGCCCTCGATATCGCGGGGACAGCGCAGGTGATGGCGATCGGCCTGCATGGTGGTGTTGACCCGGAAAGGCTCATCGAGGCCGTCAAACGGGGCAGCGGCAGTTCTGTTCAATTCGGGCTCAGGGCCCCATGGATGGCGGAACGCCGGTTCACCCCTCAGCAGGGCGCCGCCCAGGCGCTTCACTATTATGTCAGCCAATGCCGGGAGATGGCGGTTGATGCCGGCGTTTCCACCCGGCTGATCGACGAATTGATCGACATCTATTCCAGGGCCCTGCCGATCGTAGGTGATCGCGACGCGGCAGCTATCCTTGAACTGTTTGAAACCCCAGCAAAAATGCCGAGGAGCTAACGATGGGCGCCATCAGAAAAATATCGCACGCAAGCTATGACACGCCGGACCTCGACGCGATGGCGGAGTACTATACGGATGTTCTCGGACTCACGCTGTCGGCACGGGAAAAGGACACAGTCTTTCTGGCGAGCGCGATTGACCACCACTCGGTGGTGCTGCGCAAGGGCGATCACGCCATCTGCTCGCGGATCGGCTTCCAGATCGGACCCGACGACGATCTCGATGCCTTTGAGACACATGTCAAATCCTTCGGGATCGCGACGTGGCGCAAGACCGATCCTGAGCCGACGATCTCCGAAATGCTGATCTTCGATGACTTCAAGGGCACGAAGATGGAAGTCTTCCGCCGGCCGGAGGCACAGCCTCAAGCGTATGCCGAAAAGGGTGTCATTCCGCACAAGCTGGGGCATGTGGCCTTCCACGTGGAAGACGTGAAGGCTGCAGCGAAGTTCTATTGCGATGTCATGGGTTTCAGGGAATCCGACTGGATGGCCGACTTCTTCGCGTTCCTGCGCTGCGGGCCGGACCACCACACGATCAACCTTGTTGGAACCGGGGTGAACAAGCACCACCACAGCGCCTTCGAGCTCAAGGACTGGGCGCACATGCAGAGTGCCTGCGACATCCTCAGCCAGAAGGGCTACCGCATCATCTGGGGGCCGGGCCGTCACGGGGTCGGGCACAACCTCTTCATCTATCACGCTGCACCCAATGGCCTGACCGTGGAGCTCTTCGCGGAACTCGACCGGATCGCCGATGAGGAACTCGGTTATTTTGAACCCCGCCCCTGGCACCGCGATCGTCCGCAGAAGCCGAAAGTGTGGGAACTCAGCCCTGGCGCGGCGAATCTTTGGGGTCCGGCGCCCCCCGAAGACTTCATGAAGCCCTGAGCGTGAAATCAGGGCACTTCGTGTGAGCTACTGGGTTGTGTGCGTCAAGTTCTGCAAATTGGGCGGCGACGAAGCTGGTCATGCGGCTTTTCGGAGTTCAAGCTTCTTGTGCTCTGTGAGGTCGTCCATGTTGAGGTACCGCATGCGCCGGTCTCGAGATAATGCCGACGCGCCAATGTCGGTGCGTGGCCGGGGAACCGGCCTGTCTGGGTGCTGACCTCGTGGTGCTCGAGGATCGCTCGGGCGGCGTTCAAGAGCCCGGCATGCAGGTTCCGCTCGAATTGGGCCAATGCCTCAGACTGTCTCGATCGCCGCGTTGCAATAGCAGACCTCTTTGCTGGAGCCGCGACGTCTGCTTCGACGACTTCGTTCGCATCCTCGGTGGAGATGCATGCCCGCAGCGATCGTTGCTTCGCGATGCGGTCGTCCGAGTCGAATGGAATGAGGAGATCTGCCGATTTTTGGCAGGGGGTGCCCTTCTTCTGCCAGGGGGCTTTCGATCTCGCAGGAGGAGGGTGTTATTGCGCTCGTTGAGGTCTTCCCATGTGACACTTCAGATTTCGCATAGCCGCATCGCGGTGGCAATCGCAAAGCGGATGTGTGCACGTTCCAAGGCGTCGAAATGCGAGAAAAAGTGTGAAATTTCAAACATATGGATTTGCGGTGGCGCTGATGATGGACTGGATGGGCAGGGGTCGGCCCTGGCGGCGTAGCGCATCTGGGAACGTCCCGGCCCTGGAGTCGCTGACATCCTTGACCGCTGCAACTCCAAGTTTGTCCAGGCATTCGGCGAGATCGTTGATGTGGACACCCTTCGCGCATTTCTGCGAGACTTCCATATGAACGAGAGGGAGGGCGATGTCCCCGGCGAAACCTTGCGAACAAATTTCTCTGTCGTCAGAAAGAAGAAGTCCTTTGCTACACTCTCGGCCGCGATAATTCGCCGACCGGAATACGTCTTTATCAGCAGGAATGCCATGTCCATGACTTCGCAGAGAGGCAGGCTTTTCTGTGCGAGAGGAGGCAGACCGGTCCGGACCAGGCACGGCGCATGGTCGCTTTGTTCATCGATGGGTTGCGATATATGGCAGGCAAGCAGCATTCTTGACCTGTCCGAAGCGAGGCGCATTCTTGGCACGGTGCACGAAACGCAGCTTGCGTAGCATGCCCGTCAACGGCATCCGCCTGACGCACCCGACCCGGATTCCGCGTCGAAACGCTGGCGTGCGCTTGCGATCCGGGGAAGATTTTCGATCACCCACCCGCCGAGCGCCCTGACCGGCACGACCATTTCCTCGCCGAGGTCAGTAAGCGCATATTCGACGCTGGGAGGTTTCGTCGGATACACGGTGCGCGTGACAAGGCCGTCGCGTTCCAATCCTCGAAGCGTGAGCGTCAGCATTTTCTGCGAAATCCCTCCGACAGCGCGCTGAAGCTGACTGAACCGTTTGGGTGCCGGTTCCAGTTCCATGACGATCTGAATCGTCCACTTATCGCCGATCCTCGACAGTGCTTCGGTCAGGGGATTGCAGGCCTGAGTTTCCTGAATGTTACGTTGTTGCAAAAACGTGCCTCCTTGGCGGGTCGCGCTGCTCTCCATTATATACCATGTAACAAAAGTAAATCGCCTATTCGGGTGCAGGGATTGGAAATCATACTATGAAGCAGGTTGTTCTCATCACGGGCGGCACCATGGGAATTGGTCTGGCGCTGGCGGAAGCATTTCTGGCAAAGGGCGATGAAGTTGCGGTGTGTGGCCGATCGGCAGCGGCCCTCGAGAGCTTTACGCACCTGCATCCGAATGCGCTGGCGGTTCAAGCCGACGTCACAAAGCCCGAAGACAGGGCAACTGTGCTGGAGAAGGTCACCGAACGGTTCGGCCGACTAGACATTCTGATCAACAATGCAGGCACCTTTGTCGAACGGGATCTCGCCGGGGAGCCCGATTCCACGCATGAACTGGAGCAGGAGGTCGCCGTTAACCTGACTGCGCCCATTCAACTGACGGCAGCGGCATTGAAACGCTGGCCCGCAATGGCTGCGATCGTGTTTGTTACCTCAGGCTTCGCTCTGGTTTCTCCTACCCGTGCGCCGACATATGGAGCCGTCAAGGCAGGGCTGCACGGCTTTGCCGAAGGATTGCGCCGACAACTTGCCCCCAGAGGGACTCATGTCCTCGAATTGCTTCCGCCTACTGTCGATACGGCCATGAATGCGGCCTATGCTGGGAGAAAGATGCCGCCTGCTGAAGTGGCGCGGGTCACTCTGAGAGCACTGGCGCGCCGTCAGCCAATGGCATTGCCGGGCGCCTCCAGGCTACTCCCGATGCTGCTGCGGATCGCACCGCATACCATCAAGCAAATGGTGGCAAACATGTGACCTTGCGGCACTATTCCATCAGTCCACGCTCGTTCGCGGCATCAAATTTCAGGATATCGCCCTTCATCCTGCTTGCCCAGGTCTTGATGAATGCTTCGGTTGCGGGAGCCTCAAGATGCGCGGTCAGGGCCGACTGATCCCGCCAGCGCTCCGTTACAAGTATGCGTCCGGTTGATCCGGCCTCCGGTCCTGCGCTGAAGAAGATACAACCGTCCTCGACCCTCGTGGTGATGGCAAAATGCTGCATGTCGGCGATGAAGCCCGGCACATCAGAGGAATGCAGCGTGATGTAGCCCATGACGATGATCATTTTCTCGGCCCTCTTGATGATGAAATTCGGCAATTCCCCGCTGCGCAAAGCCTGCAACGGGGGATTGCCCGCGCGGCGTCAACCGGCCGTCAGCACGATCTTGCCCTGTATGTGCCCGGCGGCGGCACGCACATGTGCGTTGGACGCATCTTGCAGCGGATAGATGCTGTCGATGACAACGCGCAGACTTCCATCCGCGAGCAATTTGCCAACCTCCGCCAACTGCGCGCCACTGGAGCGGACTTGTGTTGTCGATACCGTAACCCCCAGCGATGCCGCTTCATCCGCACCCGAAAAGCCTAGCGGAAAGATCGGGAACAAAGCCCCGCCCGGTCTCAGCGTACGCAGAAAGCGCCCCGTCGTCGGCCCGCCGACTGCATCGATGACGAGGTCGACATCGCGCACCACCGCTTCGGCGGAAGTCTTGGTGTAGTCGATGAACTCATCCGCGCCCAGGTCACCCATAAGAGCCTCGTGCTTGCCCGATGCGACCGCAATCACCCGCGCGCCCTGCCACTTGGCCAGTTGCACAGCAAAATGCCCGACACCACCCGCAGCACCATTGATCAGAATGGTTTTGGCCTTCAACGGCACCGGTTCATGCCGGTTCGGTTGCAGCGGGTTGGGTTCGTCATGCCCAACGTCGATCATGAACTGCCATGCGGTCAGCAGTGACATCGGGGCGCCCGCGGCCTGAATATGATCTATGCCATCGGGTTTGAACGCGATTTCCGAGGCAGGTACGCTGACATATTCGGCATAGGCCCGGCTGTCCCCGGCAAGGCCGCTGGGGAAACGCACCATTGCGTAGACCTCGTCATCGATGGCCAAACCTTGCACATCATCGGCCAGCGCCGCGATGGTTCCCGAAATGTCGGTCCCCAGGATGACAGGCATCTTCATCACAGGCCGCCATTCGGGAGGCAGCATGGAAAAGCCTTCGCGCAGATACCAGTCCGGTGGGTTCAGGCCCACAGCATGCACGCGAACCAGCACTTCGCCGGGCTTCAACTCTGGCATCGGAGCGTCCTCATAGCGAAGCACTTCAGGCCCGCCAAACGTGTGTTGTCTGACTGCCTTCATCATCTTTATTGACATCTCTTTTCCTTCGGTCACAGATCGGCTACCCTTAGCGGAGCACTGCTCCTTATATTCGGAGCAGCGCTCCGATTGTCAAGGGTTGGCTCATGCGCGCCGATGCGAAAAGGAACTACGACAACCTGCTGGCAGTGGCCCGCGATGTAGCCCTTGAACAGGGCGCAGATGCCTCGTTGCGAGATATTGCTCGCAGGGCCGACGTCGGGCTTGGCACGCTGTACCGGCATTTTCCAACGCGCGAGGCGCTTTTCGACGCGCTTCTGCGCGAAAGCTTTGACACGCTGAAAGCCCAGGCTGAAGCGCTCGCATCGGTCGAAGCGCCTGACAAAGCTCTGGTTTCCTGGCTGCGGGTCCTGGTTGCCTGTGCCAATGATTATCGTGGCATTATCACTTTGATGGTGGCCGCAATCGAGGACCCAAGCTCGGCATTGCATGCTTCATGCGGGACCATGAAGGCGTCGGGTGCGCGGCTGCTGGCCCGGGCGCAGGCTGAAGGCGTCGCTCGGACCGATATCGACGGCGCAGACCTGTTCGCATTGGTCGGAGCCTTGGCCTGGTTGGGCGATCAACCAGCGCTTGCCAAACGCGCGGATCATCTGTTCGACGTGATTTTCAGTTCGATTCTAAAAAGTTGACGAAAACTCGAACGCCAGTGCGACTGGACCGGGATCGGGGGCGGCAAGGCGTCCATTGCTCAAGCCGTGCAGGCGATAATACCGGACGAACCAACTGCAACAGTAGCAGTCGGGCAGAGACCCCCGCGCTCTGTCCGGCAGGATATCGCGAGGAGGGCCCTGCAGCGCTTCAAGAAGCAGGCGGGTGGCCGGGCCGCAAATAGGATCGCGCAAGTGCGCGGCATAGATGACGATCCCGACCGGCGGGGCGGTGTCGTCCTCGATCTCGATCCGTTCCAGTGATCCGTCCGCCAAATGCGTTTCCGTGACATGAGCCGGCATCCGACACCATCCGAAGCCCGCCATCAGAAAATCAAGCCGCCGTTTCAGGTCGGCAAACCGCCAGACCTGCGGGCTCGTCAATCCGAAATTCGGGCCCTTCGGTGCTGCGGGGTCGGACAGAATGAGTTGGACGTGACCAGGCAGATCAGCCGCAGATGCTGTCGGCCCCAGCTGCACGAGCGGATGCGTGGGCGCAACGACCGCATGCATGATCGTCCGCATAAGCGGATAGGCCCCCACGTCATCGGGTACGGCGGACAAAAGCGTGCAGATGCCGAGGACGGCCGCCCGTCTCGCACCCGGCGCAGCCAACCGCCAAGTGCTTGGGTAGAAAAAGAAATCGGAAGGTTTGGATGCGCCGCACCCCGGGTTTGCAGCGCACTGACGAGGGGGGACCGGGGACCAGCGGGTCAATCGCGAGACGGAGTTTGGCCTCCAACCCGACGGCGGTATTGCGTGCGATATTCTCGAACCGGGCTGCCGATGCCCGATATGGCAGAGATGTTGCAGAAACTCGGGGCAGAAGCTTGGCAATGAGAGCCATGCGAGGTTGGAAATCTGCGGATGTCCGTTGCCCGAATTCTTCGGGACACTGGCGGTTTTGCAACCGGAGCCCAGGTTCGGTTGGTGGTTCATACCAGGCCGCCGCCGCTTGGCGGTAAGCTGACGGGGTGAACGGCCTTCCCACCAAACCGGCGCTACTGCCCGGCAATGTGGCCGAGGGACGTTGAGATTCCGGCCGCCGCCTGCACTATGGCCTCCAGTTGTTCCGGGAGCGGTTGAGGCGGCAGGTACTGCACGAGATCAACGATGCCCACGGCTCCCACGACCCCGCCACTCGCGTCGAAGAAGGGGGCGGCCAGGGCGTTCAGTCCCATGGCCGACTGGTTGGCCGCCGTCGCCCAGCCCCGCGCGCGCACTTTCTCGAGCTCAACGAGCAGGGCCTCGCGAGTCACGATCGTTTCCGGCGTCGTGGCGTTCATGGGCCGAGCCAGCACGGTCTTGCGGAACTCCGGATCGGCATGGGCCAGCATCACGCGCCCTTGGGCGGAGTTGTGGAACGGTAGAAGCGAGCCTGGTTTCACCCCGATCTCTATGGGTGAGCGTCCCGAAAGGGCCATCACGATTCGGGCGCCACTATGTTCGAACTGCGAGACGACACAGGACTGACCAAGGGCTTCGCGTAGTTTGCTCAGATGCGGCTGTGCAAGTCCCGCCAGGTTCGACGCCTCCGTGACGTGGCGGCCAAGCGAGATCAAGCGACTGCCCACGCGGTAACGTCCGGTCTCTTCGGACTGAGCGACATAGCCGTGTTCCAGCAAGGTGCGAAGCTGGCGATGGATGCGTGTCTTGGTCGTGCCCAGCTTCGCTGCCAGCTCGGTCACCCCCATCTGTCCCTTTGAGTGCGCCAAGGCTTCAAGCGTCCGCAAAGTCAGCACGACGCCCTGATTGCCGCTAACGCCTTCACCGCTGATCCTGGGCATAGGGATTGCTCCGATTATTGGATCGCCACCATCGCAGCCGCTTGACAAGCGAACGATCAATGGCAATACCATGTTGCGTAGACCAATATAGCGTTACGTCTACCGAAACACAAGAAAAAAATGGGGAGGCCGGATGACCGTGATTGAGACGCGAGATTTTCGCGAACGCGTGTTGGCTGGTGAGCAGCTGCTGGGAGCCTTCGTGAAGACGCCGACCGCCCATGCCGCTGAGATCCTGGCTCAGGAAGGCTTTGATTTCGTCGTGATCGACGAGGAGCATGCGCTCTTCAACCCCGAGACGACGGACCGGATTCTGATGACCTGCCGCCATGCGGGCATCGCGGGTGTCGTCCGTGTTTCAGACATCGGCCAGATTCTGCGCGTCCTCGATTGTGGCGCCGACGGCGTGCTCGTGCCGCATGTAGACAGCGTGGAGCGGGGAAAGGCGGTTGCGGCCGCTGCGCGTTATCGGGGCGGATCCCGCGGCTTTTCCAACACGACGCGCGCCGGCCATTTTGGGAAAACCGGCATGGCTGATCACATCGCGGCCCAGGATCGCCGGGTCGCGGTGATCGCCATGATCGAGGATGTTCAGGCAATCGCACGCATTGACGAAATCGCGGCTGTCGACGGGCTGGATGCGTTCTTCATCGGGCGGGGTGACCTGACCGTGGCATTCGAAGCGGAAACTGCGGCGTCGCCCGACGTTGTCGGCGCCGTTGATGCGATCACCGTCGCTGCGCGTCGAGTGGGGCGAAAGGTGTTCGTGATGTCAGGCACGCCGGAGGATGCAGAGGCGCTTTCCGAACAGGGTGCGACAGGTTTCATCGTGGCGTCGGACCAGGGCTTTTTGAGAGAGGGTGCGAAAAGCGCGTTGCAACGCTTTTCGGTCGCTCTGGACTGAATAGGGGGGAGAGATGTACGACAAGAAAGACCCGCGCGCTGCACTGACGCCGAAGTGTGGAAGCGGACCGGCCCCGACAGGACTCGTGGCCGAACCTCAGATGGGTCTCTTCTATCAGGAAGACCCCGCCGAATCCGGCCCGAACGGCAAGACCTGGTACACGAGGGGCAACAATTTCGTTTTGGCCTGGACGGCTGGCGCGCAAGGCGGTGTGTTCGGCCGCAAGGATCAGCCGGACGAGTATGTCGTGCTGCTTCCCGAGACGGGCGCCAGGATCACCTGGAAAAACGAAGTCGTGGACGTTCCCGGATTTTCGATCGCCTTCGTTCCGCCTGGCGACAGCAGTGTTGAGTTGGTTGGGGGCGGGGCGATGTGCCGCTTGTTCACGATCAATTCAAGGGAACTGATCCCTCTCTGCACCAACAGCGATGCCTATTCCCGCGACAGGGTTCACATCCCCGACTTCAAGCCCTGGGCGGAACCGCCCAAAGGCTGGAAGGTCCGGCAGTATTCACTGGACGTGCCGAAGGAGGAAGGACGTTTCGGGCGAATCTTCCGCTGCACGACGTTCATGGTGAACTACCTGGAGCCGAACGACGGCCCGCGCGATCCGCACAACCTGTCGCCCCATCATCATGACGATTTCGAGCAATGTTCGCTCGCCGTCTCGGGATCTTTCATTCATCACCTCCGGTGGCCCTGGACAATCGATATGGACGACTGGCGCGATGATCGTGCCGACCATGTTCAGTCACCGTCTGCCTATGTCATCCCGCCGCCCGTCATTCACACCACGCGCGCGATGGAGCCGGGTCGCAACCAACTCGTCGATATCTTTTGCCCGCCACGCGTCGATTTTTCGGAAAAGGCCGGCTGGGTACTGAACGCCGACGACTATCCCATGCCGCAAAGCGCGTAAGTGAGACACCATGCAAGCCACTGCCCATCAAGACCAGGATCGCGAAACCGAGGTCAAGACACTTCTGAAGGACGCGATAGATCTGCATTGCCACTCAGGCCCCGCTGCAATGCCGCGCATCCTGGATCATCACGAGGCGCTACTGGATGCCGATGAAGCCGGGTTCCGCGCACTGCTGTACAAGGACCATTTCTATCTGGGAGTCGCCCATTGTGCGATGCTGGAGAAGCTGGTCCAGACGGATGTGAAACTGTATTCCGGACTTGCCCTGAACAACGCCAGCGGCGGCATCAATCCGCATGCGGTCAATCACGCCATCAATATCGGCGCCAAGATCATCTGGTTGCCGACCCTGTCGGCGCAGAACCACATCGACCAGCAGGCCGGCCAGGGCAAGACGTTCCCCAAGACCACAAGGCGTATGCTGCCGCCCGAAGGCCTTTCCGCGCTGGACGGATCGGGCAGACTGCTTGATGCGGTCAAGGAGGTGCTCGACCTGATCGCGGAAGGCGACATTATCCTTTCCGGCGGCCACCTTCCGGCCAGCGAACTGATCCTTGTCTTCGAGGAAGCCGGCAAGCGCGGCGTCAAGAAGATGCTTGTCAATCATCCGACCTACATCGTCGGGGCAACGGACGATGACATGCGCGCGATGGTCGAACTGGGCGCGTACATGGAACATTCCATTGCCATGTGGACCGAAGGCTCGGGCAAGCTTTTCGGCCCCGACGACCTGGCACACTACATCGAAGTGGCGGGCGTCGACCGGACCGTGCTGTCTTCGGATCTCGGCCTGCGCGGCTCGCCGCGCCCGATCGAAGGATTCCGCACCATCGTCAGGATGTTGCTGGATCTGCAGTTTCCCCATTCCGACATTCGCAAGCTGGTTGGAGATAATGCAGCGAGACTACTGAACCTGGCCTGATGCCGAACAACGGTGTGAGGACCATACAACGAAACCGGGAGGAAGACATGACGACTGGATTTACGAGGCGCGAACTGATCAAGACCGGAGCCGCCGCAGCGGCTGTGACGCTGGCGGCGCCAAACCTGGCACGCGCGCGGGCCATGAAGGTTCGCCTGGGACATGCCGCCAACGAGATTCACCCGGGTCACATAGCGGCCCTTGAATTCAAGAAGTCTCTGGAAGCGCTTGTCCCAGGCGCTTTCGACCTTCAGATTTTTCCGAACCGTCAACTGGGCGATGACCGGCAAGGCGTCGAAAGCTGTGTCGCCGGCACGCTGGAATTCTGCGGCGGCAGCGGCTCCACGATTTCGATCGTGACCGGCCAGGTCGCGCTGGATGCCTATCAGTTGCCGTTCCTCATAAAGGACTACAATCACTTTGCGAAAATGGCGCTGAGCCCCGAAGGCGACGCGATCAATGAGAGCCTCATGGACGGTGGCATCCTCGGCCTGCAAACAACGGATATCGGCCAGCGCCATTTTGCCAGCGTCTCCAAACCGGTGCGGACAACCGCCGATTTCGTCGGGCTCAAGACGCGAATCGTACCGCTGGAGCTTCACAAGATCATCTGGGAAACCGTCGGCGTCAGCCCCGTCGGCCTGCCTTACGGCGAGGTCTACGGCGCGCTGGAAACCGGGACCATCGACGCCTGTGAAATCAACGTCTCTTCGATGTTGGGCGAAAACCTGTGGGAAGTCGCAAAGCACTTCACGCTGACAGGCCATTATCCATGGCACAACGTGACCTGTGTGAACGGCGCCTTCTTCGAAGGACTTTCCTCGGAATTGCAGGAAGCAATCCGTAAGGCCGGCCGGGATTCCGTTCAGCCGACGCTCGACTACACGGCGAAGCAGGACCTGGACGGTCGTGCAGAACTGAAGGCGAAGGGTGTGGAGATCATGGAACTGGAGGGGCTGGAGGCTATGAAGTCGAAGGTCGCGCCGATCGTTGAGCAGTGGAGCACGAAATCGCCGCTGATCGCCGATTTCGTGATCGCCGCGCAGACCTCCGCCTGAGCAAGGCGGATCGTGGCAATGGAAGCGAGACGCGCCGATGGCCGTCCAGTCCTCCCGCGGTGGTTTCGGTGGTTCGGGATCTATGCCCGAACCATTGAAAGCCTCGCCGGGGTCAGCATGGCAATAATCCTCGTCGTGATGATCGCTCAGGTCGCGGCACGCTACTTGTTTTCCGGTTCGCTGATCTGGGCAGAAGAACTCTGTCGTTATCTGTTGCTATGGCAGACGTTTCTCCTCCTAGGCGTCGCCTATCAACGAGGAGAGTTCGTGATGCTCGACCTGCTGCCCTATATGCTCAGCCCGCGCGCGCGCCTGATCCTCAAATGCGTGACCGCAGTGCCGATACTGATATTTCTGGTTGTGATCGTCGATCAGGGATTTGACTACGCCTCGCGCTTCGATCGGCAAAAGATACCGGCGCTGGATTTCATCTGGTCCTCGATCACCGGCAACAATGCCGGGGTTTCGGTCAAGTGGGTCTACGTGTCGGTGCCGATCGGCGCCGCGTTGCTGACGCTGCATATCATGGCCGACCTTGTCGTCTCGATGCTGCGGCATAGGGCAGGGCAAGACGGGTTGCCGCCGGTGACTGACATCGGAGGACATCAGTAGGATGGGCGGTTTTTTCGGAATATTCGCCGTTCTGCTGGTGACCGGCGTACCGATCGCTCTGGCGCTCGGTATCGGGGGCATGGCCTTTCTCTGGCTATCGGGAAACGGCGCCATGATGCTGCAGTTGCCACAACGGATGATGGCTGGGGTGGATCAGTTCGTGCTTCTCACGATACCGCTGTTCCTGCTGGCCGGGACGTTGATGAATGTCGGCGGCATCACCGACCGCATCGTGACCTTCGCCAAGGTCTGCGTGGGGCACCGCCGCGGCGGCATGTCGAATGTAACCGTCCTGTCGGCAGGGTTCTTCGCGGGCATATCGGGAAGCGCCAATGCCGAGGCGGCGGCTCTGGGTTCGATCCTGATACCCACGATGAAAAAGCAGGGCATTCCTTCGGCCTATGCCGCTGCACTGGTTGGCGTCAGTTCGTTGGTCGGTCCGATCATCCCGCCTTCGATCACCATGATCATCTATGGCGTCCTCTCGGGCACGTCGATCGGGCAGCTGTTCATGGCCGGGGTCGTGCCCGGGATCATGCTGATCTGCGGGTTCCTGACCTATGCAACCTGGCGCGCGGCCCGCGATAATTTTCCGGTTTCCGAACGCGTCCCGATGGCGGATCGGGGAACGGCCATCATCCGCGCATTGCCTGCACTGTTTCTTCCTCTGATCATAATCGTGGGCATCAAGGGCGGCATCTTCACACCGACCGAAGCCGCGGCCGTGGCCGTTGCCTATGCGCTGATCGTCGGAACGATCTATCGGGATCTCACGCCAGCGCGGATTTGGACGGCCCTGGTCTCGACCGCGGTGGTCTCGTCCTCGATCCTGTTCATCACCTCGATGGCCTCAATCGTGGCGTTCGTCTTCACGCTGGAACAGGTGCCTACGCGGATCACGGAATCGATCCTGCTGATCACGGAGAACAAGATAGCGATCCTCTTGCTGCTCAACCTGTTCCTGCTGATTCTCGGGATGTTCCTTGAGCCCATTTCGATCCTCATCCTGACGATGCCCATCCTGCTGAAACTGGGCGGGCTCATCGGGATGGAGCCGGTTCATTTCGGTGCGATGGTGGTGCTCAACGTGGTGATCGGAATGGCGACGCCACCGGTCGGCATCCAGCTCTTCATCGTGGCGGCGGCGTCGGGCGAACCCTTGCCGCGAATTATCCGCGAGGCGTTGCCCCTGATTGCGATCTGTCTGGTCGTGTTAATGCTGGTCGCCTTCATTCCGGCGCTTACACTGGCGCTGCCCAACGCATTCATTCCAGTCAAATAGTTCAAAAAGGAAGGCGCCGATGCCAAGGAAACGTAAAGTCATCGTCACCTGTGCCGTCACGGGATCAATACACACGCCGTCGATGTCGCCATACCTTCCGGTGACGCCGCAGGAGATCGCCGAGGCGGCAATCGGTGCCGCCGAAGCCGGCGCCTCGATCGTCCACTTGCACGCCAGGGATCCTCAGAACGGCGCGCCGGACCAGTCGCCTGAACGGTTTGCCGAATTCCTTCCAATCATCAAACAGCGCACAAACTGCGTGCTGAACATCACCACCGGGGGCGCGTCGACAATGACGATCGCGGAACGCCTGCGCCCGGTCGCCCAGTTCAAGCCAGAGGTCGCCTCGCTGAACATGGGGTCGATGAATTTCGGTCTTTACCCGATGTTGGAGCGGTTCACCGAGTTCGAACATGCCTGGGAGCGCGAATACCTGGAGGGCTCACGCGACCGGATCTTCCGCAACACATTCGGCGATATAGAGAACATCCTGACCACCTGCGCCGAAAACGACACCCGGTTCGAAGTGGAATGCTACGACATCGGCCATCTCTATACCTGCGCGCATTTCGTCGAGCGGGGCCTGATCGAGCCGCCCGTCTTTATTCAGAGCGTATTCGGAATTCTCGGAGGGATCGGCGGCCATCCCGAAGATGTCATGCACATGAAGCGCACGGCGGACCGGCTGTTCGGCGAGGAATACCAATGGTCCGTGCTCGGCGCGGGGCGAAACCAGATGCCGATCGCGCTGCAATCGGTTCTGATGGGGGGCAACCTTCGCGTCGGACTGGAGGATTCGCTTTGGGCCGGGCCGGGGCGGCTGGCGAAATCCAATGCCGAACAGGTGACGCTGGCGCGGCAGTTGGTGGAGTCGCTTGGAATGGAAGTGGCGACGCCCGACGAAGCGCGGGAGATCTTGGATCTCAAGGGGGCCGACAAGGTGGCTTTCTGACCGCATGATCGTGCCCCGACAGGCACAGCAACCTCGCGGATGCCGCGCCGACTGAATCGTCGAAACATTTATGAACAAGGGGAACTGGATTGAAAACGCTCGACGGACAGGTCGCCTGGGTTACCGGTGCTTCACGCGGTATCGGCGCGGAAACCGCCAAGCTGTTGGCCAGTCGCGGCGCGGCGGTGGTGATAGGCTACGGGACCGCGCGGGCCGACGCCCAGAAGGTGGCCGATACCATCGGTACATCCGGGGGACGCGCCGTGATCTCGGGTGGTGACGTGAGAAAAAGGGAAACTGCCGAAGCCGCGGTCAAGGCCGCGCTGGAGAATTTTGGCAGGCTCGACATCCTGGTGACTGCGGCAGGCATAAACCACTGGGGCGGGCTGGAGCAGATTACCGAAAAGGATGTTACCGACGTCATGGACGTCAACCTGCGCGGAACACTTCTGTCGATTCAGGCTGCGGTACCCAGCATGGGCGAAGGAGCGCGCATCGTGACGATCTCCTCTAGGCTGGCGCAGAACCCGCAGGCCGGTTCGGCGCTCTATTCGGCTTCCAAGGCGGCAGTGATTGCGATGACAGAGAGCTTCGCCAAGGAACTCGGCCCGCGCCGCATCCGGGTCAACTCGGTTGCGCCGGGCCTTGTTGAAACCGACATGACCCGCGAGGCGGTGGCCGGGCGCGGCGCCGCCGTTGCAGCGCAGACCCCGCTCGGACGCATCGGCCAACCCGCGGATATCGCCGGCGCCATCGCCATGCTGGTCTCCGCGGATTCCGGCTGGATCACCGGCCGGACGCTCCGCGCCGACGGTGGCATGGTATGAAGGCCGGACGAAGGAGGCAGGGTGTGGCGTTCAGCCGTTGAGGTTCGGCCTGCCGCCGGTAGTTTGGGGTGGTTTCGAGCGATTTCTCCCGGGCTTCGCTCATACGTGCACGGTTCGCCCCTGTTGGCAGACATAGCGGAGCATGTTGCAGGCGACATTGGCCATGCCGATCTTCACCTTCGCCTTGCTCATGGCGGATCGAATTACAAGTGTGCAAAACGGGGGTATTTCGAGGCATCCAACGGCGGATCTGTCGCCCGAAATGCGCTGGCTGGCGGGAGCGGAAGCTCCGGGTCGAGGCGTTGTTTTTGCGTAGGACGGTAATCCCCCCGTTCTTAACGGGGCCCTGCGGTAGAATTCACGCGGCCATTTTCAGTTTCCGTGCGGGTGTGATACCGCCAATGCCCATATTGGCCGTTCGTTGTTCTAGGTCCACAGCCACTGCGCGGCGACATCGGTCGCGGCTCCGAACGACTCTGTCACCTCCCCACCTTTGTCGACGACCGGGACCGCCCGCGAGATCGTCCAGCCGTCCGTCCGTCCCCGGTCTGCGATGCTTGAGACTGAATTCGTCCTCGCTGTTTCGGTCGCATCCTTGATCGTCAGCAGGATGCATATGCCGTCGTCTTCGCGCGCTTTGCCCCGATTGCTTTTCCGGTTTTCCCGGTCCCGGCTTGTCATTGTCCTGGAACGCTGGGCGGAACGGAAAAATCGGCAAGCGTTTTCATTTCGCCTTGGTGAGGGCGTTGGGAACAGGGCCTGACGGTCGGGCGGAGTTCGTGGCTTCAGCGTCTTCGCGCATCTTCCGTTTCCGCGGCTCAGGACGTCGGGCGCGCAAGTCCGGGCGCCATCGCCTTCGTCGGCTGGAACTAAACCGGTTCTGCCGGATTGGGCATGAGTACACCCAACTTGGAGAAAGGGAGTTTGTCTTTTCATGGCCAATGCTGACAAGAAGCACATGGGGGCCGGATCGCAGGGCAAGGGCGACGGCTCCGGCGCCCGGACCATCGCCGATATCGAGGAGATCGGCGAGAACCAGACCCTCTCCAATCGCGACAAGTCGCAGCATTCCCGCACGCGTGGACTCGACAGCAAGCGCGTCGAAACCGACCAGCTTCAGGACCACGAGAGCAACAAGATTGCGAATGATCGCGACTGAAAATGCCGGACCCGACATTGATGGCTCGGCATGTTTCGCATCACGCTGTCGCGCCGGTGGAAAGCACGGGAGCGAGCGGTGAAGGGGGTAGGACGAGTTTCCCGTCAATCCTGGAGCAGGGCGAGAATGTCTGGCGCCGTTCCCGCGCCGCGACAGTGCGGTTCCTCATCGACGGCGACACATATTTCCGCGAACTGAGGGCGGATCTGGACTTTGCGCGAAAATCGGTCTGGATCGTCGGCTGGGATTTCGATTCCGACATCACCCTGCAACGTCCAGATCTGCATCCCCAGGAGAGGCTGAGCGCCTATCTGCGGTCGCTCGTGGAACAGCACGAGGAACTTGTCGTACGGATCCTGGTTTGGGCGGAGGGGCCGTTCTATTCCCATGGCCTGACGCCCTATCTTTCCAAATCAAGCTGGTCCGATCATCCGCGCGTCCACATGCGCTATGACACCGAACATCCGGTGAGGGCTTCGCACCACCAGAAGATCGTCTGCATCGACGACGCCGTCGGCTTCGTCGGCGGCATTGATCTGACCTCCGGGCGATGGGACACCCGGAAGCACCGGTTCGATGACAGCGCACGGCGGGATTCGAAAGGCGAATCCTATTCGCCCGTTCATGACATCCAGGCAAGAGTGACCGGCGCCGCGGCGAGGGTGCTCGCCGATGTCGCCCGTCGACGGTGGCTGTTCGGCATCGGCGAGGAAGTGCCGCCCGAGGCCGGGACGTCGCCGGAGGGTATCCGTCCGGCCGAGCCGGACATAAGCGACTGCCCTGTGGGCGTGGCGCTCGCCGAACCGGGCATCAACGGCCATGAGCGGCGCACCGAGCCATTGCGCCTGATCTGTGACATCGTCGATGCGGGAAAGCGGACGATCTATATCGAGACCCAGTATCTGGCATCCTCGACCGTCGTCGAGCGGCTGTGCTCGCGTCTGCGTGAGAAGGATGGGCCGGACGTTGCAATTATTACTACAAAGCACATGCGGGGCATCTTCGAGCAATGGACAATGGGGTTCGGCCGCAACCGGGCCATACAGCGACTGGAAAAGTCCGACAGGTACAATCGGCTGCGGATCGGCTATCCGGTCATCTCGGACAGCGCCGGCGGGGACTGCGAGATCCTCGTCCATTCCAAGCTGGTCATCATTGACGACTGGTTCATACGGCTCGGTTCATCCAACCTCAACCGCCGCTCGCAGGGCTTCGACACCGAGTGTGATCTTGGCATGGAAGCCGAGACGGAAGCGCATCGCGTGGCAATCGCGCGTCTGCGCAACGACCTTCTGGCCGAGCATCTCGGAGCCTCGCTCGGCGAGGTGGAAGGATTGCTGGCCCGGACGGGTTCGCTCTGCGCGGTCATCGACGGGCTCAATGGCAGGGAAAGGCGGCTGAAGCCATTCCGCGTGAACTTACGGTACGGCACATCGAGCTTCTGGCGCTATGGAAGCGGAATTTTCGATCCACACCGGCCCTACTGGCCGCTGCAGCGCCTGCTGGTTCCCTTCAGGGCCATGCGAACGAAGCTGGCGGCGCTGAAGAGGTTTCTCATGTAGCCCGGCGATGCCGCTTTGACCGTACGGCCTCGCTGCCCGCAAACAGCGGCAGGCCGATGGCGAGGGGCAGAAGAAAGTAGACCACGCGAAAGGCGATCAGCACGCCAATGGTCGCGGCCTCGGGCAGGGTGTAGGCGATCGTCGCCTCAAGCACGCCGAGGCCGCCGGGAACGTGGCTGACGATTGCGGCGAGGTTGGCGACCGAATAGTTTCTGGCAACCTCCATGTAGCCGGCTTCGCTCACTCCGGCGACGAGTTGGTGCAGGCTCGCGCCGACCAGCGCGAAATTGACGACGCCGATGACGACCTGGGCCGTGGCAAGCCTGAAACCCGGAACCGCGAGGTGCCACCGCCAGACCGCAACGTGGGACGGTAACAGGGCGGCGGCGACCGGATAGAGCAGCACCGGCGCGAGGAGCGTCGCTCCCAGGATGCGGTTGAGGGAAATATCATACGTGCCGAATTGTATTGCGGAGTCGGGCGAGAACATCAGCGCGATGCCGGTCAGTCCGACGATGCCGAGCGCCACTGTGATGCCGCAGAAGCCGATCAGCCTGGCGACTTCGGCCGCCGACAAACCCCATCCCGAATAGTAGCGATACCGCACGGCCCCGCTGCTGAGCGCCGCAAAGCCGATATTGTGGCCGATCGAGAGCGCGACGAAGGAAGTCATCAGGACCTTCGGATAGGCAAGGCGTTTGCCGAGGTAGAGAAGGGCGGTCAAGTCGAACAGCGACAGGCAGAGGTACGATGCGGCCGCAAAGACGGCGCTGGACAGCAATCGCGGCACCGGGAGGGCGGCCAGCGACTGGCCGATGTCCTCCAACCGGTACTGGCTGAGATTTCGGTAGAGCAGGTAAGCGGCGGAAAACATGACGAGAACGGTGAAGATGCGCAACGCGCTCCGCCACATCGAATGTCCGTTCAATGAGAGCTCCTGGTGGAATGCTGCCTGTTTCGAAGGAACGAATCGTCTGTCGCAGCGGTTCCGGATACACGGACGCGACAGGGAAGGTATGAATGGTTCGTCATCTGAAAGTTCTGACCTACAATGTTCATGGCTGTGTCGGTTGGGATCGCCGCCCCGACCCGGCGCGGATCGCCACGGTCATTGAATCGTGCCAGCCCGACATAATCGGATTGCAGGAACTCGACGTGGGCCGGCTCCGCAGTGGCGGCGCGGACCAGGCGCAATACATCGCCTCCCGTCTGCGCATGAATGCGACCTTTCATCCCGCCATGCATCGCGGAGAGGAACAATATGGTGATGCGATCTTGACCTCGCTGCCGGCCGAAGTCGTCAAGACAGGCGATTTGCCGGGACCCGGGGAACCGCGCGGAGTCATCTGGATGCGGATCGCGTTTGCTGATCGGCGCTTCGACGTCTTCAACACGCATCTGGGCGCCAAACGGTATGAGCGTATGCGCCAGCTGTCGACATTGCTCGGGGAGCGCTGGTTGGGAAATTCCGCCTGCCGCGACAGTGACGTCATTCTGATGGGCGACTTCAATGCCATACCCTCCTCGATGGGCTATCGCCAGATTGCACGGAAGCTCGAACTCGCCCGTCCGAAAGAGCGCAGGTTCAATGATCCGACCTTCCCATCGCGTTTTCCGTTCCTTCGGCTCGATCACGTTTTCCTCTCTTCAGGTTTGCGCTGCATCGACGCCCGGCCGGTGAGGACCCCGCTGGCGCGCGTCGCCTCCGACCATCTGCCGCTCAGGGCGACGATCGCCCTCGACTGATTTCAGGACTGCGCCTGAAAACCCGTCGAGCATTTCTATGCGTCGCAGCCGTTACGCGGCATGTCCCGGTGGTCACCAGTGTTCGTGGTCGCGCAGATATCCTCACCGCACCGGATCTCGTCCGAGAAAGTTCCGTCGGAAACCCAGTTGACGTCGTGCTGCGCCGGATCTGCCTATTGGCAGACGCAGCGATACATATTTTGCAGCCTCTTGCTCCCGGCGATCAGCGGCTCGTTTGCCCATCCTCGGGTCCGTCCCGATGAGAAAAAGCATCGCGGAAACGGCTGAAGTACTGCCGCCGGCTGGAAGAGGTAGATTCCCCGGCACCCGAACAGAGGCCAGACGACAGCGCTTTGCTCGCCATTGGGGTCGGCGAGTGCCGCAACGAGCCAGCTCTCCCGACAGGTGCTCCGATCCGCCCCAACCCGGCAGGAACTTTTGGCAAGGCTGAGTGTTTGGTGGCGGCCGGTCAACCTTGGCGCTTTTCAATCGGCCTGTCCCCAAAATGGCCCAACCAACCGGAAGGAGTTGCCACATGGCTGAGAAAACCCTCGAAGACCTGTTCCACGAGACGCTTCGCGACATCTACTACGCAGAGAAGAAAATCGTGAAGGCCCTGCGCAAACAGGCCCGCGCCGCACACAATCCGCAACTTCAGGCCGCCTTCGAAAAACACGAAGAACAGACCGAAAAGCATGTCGAACGCCTGGAGAAGGTATTCGATATCATCGACAAACGGGCGCGGGGCAAGACCTGCGAAGCCATCGAAGGTATCATCAGCGAAGCCGAGGAGGTGATGGAGACCTTCAAGGGCTCCCCCGCGCTGGACGCCGGTCTCCTCGCTGCGGCCCAAGCGGTGGAGCACTACGAAATCAGCCGCTACGGCACCCTGCGCGCCTGGGCGGAAAAGCTCGGCTACGACGAGGCGGTCTCGCTGATCGACAAGACGCTCTCCGAGGAAAGCGAGACGGATGACCTGCTGACGCGCATTGCCGAAACATCGGTCAATGCAGCTGCGGAGAAGAAGGCGGCCTGAGCGACCGGGTTCCAGGTCCGATCCAGAAATCCCGACAAGTGGAAGTCTCTGCCGCCGTCTTCATGACGGCGGCATTTTGCCGGCATCGTGTCGGAGGAATTGTCGAGGAAACCTGTCTGGCGCCGGGCGGCCATACGTGCACGGGTCGCATCATCCGAGCCCGCGATGACGCGCGGTTTGGCGCTGATGACGCCGCGTTGTATCCTTATGAATTTCTTCGGCTTTCGACTTGTTGTCGTTCTCTTCACTCTAAGCCATCTATCGCTCCCATCAGGTGACAAGTGTTTCCGGCCAACCGCCCGGCAAAGCGAATGTTGCGGGCGAAGAAGTGCCGCGCGTTCTGTTGTCAGTGCAGGTTGAGATACTCCTGCTCGTCGAGTTCCTCCGCAAGCAGGTGGCGGGCGCGGTTGAGCCGGCTCTTGATACGGCGCTGGCGTTGATGATCTCCGACGCGCTCTTCGAGCGGCGGGCATACTCGTCTGGCGCCTTGATCGAGAGCCTTTTTGGGACGGCCATCCGGGCATCCCGCTTTCTCTCGGTGCGCTGATCCGACGGCTCGAGCCGCGCGTCTGGCGTTCGGGGCGGCACGATGGCCCGACCGGCGGCCTGTTTCCAATCGAACAATCGGCGACCGCAAATGTTGGGGACGCTGAAGCCGGTGGATCGATCCGCGGGACCGCCTGCGGGCGCAGAGGTCCTGCACACGGCGCCTTTTCACCGCCTTCAATACAACGCCGAAACTGGATGAGAGATGAGCGCAAAATCCGAGCAGACCGCGAAAACACACCCCCCTGTTGTGACATGGAGGTGCGGCACCGACAAGCGTCATGATAGCGTCACCCACACCGGGCTGGCCCGGCGTGTCGCCAATCTGATGAGGCGGCGGTTTGCAGGGCGGCGGGAAGAGTTCTCCGACGGAGGGACTGCGTTCTGCGTCCCGATGACGACGCTGTTCTCTGACACCCGTCCGGCTGCGCTCGGCGCCGATCCACCTCAGGAGCAGGGCTTCCTGGGAGGCTGGGTTCCGCATGCCTTCATGGCGACCAAGGCGATCGTCCATCCTCCGGCCCCGGGCGAGACAACCGATCTTCGCTGGCCGCACGCCTTCTCGACCAATGCGCGGCCGATGACGCTCGACGGTTATTTCGCCTCGACGCGGAAGGGCGCGCTGCGCGCCGGCGAACTGATCCTGGCCAAGGGTGCGGTCCGGCTGAAGGTGGCGGGCGCCAGCGGCGGCAAGGACCAGCGGGTGGCCTATGATGAGCGCCAACTCGTGGATTTCATCGATTCGCTCGACGGATTCGAGCCTCTGGGCGACGGGCTGGTACTTGAGGAGAACCTCATGCCGGCGAGCACTTACAGTGTCGGGCGCATTGCGCTCGGCGAACTCTCGGCAGCCTATGTCGGTACGCAAGAGGCAACCCGCGACAATGACGGCCAGCCCGCCTATGGCGGATCGCGCCTTTTCGTCGTGCGCGGTGGATACCCTGAACTCATCCAGCACGTCTCTTCAGAAGCGGCGGCCATCTGCCGGCTGGCGATCTCCTTCGACCGGTTGGCCAGCGACGAGCTTGGGTTGGTGGCGTCCCGGCGGAACTACGACGTGGTGAGCGGGTTGGACGGCAGCGGCAAGCGCCGCACAGCAGTGCTGGAGCAATCCTGGCGGGTCGGCGGCGCGACGAGCGCCGAGATCGCGGCTCTCAAGGCATTCCAATTCGATCCCGAGAGGATGCTGGTAATCGCCACCTCCGTCGAGCGCTACGGCGCCGGATGGCTGCCGCCCCGCAGAGCCGACATCCTCTATTGCGGAGAGGATTCGGCGGTCGGCCAACTGCTCAAATACGCCATCGTCGAGGATCTGCCATGAGAACGGTCGACACCCCGATCAATGTCGGCTCCACCGAGCTTTCCGGATGCGTCTTCGAGCCGAATGCGGGGTGGCCCGGCATCCTCTTCGTCCATGGCTGGTCGGGAAGCCAGGACCGCGACCAGAAGCGCTCGCGCGCGATATCGCGACTCGGCAGCATCTGCATGACCTTCGACATGCGCGGCCACGGGCGGACGGAGCGCGAGCGGGAGCGGGTGTCGCGGGCCGACAACCTCGCCGACATTTGCGCTGCCTACGACGTTCTGGCCGCACATCCGGCGGTGGAAAAGGAATCAATCGCGGTCGTAGGCAGTAGCTATGGCGCCTACCTGGCGACGTTTCTGACTGTGTTGCGCCCGGTCAGATGGCTTGGAATGCGGGTACCCGCGCTGTATCCGGACGCTGGCTGGGAGAAGCCGAAGGTCGATCTCGGTCGGTTGGAAATGCAGAACTACCGTAGTCGGCGGGTCCAGGCTGCCAACAATCGCGCCCTACGGAACTGCCTGGAATTCGAAGGCGACGTGCTGGTTGTCGAATCCGAGCATGACGAGTACGTGCCGCATGCGACGGTCGCGAGCTATCTCGCCTCCTTCGGAACGGCACGCTCACTCACCCACCGGATTATCACCGGCGCCAAACACGGGCTTTCGACCCCGCAGAGCCGCCGTTCCTACGATGAATTGCTGATGCGCTGGATCAGGGAGATGGTGCAGGGTTCGCGGTAGCGACCGGGGTTCATGCCTTCTTCAACGGATCGCGGAATGTGCCGGAGAGCACCGCACGCGGTCCGCCCTTGGAAAAGTCGGAATCGTCGATCTCGACGACCGTGTAGAGCTTCTCGTCGCGGAAGGCACTGGCGAAGCGGGTGGCGGTGCCGCGACTTGGCTTGCCGCCGGAATCGAGAAAATCGGGCTCGGCCTCACTTGCTACGATGCGTGCATCGGCAGGCGACAAGGCACGCACGACGATCTCGCCCTGATTGGGAGCGCGGTCCCAGTTCGGGTCAGAGTCTTGCGCCGTTGGCAGCAGCTTGAAGATGCGGTGTTTCATGCTGGCCGAACTTCGCAGGGAGGCGAAAGTTCCACCGCAAGGGAACAATGGCCTGATCCGACGGTTGTAGAACGGCCGATGCGCAGGGAGTCGTCTCGGACGGTTTCGGAACGGAAGAAAGTAACCGTGAACATGGTCCTGAAGAGTTCCGTATTGGACGATGGAGAGGGCATTCCTGCAGACCAGACCGGCTTGCCGGAGGGCCAGACCGGCTTTCCGGAAGGAAAGGCGTCGGGGACGGCCGACGTCTGCCAGCCCGCACGCAGCCGTTTCCGCAATGAATGCCATGGCCGACCGATCCCGACCGATGGTGACGCTCTGCATCACCATTTCCGGCTGATGGCTCGACTGCCGCGCCTGAACTTGCCCGTCGACATCGAGGTGGAGGAGGTTCCAGGCGAGGAAAACGGTTTTGCATCGCGGAAGCGAAGCTGTTCGCCGCGAAGGAACATTGAGTGGGGGGGACCCGGTGTTCGAACGAGCGGCGGCCATCGATGACGGCAGGCGTCCAGGGGAAGAACATTCGCCAAAGCAAGCCCCTGCGCGATATTGGGCGGGCATTCGGAGGCGCGATTATCTTTTCCTTGTCGATGTTGATGACCCAGGAACTCTGGCAGTTCGGCGGCAGCATGAACCTCTTTCGTCTTGCGTTGCTGATCGTGCTCGGCTTTCCGATGCTCGTCGAGTTGTCGCACCAGATCGGCTTCGAGCGGACCGGCGGCTTTGGCGACGATGTGATCGATGCACTGTTCGCGCTGATGGTGGGCGCGCCGACGACGGTCGTGCTTCTCGTCGGCTTCAATTCCTTCGGGAAAGGTGCGTCGATCGACGAGATCGTCGGCAAGACCGCAATCCAGATCGTGCCGGCGGCGATGGGCGCGCTGCTCGGCCGCTCCCAGTTCGGACGCCGGCCCGACGACGATGTTGAGGAAAAGCAGGAGACTTACTCGGGCGAGTTGTTCCTGATGGGCGTTGGTGCGCTGTATCTGGGTTTCAATGTCGCGCCCACTCAGGAAATCGCCCTGATCGCAAACCGGCTTGCGCCTTGGCACGCCTTGATGCTGGTCGGGCTTTCGCTCTCGGCGATGTACGGTTTCGTCTTTGCCGTCAATTTCCGCGGCGGTCGTGAACTCGGCGAGGCCACGCCGTGGTGGAGCGCCTTCGTAAGGCTGACGGTTCCGGGTTACGTTCTGGCCCTGGCGATCAGCCTCTACTTGCTGTGGACCTTCGAACGCCTGGATGCCGTTTCGCTTTCGGAGGGCGTGATCACCGTGATCGTGCTGGGTCTGCCCTGCTCCATCGGGGCCGCGGCGGCCCGGCTGATCCTGTGAGCGGTGCGATGAGCGCGGTGAGAAAAGACAGCGTCAGGCAATGGTCGCGATCGCTTGAATGGGCGGTCGGCGCCGTCTCTGCGCTGATGCTCTCCAGCCTCGTCATCTATCTCGTTCATCTCGGCTTCCAGGAGAACGAAGGCCGAGCGCGGCTCATCGCCTCGCCGCAGTCCGTCCAGCGACAGGGGGACGGCTTCCACCTGCGATTTTCCCTTCGCAACGAAGGCGTAGATTCGGCGGAGGACATTCATGTCGGCGTGGTGCGAAACGATGGCGCTCTGCTGGCCGAGGTCGTCTTCGCCTATCTCTCACCAGGTTCGCATCGCGAAGGCGTGTTCATCCTGGATGCCGAACCACGGCGGGACCTGGTGACCCTCCGGGTGACAGCCTATCGGGAGCCCTAGAATCGGAAGTACTGAGGACGGGAACCCGGCAACCGGGCCCGATCGACGTTTATGGTTTATGCTCCGGGCGACGGTCCATCTTGGCTCCGACGACATCATGGTCACGCTTGTTGTCGATTTGCGGGACCAACCGAGGACGTCGGCGACTTCGCGGTTCAACCTCCGACGGCGGCCGATGTTCCCCACTGACGCTTCTGCCAGGCTTGCGAATTGGTCAATGACCGACGGAACAAGTGACGATCCAGCCAGTTTGATCCTGTGAAACCAAACACAGGAGGATGTCATGCCAGCCAAATCGAAATCGCAGCAGATGGCCGCCGGCGCTGCCCTCGCCGCCAAGCGCGGAGAGAAGAAGAAGAGCGAACTGAGAGGCGCGTCCAGGGAGATGGTGGAATCGATGACAGAGGACGAACTGGAGGAAATGGCCTCCGGCAGCCGGAAGGGCAAGCCCGATCACGTGTCGGACTCTTGAGGGCGCGTCGATGGACCGCCGACAGAGACGAGCACTCGATCCCCAGGCGAAAGGCGCGCCTCGCACCAGACGGCGCTGGCTGAAACGCATATGGCCGGAGCGCTCGCCAGCAGCGGTGAAGCGGGCGCGGTCAACGTGGCGGTGATCGCGACCGGGCCGACGTAGGTGACGCTGACGAGTATGGTGGACTGGCAAGGTCGAGAAGGCCCGCTGCAAGCCAGATCGCCTGCGACGTCGCAGCCGCCGGGGTCGTTCACAACCGGCTGGCCCTGCGGATTGGAGGGGGATGAGCGGACCTGCCGCGCGTTCCCTGCCTGTCATCTGCGACCGTCCGTGCCTTGCGGAAGATTATTTTTCACCGGGATAGGCGTTGTCGCGAAGCAGCCGGGCAAGGTGAAGGGTGTTGCGCACCAGCATTGAGACGGTGTTCGTCACCTTGTCGGGCACCGGCTCCAGTTCGATGAAATCAGTCGCGTTCATGGCTTCGCCCACCCAGTAGGCGACCGCGTTGGGAGCAAGCGAAAAACCGACGTCGTTGAGCGCCTGATAGAGTTCGGCGGAGACATGGTGGGCGCCGTCCTCGTTGCCGACGATGGCGACTGCCGCCACGCGCCCATAGGAGACCATGCGGCCTTCGTCGTCAGTCTCGCCGAGAAAGGCGTCCATTCGTTCGAGTACCCGCTTGCAGATGCTCGACGGCTGACCGAGCCAGATCGGTGTGCCGAGGAGGAGAATGTCGGCCGTCAGAATCTTGCGGCGGATGTCCGGCCAGGCATCCCCGTCGCCTTCGTCCGACGTCACTCCGGGCTTGATGTCGAGACCGGAGAGATGGACGATTTCTCCTTCGACGCCGTGCTCCTCGAAACCGGCGAGCACGAGTTCGATCATCCTGCGCGTCGAGGATTTTTGCGATTGTCCGGCCGGCTTGAGGCTGGCATTGAGCGCTACGGCTTTCATGGGCATGCTGATTTCTCCGTCGGTTCGGCGATCATTCGGTCTGCGTGGGCGCCGAGATCGCGGGTTCCGGCGCGCTCCTGTCCGGAATGTCGGCATTTTGCATCGGGTTCATCGGCTCGGGGTCGACGCCGGAGTAGATTTCGGCAATCCCCCAGCAAAGAACGGCGAGAACGAGTGAGACTCCGAGTATGACGAGTGCGCGCTTTCCGTCCCGTCCCTGCTTGTCTCTCTCGGGTGTAAGTTCCCTCAACTCGCTGTGCTCCATATCGCGGTCGTCATTTTGTTTTTCAGATGCTGAAGTCATATCGAGATCGTCTCCTTGACATATCGATGTGCGAACAACCACGCGCGCGGCGGATTGTTCCGTCAGCGAAATCCCGATTTCCTTCGGAACGATTCGTCGCCCCACCGGTTGGAGGTGGGGCGGCTATTAAAGGAGGATCATATGAAAGTACTCATTCTGGTGGCGCTCCTCGTCATCGCTTCCGGCTGTACGGCGACCGAACGCGGCGCCGCCATCGGTGGCGCGACGGGAGCCGCGATCGGCGGAGCTGCCGGCGGAAATGTCCAAGGCGCCCTCGTAGGTGGTGCGGTGGGTGCGGTGGCCGGCGCGCTGATCGGACGGGCGTCCGAACCCGGCAAGTGCTACTACAGGGACCGCTACGGCAACCGTTTCATCGACGACTGCTAGCAAGTCGCTGCCTGGCAGAAGACCTCCCAAAAATGCCCCCGAATCCGGGGGCATTTTTGAGGTGCTGTCCCACCATGTCTTCCAATCGCCTTGGTCAGGCCTGATCTCGCCGCGGTCATCCTGCGCGTCGCGCACTCGGGTTCTCTTTGCGGTCGTCGCGATGGACGCCGCACGTGTGTGTCCAAGGTTGCATAGATCGAAGTGGTGTGCGCGGTTTGGCCGGATAGCGGGGAGCAATCTTACCCTCGTCGCGCGCGTCCCGGCTGGACGCTTTCCGTCGTGCTGGAGATCTGCGTCATCGAGTTGCCGGATCTATGCCATCGCTGCTTCCCGGAAGGGGGGGCGCCGCGTGGCGTGCAGCGCAAGCTTCCGGGCCAGCGCGATTTTGGCCTTGCGCGGGGCCGGTTCGCTCCGCAATTGTCCGGCGGGCCAAGGCGCGCAGGCGAGGACCGCCGAGGTTTCGGCAGAAGATCGCGTTCGCCGCCTCAAGCAGGAACTTCCCGGTGAACCCGTCCCTGCGTCTGGAGATCCGTCCGTTCCGGCCATTGCATGCGCCAGCGGATCGTCCGTGGAGGCATTTAACCAGAGATCATGTCTCCGCCTTGGCCGATCTCACGCCAGTGTCGGAGCCGCATTCGCGGGGCGATTCTGCCCGCAATAATTGGTGCGATCGCGAAGCTGATGACTACGACGGCAGGAATCCACACCTTCGCATCGGCAGCTAAAGCAGGAGTCGCGAGTACAACCACGGCGCCCACGCCGAACAAAATTGCGTTGATCTGCATGCTGCAAATGACCTTCAGCCACGTATCGGTTGACATGTCTGTCTCCTTTGACGGGTTAACCCGTCGCGGTGGTCTTGGTTCCAACACCCAAGTCACCTTATCTTCGTGAACACCTGCGATCGCTCGATCAGTCCGCCTTTCGGATGGTCTTTCGGATCGACAGCCCCCTGCCACCGCGCCGAATCTCCTCCCTTCGAACCTGTCTCACCAGGCGGGACCACCTCAGTCATTGATCGCAGCGGCGTTCTGCATCGAGGCTGACGAGGAGGCGTTGTCGAAACACGGCAATCCCGACATCTTCAACTCGTACAGTCGGAAGATCATGACCAGTTCCTGAGCGGTCTGACTCAAACACTGATCGACCGACTGATATGCTGGCGCCGTAGAGCGTCCCGGTGCGGTCTGACCGAAGCAGGAATCCAACTGACGGCAGTCCTGAAACTGTTCAGATCAACCGAGCAGCCTCTTCGGTCACCAGTTTTGTCCCGGTCACCAAGCTCCGGATTGAGGAATTCCATGGCGAAGACGTATCGGTGCGGGGTGATGCCCCCAAGCCGGAATAATGACCGGACTACTGTCAGGTTGCGTAGAAAACAAACCAGATGATTCCCAGTATGACCATCGCGCCAATGGTGCTGATCGCGAGCACGTAGCGCATGGCATGGAGTTCGACGCCCTGCCGGGCTTCGTTTTCTTCTTCCACGACCCGTTGCGTATCATCATCGAGCTTCTGCTTCGTAACCATGGTTGCCTCCTTGTAAATGTTCCATTGCACCTCGGGAAGATTTCCCGAGATGCGTCCAACGCGGCTTTTCGTCGAGTTCCCGCAGGTCTCGGTCCGGACTTGAGCTCCGTGTGCCGGCCTGGACATCGCCAAGCGGATTGGATTTCGACCGGCCGTACACGCAGTTGACTGGGCGCGGATCACCCGAAGGGGCCTTCGGGGCAACCTTCAGCGCTGCGATTGTCCCGGCGGGTTGCCGCCGAGGCGCGGGTGGTTGCTTCAGAGGCTCAGGAAAAACTTCCTTCCGCCTGCTGATTGTGGCGGCCGCCCGGACGCGCAATCGAACCCAGGGTCTCACCAACAATTCCGTCAAATTCCGCGTTGGTGAGGTCGCAGAGCGACACGATACCCACCAATCGCTTGTCCCGGTTCACCACCGGGATGCGGCGAATCTGCTGCTCGCCCATGTTCCTGGCGACGTCGGTTGCATCATCATCTTCGAAACAGTATTTGACATCCGTCGTCATGACCTCGGACACCGGGCAATCCGGCCCGAGCCCTCTTGCGACAGCCCTGAGGGCTATGTCCCGGTCTGAAATCATGCCGTGCAGATGGTCATCCTTGCCGACCGGCATAAGGCCGATGTCGGCGTCGGCCATGATCCTTGCAGTTTCGCGAATCGACTGATCGGGACGGGCCAGTGTCACATTCCGGGTCATCACTTCGCTGATTTTCATCACGGTTTCTCCATTGGCTTTTGCGAAGGCGGTTGTCCGCCTTCTGCTCGCATAACGTATGCCGACAAATCTTGTTCCTTGGGTCGACCGAGAGGCGCGAATCCAGGCGAAGTCCTCTTCACTCCTACGCTTGGCTTGATCTCGCTGCCCGCGTTTCCGGACAAGGGAAGGAAAACTCCAGTCCTCAGGAAAATTCATTGCAGGCAATGCGCAGGCGCTCGTCAAAATGCGCAGGCGCTCATCAAACGGTCTGCCGCCCTGTGAGAAATGAAGCACCTCCACCTGCGTCCCGCCCTTCAATGACAGCATGTCGCTGCGGGGCAACCAGCAGAACACGGCCTTGCCGGACTCTGCCTGCTGTCCTGACCATCCCGCCAGCAGCGCGACGAAGATCCTCTCGCCGGTTGATGCTCAATCTGATTGCGGTTTTTCACCCTGTGTTTCCGGCTCGCGCAAATCTGATCCGTCCCCGTCGATGAACCTGTCTTCGATCCGTCGCAACACCCAGAGCACGATTAAACCGAGCAGGGTCGCGATCGCCGCGACCTGCCATATTCCCAATCCGCAAGCGAGCCCTATCGCGCCTACAAGCCAGATGCCGGCGCCGGTCGTGAGCCCGTGAATTTTCCCTCCGGCGAAGATAATCATTCCGGCGGAAAGGAATGCCACTCCGGCCGTAATCGCCTCGACCAATCGGCCCGGATCCAATCGAACCGTCTCGTCGTCAAAGGCGGGCATGTGCGCCAATTCGAGGGCGACAACGGCAAATGTCGCCGAGGACAGGCACACCAATATGTGGGTTCGAAGCCCGGCCGGACGACGGCGCCATTCACGCTCGACGCCGACCGCAGAACCGAGCACCGCCGCGAGGAGCAAGCGGGCCAGCATATCGGGAAGCGGAAGCCAGGTCTGATATTCGAACATCGGCATCAAGCTCTTTGATGAAAATCCCTGCTGCGGTCCGGGCGCCTCGGGAGTCGAGGCGTCCGTAGGCGTTCAATTTCCGCCGGGTTCCTTGGCGGTGAACCCGAGCGATCACGCGGACGCTCATCTCGCTCGCCCTGAAGTTCCGCTCATCAGCGCGACGTACTGCCGGCCGCCAGCTTCAAGGGGGTCCGCGCCACTTTTACGGCAACCTGGCTGGACAACGTCGGACGGGCACGAGCGGCTCTTCCTCATCACAATGCAACCCGCTTGCGCCTCGTTCGTTCCATACTGACCCAGCCGGACTGCCAATTCGGGAGTGCCGGGCTATCAATAGGAGTGCTTGAAATCACCGACTTCCGAAAAGAAAAGCACGGTCGCCCGCTTCGGCACCTGCCGGCAGCGACACCAATGGCGGGCGCCCATGTCAGCCGGGAAGAAATCGAGGACATCATTGTCGACCCGGGTTACTCGGCAGATCAACGCAAAGGCTGGCTGAAGCAGGTCTTGGCCGATCTGACCCGACAACAGTCTGGCAGCCCCTCAAGCGAACAGGAACAACTGATCGAGATGGTGAAACAGGCTATCGACGATCAGCAGGACGGGAAGCCGATCGCTACGGACCTTCCTGGAACCGGAGGCGCCTAGCTCTTATCTTTCAACAAGATATGCGCACCATCGATATACGCAAAAGCAACAAATATACCGACGTACAGAAACCCATGATTTTCAGCAGCGTTGTTGCGTTTGATAACTTCAATAACATGCCATCCGTCAATTGTAATAATATCGTTCCAAAAATCCACCCCGCGTAGTTCAGAAGCAGTTAAGGCAATTTCATGGATGGAATTATTGTAAATAAAAATCAAAGTCACCGCGGAACTGGCGGTCAGTAAAATATAGCAAGAGGTTCCGGTGATTAGGCCAAATGCCCTGATCATATGTATTCCCTCGGATATCCTGCTATCGAAGGTTCCTTGAGATGTTTGTAACAGATTGATTCGGACGGATGAGTAGACCGCAAACTTGCCGCGCCCTGCCGTTATCGAGTAATTCCCAGCCCGCGTAGCGTCTCGTCCGCCTTCCGAGGTGCCGATCTCCATGCCCAGCACCTCGCGCCGGCCGTCGGTGTTGACGCCAACCGCGATGATGACAGCCACCGAGACGATGCGGCCGCCGCGACGGACCTTCAGATAGGTCGCGTCGATCCACAGGTATGGCCAGTCGCCTTCGATCGGCCGTTCGAGGAAGGCCTTCACCTTGCCGTCGATCTCCTCGCAGAGCCGTGACACCTGGCTCTTCGAGATGCCGCTCATGCCCATGGCCTTGACCAGGTCGTCGACCGAGCGCGTCGAGATGGCTTGCACATAAGCCTCTTGGATCACCGCTGTCAGCGCCTTCTCCGCCATGCGGCGCGGCTCCAGGAAGCCCGGGAAGTAGGAGCCCTTCCTGAGCTTCGGAATGCGCAGCTCGACGGTCCCGGCGCGCGTCTCCCAGTCCCGGTCGCGATAGCCGTTGCGCTGGGCGGTCCGAAGCGGGCTCTTCTCGCCATACCCGGCGCCGGCGGCCGCGCCCACCTCCATCTCCATCAGCCGCTCGGCGGCAAAGCCGATCATCTCGCGCAAGAGATCGGCATCCGCGCTCTTCACCACGAGCGCGCGCAGGTTCATCATGTCATCGGTCATCGGTGGTCCTTCCAGTGAGGGGTTGGTGTCGACAACCAGACCCTACCGGAAAGCGCCGATGATCACCGCGCTACCAAGCTACACCACGTCCTGGGACACGATCTCCAGATGCCGTAGTCCGGTTGCACGGCCTTCTTTCGGGACTTGCCGATGGGGTTACTGAGGGGACTCCTACGCTCGGAGTAGAGACTGAGCAGCGGACGTGAGCTTTCAACATCTGCTAGCCGCCACTCGGCGAACGCAAAGCGAAGCGCTCCGTCATCATGGTTGATAGTGACGGCATGGTCTTCGAGGGCATCGAAGATCTGTGTCGCTACCAGACACCATAAAGCTCGTAGCGGCGCTTCCACGCCGGAAGAGAAAGGATCCGCTCAAGGAACTTGACGTCGATTGTTGAGCTGAAACGCTTTCGCCCGAAGGCGGCATAGGTCCGTGCGAGTTCGCTCCCGAACGACGATACTGTGTCCTCAGGCTCGGCAAGGAGTTTGGCCAGGTAGAAGACATCGGAACGAAGCCAGTAGTCCGTTTCCGATTGAGCGATGCTCCAGGGATGAAAAGCATCGGATGGGTCCGAACGATACGAACGGGAACGATGCTCTTCCAACATCTCATCCCGGGACAGCCCACGCTCGCGAATGACGTGTAAGGCCGCCATGATCACTCTAGCCGCCTCATCCAACCCGGGCGGTTGGGTTTCCGGAGACAAGCTTCGTGGAAGCGGCAGGAAGTACCCGGCGTGGTATGCAGCAAACCATTCATCAACGTCTGGCACGCCGATCGAGATCGGACCACGAGCTTCCGAAAGTTGCTTCCACCAGTGATCATAGTCGCCGAGCTTCAACCTTGCTTCGTTGAGAGCGAAGGCGGTTGCCATGTCGAGAGCGGGGACATCAATATCAAAGTCGATCGAATCCCACGCTTCCAGAAACTCCTCGAAGTGCTTGAATTCGGCCAACTCGTCTCCGACACTGATTTTCCACTGGGCCTGACCATACCGTGCGCCGGCCTTCTCGAAAAAGGCGAGAACGTCACGAAACATTTGGGCAAAAGGTTGGATGGTTGCCAGAAGGGCCGTCATGAACTGCGCAACGGGGGCGTTGGCCAATGCCAGTTCCAGACTGGCCGCGCCGGGATCGATCCGCTGCTTGAGTTTTGCAACGAGGTCTTCGTCGCGGCCGCCGGGCTCCAAGCCCCCAATTGACGACAATGCCTGCCAGGCACTCAGACTGTCGCGATAGATCTGCTCGTTGGTCATTTCACAAGCCCCTCAAGGACGACCGCCCCTGACCTGCCACTGAAGTTTCATCCGGCTGCGATTAGAGCCTCGACGGTTTTGGATACGCCCGATGGCGCGGTGGGAGCAACCGGCGGAAACGCGAAGCTATCATCTCGCGCAGCGTTGGAGCCGGTTGCGGCGATGATC
>WGMQ01000022.1 GCA_016125005.1 bacterium | reverse complement strand
GTAACTCATCTTCACCGGACCCGCCCTTCCCTTCTTCTTTTTCTTCTTCTTGGCCCCAGACTTGGTCTTCTTGGTGGGTGCGGCCTTGGGCTTTTCCGCCTGACGGGAAGCTGCCACCGAGTTCGGTCCGAGATCGAGTCCGAAGGGGAAGACCTCGTCGTTCTGGAAGGCGACCTTGCCGCCGACCAGCGTGGCGGCGACGCGACCGGTGAACTGCTCACCGAGCCAGGGGCAGTTGGCGCTCTTCGAGCGGAGATGCTGGCGACCGAAGACGAACGGTGTGCCTGTTTGCAGGAGCACGATGTCCGCCGCGGCGCCGCGGGCCAGCGTCCCCAGCGGGCGGTTGATGATGCTTGCGGGACCGAGCGTCAGCTT
Organism: bacterium; assembly: GCA_016125005.1. Taxonomy (GTDB): domain Bacteria; phylum Sumerlaeota; class Sumerlaeia; order SLMS01; family SLMS01; genus WGMQ01. The sequence goes on along the minus strand of WGMQ01000022.1, from coordinate 17,744 downwards.
CTCGATCAGGAAGTCCAGCGACCAGCGTCCCGAGGCGACAAAGCGCGTGTAGAGCAGCGCGAACGCGGATTCGAACCCGATGACGCCGAAGGGGGCCGCGTCGAAGACGCTTTCCTTCGCGGTGCCCGAGTGGGGCGCGTGATCCGTCACGATGCAGTCGATGGTGCCGTCCTCAAGACCCGCAATGAGCGCCTGACGGTCCTCCTCGGAACGGAGCGGCGGCTTCATCTTGGCCATCGTGTTATAGCCCGCCACCATCTCCTCGGTCATAGTCAGGTGGTGCGGGGTAACCTCGGCGGTGACGCGCACGCCGTTGCGCTTCCCCTGACGAATGGCCTCGACCGATTCGCGCGCGGAGACGTGGCTGATGTGCACATGCCCGCCGGAGTGCTCGGCCAGGGCCACGTTGCGGGCGACCATCGTCGACTCGGCCACGCGGGGGATGCCCTTCAGCCCGAGGCGGATCGACATGAGCCCCTCGTTCATCACACCGCCAGCGGACAGGTTGCTGTCCTCGCAGTGCTCCAGGATCGGCACACCAAGCATTTTCGTGTACTCAAGGGCGCGGCGCATGATCTCCGCGTTCATGAGCGAGTGAAAGCTGTCGCTGAAGCACACGGCGCCCGCTTGCAGCAGCTTGCCGAAGTTCGTTAGTTCCTCGCCCTTCTGACCGAGCGTGACCGACGCCACCGGCAGGACGTTCACCACGCCAACCGCGTGGGCGCGCGACAGCACATAATGCACGCCGGTTTCGGAATCGCAGACCGGGTTGGTGTTGGCCATCGCCAGGATCGTGGTGAAGCCACCGGCGGCAGCGGCGCGCGTGCCGGACTCGATGGACTCGGCGGTCTCGCTGCCCGGCTCGCGCAGGTGCGAGTGCAGGTCCACGAAGCCCGCCGTGGCGGTGAGTCCCTTGGCCTCGATCAACTGACATCCCTCACCCGCCGCAATGGAACGGGCCACTTCGTCGATCTTGCCGTCGCGGATCGCGACGTCGTACTTCCCGACGATGCCCTGGGAGGGGTCGATCACCTGTGCGTTACGAATGATCGTGGTGGACATGGTCCCGCGCTCCCTGAAGAAGATAGAATACCGCCATGCGGACCGCCACTCCGTTGGTGACCTGATTGAGGATGGTGCTCTGCGGCATCTCCATCACCTCGCGGGTGATCTCGACCCCCTGATTCACGGGGCCGGGGTGCATCACCAGAGCGCCCTCGCGGGCATAGCCGAGCCGTTCCTTGTTCAACCCGTAGACGGCGCGGTATTCCTCCAGCGACGGGAACAGGTTCTTGCGCTGGCGTTCGAGCTGGATGCGGAGCAGATAAATCACGTCGGCGCCGCGGATGCCCGCCTTCAGGTCGTGGACGATGCGGACGCCCAGTTGGGAGAACTCCTCCGGCACGAGCGAGGGCGGTCCCACCAGCGTGATGTTGGCGCCAAGCTTGTTCAGCAGCAGGATGTTCGAGCGCGCGACGCGGCTGTGGAGGATGTCGCCGACCAGGGCGATTTCCAGTCCTTCGATGCGGCCAAGCCGTTCGCGGATCGTGAAGGCATCAAGCAGGGCCTGCGTCGGGTGTTCGTGCTGGCCGTCGCCCGCGTTGATGACCGAGGCCTTCACGTTGCGGGCCAGGAAGTGCGGCGACCCGGAGCTGCTGTGGCGCATGACGATATAGTCGGCGCCCAGGGCCTCGATGGTCTCGACCGTGTCGAGCAATGCCTCGCCCTTGTTCACGCTCGAGGTGGCGACGTCGAAATTGATGACGTCCGCGCTGAGGCGGCGGGCGGCGATCTCGAAGGAAGTGCGGGTGCGCGTCGAGTTCTCGAAGAACAGGTTCACCACGGTCTTGCCGCGCAGGATGGGGACCTTCTTGATGGTCCGCGTGACCACATCCTTGGAACCGACGGCGTTGTCGAGGACCATGAGAATGTCCTCGGCGGACAGTTCCTCGATGCCGAGCAGGTCCTTGTGATTGAAGACTGCGTGGTTCGCTGTCTTCATGGGCTTGGATCCTCCTTTGTAGAGGGACGAAAAGGGAGCGGTCCGGGCGATGGGGTGCCACGAACCCGTTTGGCTTCGAGAGAAGAGCCAAGCGCCGCGCACTCCCCCGGGGCAAGCGCCGAGATGGGAGCCCGGCAGCAGATTTGGCGCCCCATCATTGTTGTTGATCCGTCTGGAAGTGCCGCATACCTTCCGGATCAATTGGTTCTCCATTGTGCAAGGCCTGAAAGGCCGACAGAACCAAGCCCAGGCTGACCGAGCCTCGCGAGGGAGGCCTGGGTCGCAGGAAGGCGGATTCGCGGTCTGAAGGACCGCCGGACTCTGTCGAAAAACTATCGGCGAAAGCAGGCCGGACGATGGGACAATCGCTCTGTATCAACTATGTCCACTTTGTCTGGAGCACGAAGGACCGTGCTCCTTTCCTTCAGCCCCAAGTCCGTCCCCGGGTGCATGCATTTCTCGGAGGGATAGCCCGTGAGTTGGCTTCTCCAGCCATCGAAGTGGGCGGAGTCGAAGACCATGTTCATCTTCTGGTGAATCTGGCCAAGAGTTGCACCGTCAGCGAGTTCGTGGAGCGTGCCAAGTCCTCTTCATCGGCTTGGATTCGGCGTGAGTTGGACATCCCGGGAGACTTTCGCTGGCAGAGCGGATACGGGGCCTTCTCAATATCAGCGGGGCATGTGAACGCGGTCACAAGGTATATCCAAGGGCGGGAGGAGCATCATCGAAAGGTGACCTTTGCCGATGAGCTCAGGCGCATTCTAACCCTGTACCGCGCGGAGTACGACGAGCGTTATCTCTGGGACTAGGGAGCGGCGGTCCTTCAGACCGCGATTCGTTTGCGGCGCGACCCAGCCCTCCCTCGCGTTGCTCGGTCAGGCTGGGCTTGGATCCATCGGCCCTTCAGGCCGTGTTTGCCGGAGGATGCCGAGGGTGTCGACATCTCTTCAATGCCGACTCCTCGGAAGAAACACTTGGCCCGAGCCCCGCGCTATTCAAACTCTCGACCCAGTCTTGTTCCGGAAGGCCTCCTCCATGACAGCCGCAGCCGCCGTCGCGCTTTCAGCCAAGGGCATTGAAAAAGAGTTCGTCGACGGCGAGCGCAAGCTCCGGATCCTTTCCGGTCTGGACCTGGAAGTCCATCAGGGCGAGTTCGTCTCGATTGTCGGGCAGAGCGGCAGCGGGAAGTCGACGTTGCTTCACATCCTCGGTGCGCTCGACCGCCCGACGCGCGGCACGGTGAACCTTGGCAAGGTGGAGCTGTCCGGCCAGTCCGACAAACAGCTCGCCCGCCTCCGAAGCCGCCACGTTGGTTTCGTCTTCCAGTTCCACCACCTGCTCCCCGAGTTCACGGCGCTGGAAAACGTGCTGATGCCGGGGCTCATCGGCGGACTGAACCAAGGGGCCGCCGTGGCCAAGGCCGAGGAGCTGCTGCGTACCGTCGGCTTGGGCGAGCGTCTCGACCACCGGCCCGCGAAGCTTTCCGGCGGGGAGCAGCAGCGTGTGGCCATCGCCCGCGCCCTGCTCAACGATCCCGATGTGGTGCTGGCCGACGAGCCGACTGGGAACCTCGACACGGCAACGAGCCGCGGCGTCCTAGAGTTCCTCCTTTCCGTAACCTCCGGCGCGGGCAAGTCGCTGGTGATGGTCACTCACGATCCCGACATCGCCCGGCGCGCCCACCGGATGTTCTACCTGCGAGGCGGTGCGTTGACCACGGAGGCCCCATGAGCGGCACCGTTCCGGTCTCCGTCCTGATCCCCGCCAAGAACGAGATCGCGAACATCCGCGCGTGCATCGATTCGGTGCGTTTTGCCTCGGAGATCGTCGTGGTGGATTCCCTGAGCACCGACGGGACCGTCGAGGCCGCCCGGGAGGCCGGTGCCACCGTCGTCCCCTTTGCCTGGAACCGGGAGTATCCGAAGAAGAAGAACTGGGCGCTGGAGCACGTTCCCTGGAAAAACGACTGGGTGCTGATCCTCGATGCGGATGAGCGCATCACGTCGGAGCTGGCCGATGAGATCCAGCGCGCCGTCGCCAGCGCGGACCATGACGGTTACTACCTCAATCGCCGCTTCATGTTCATGGGCGGGTGGCTGCGACACTGCGGCTACTACCCAAGCTGGAACCTGCGCCTCGTCCGGCACCGGCTCGGGCGCTACGAGCGGATCGGATCGGTGGCAGACACTGGCTCCGGCGACAATGAAGTCCACGAGCACGTCCTTCTGGAGGGGAACCGCGTTGGCTGGTTGAAGAACGACATGCTGCACTTCGCCTATCCGACGATCGACGTCTGGGTGGAGAAGCACAATCGCTACGCCAACTGGGAAGCGACCATCCGCGAGGAAATGGCCGCGTCCGGCGGCGAGCTTGGCGGAAACCTGTTCGGCACCCCGTTGGAGCGGAAGCGCTGGATTCGCCGCCAGGCCATGCGCCTCCCCTTCCGACCGGCGCTCCGGTTCTTCTACCACTATGTGATCCGCCAAGGATTCCGCGACGGCTACCGGGGCTACGTTTTTTGCCGATTGCTGGCCTGGTACGAGTTCCTCGGCATCGCCAAGGCGGCGGAGAAGGTAGCGCGGGCGTCCCGCCTGCGGGAGTAAAGTGACGCGGACAACATCGGTTCCGCCCGCCTGCTGACTCGTGGTCCAGATGCCCACGATACCTTTTCCTGCTGGTTGACGCCCGGGTGTGCCTGTCCCTAGGCTCTCCCTCCCTCCGGCGACCCCGGAGCCTCAACCCGTATGCAGGAGGTCCCGCGGACGCCCATGACCGCGATCCCGACGAGCGAACTGCCCAAGAATTTCCAACCCAAGGAAGCCGAGGAACGCTGGCGCAAGCACTGGGAGGAGGGCGGGTACTTCAAGGCCGATAACACGTCGACCGCTGATCCCTACACGATCGTCATTCCGCCTCCGAACGTCACCGGCGCCCTGCACCTGGGGCACGGACTCGTCCAGACGATCCAGGACATCCTCATCCGCCATCATCGCATGGCCGGGTTCAACACGCTCTGGGTTCCCGGGACCGACCACGCCGGCATCGCGACGCAGCATGTGGTGGTCGAGAAGCTCCGCCAGGAGGGGAAGCGCCGCGAGGACCTGGGGCGCGACGGCTTTGTGTCCGAAGTTTGGCGCTGGAAAGATACCTACCACGCTCGCATCACCTCCCAGATCAAGCAGCTTGGCTGCTCCTGCGACTGGTCGCGCGAGGCCTTCACGCTGGACGACGAGCGGGCCGGTGCGGTCCGCGTGGCCTTCAAGCGTCTATACGACGAGGGTCTGATCTATCGCGGCAAGTATCTCGTGAACTGGGACCCGGTCTCGCTGACGGCCCTGGCCGACGACGAGGTTGAGTACGAGGACGAGGAGGGTTCGCTCTGGCACCTGAAGTACCCGTTCGCGGACGGCAGCGGTCGCTTTGCGGTCGTGGCCACCACGCGCCCGGAAACGATGCTCGGCGACGTGGCCGTGGCGGTGAATCCCGCCGACGAGCGTTACAAGGACGTGATCGGCCAACTGGTGGAGCTTCCCCTGACGGGTCGCAAGATCCCCATCATTGCTGACGATTTCGTGAAGGCCGACTTCGGATCGGGCATGGTGAAGATCACCCCCGCCCACGACCCGAACGACTTCCTCTGCGGCCAGCGTCATGGCCTAGAGATGATCGACGTCTTCACCGACTCGGCCGCCATCAACGACCGCATGCCAGAGAAGTATCGCGGGCTGGATCGCTATGAGGCGCGCAAGGTCGTGGTCGAGGATCTGAAGGCCGCCGGTCTCCTGGAACGCATCGAGAAGCACCACCACCGCGTGGGACGCGGTTATCGCTCGAAGGCCATCGTCGAGCCGCGCCTTTCGGACCAGTGGTTCGTCCGCTGGGGCGCCATGGCCGAGCGTGCCGTCGCCGCGGTGCGCGGCGGAGAAATCCGCATCGTTCCCCAGTCGCAGGAGAACACCTTCTTCTCGTGGATGGGAAGCCTGCGCGATTGGTGCATCAGCCGCCAGCTTTGGTGGGGCCACCGCATCCCCATCTGGTATCGCAAGGACGACAAGTCGCGCATGATCTGCTGGGACAACGACGGCGTCCCGCCCGAGGTTGCCGCCGAGCCGGACGCCTGGTCCCAGGACCCCGACGTGCTCGACACCTGGTTCTCGTCGGCGCTCTGGCCCTTCAGCGTCATGGGCTGGCCGAAGCAGACCAAGGATCTGCAAGTCTACTTCCCGACTTCGGTCCTCGTCACGGGCCACGACATCCTGTTCTTCTGGGTGGCGCGCATGATGATGATGTCCTACGGCCTGACGGGCACCTTCCCGTTCAAGGAAGTCTTCCTCCACGGCCTCATCTTCGGCAAATCGTACTATCGCCGCAAGGGCGGCGACCTGGAGCTGATCTCCCCCGCCGAGCGCCGCGAGCTGAAGCTCGACGAGATGGACAAGCTCCCCGGCGGCGTCGAGTACCGCTGGGAAAAGATGTCGAAATCGAAGGGGAACGTGATCGATCCCATCGAGATGTTCGACATCTTCGGCGTCGATGCGACGCGCATCGCGTTGGCCGCGTATAGCGGCCAGGGGCGCACCATCGAGATCGACCGCCAGCGCATCGAGGGCTATCGTAACTTCATCAACAAGCTCTGGAACGCCTCGCGCTTCGTGCTGCAGGTGACCGAGGACCTCCCCGTGGCGAGCTTCGGCAAGGTGGCCGCGGCGGACCTGCGCCGCGAGGATCGCTGGATCCTGCATCGCCTGTCCGAGACCATCGAGGCCACCACCAAGTCGATCCGCGCTTATAACTTCACGGACTACATCAACGCAATTTATCAGTTCCTTTGGAGCGACTACTGCGATTGGTACGTGGAACTGGTGAAGGGTCGCGTCTATGGCCGCGGCAACGTCGACACCACCTCGCTGGTTGCGAAGAACGTGCTGCTGACCGTGCTGGAGCAGACGCTGCGTCTCCTCCATCCAGTGATTCCGTATGCGACCGAGGAAATCTGGCAACTCATCAAGTCGCGCTACGAAGTTGCCGCGGGTGGCCGCGTGGCCGATCGCTTCGTCGACACGCTCGACAAGCCTTCCATCTGCGTGGCGGCATGGCCCAGCGTCGCCGATTATCGCGAGCCGCAGGCTTGCACGGAAGTCCAGTTCATCCAGGGCGTCATCGGCAGCATCCGCAACATCCGCGGCGAGATGGCGGTCCCGCTCGACATGAAGGTCGAGGTCCACGCGCTGCACCCTGATGCGGCCTGGCGCGGCGTGCTCGAGTCGGCTCTCCAGCAGGTCATGACACTTGCCAACGTGAAGGAACTCACCGTTGGGACGGAACTGCCCGAGGCGGCCTTCGCTAGCACGGCGGTCAGCGGCGACCTCAAGCTTCAGGTGGTCCTCCCGGCGGAACTCCGCACGGCGGAAGTCGGTCGCCTTGAGAAGGAGTACGCCAAGCTGGAAAAGGGCTGGCAGGCCACCAACGGGAAGCTCTCCAACGAGAAGTTCGTCGGCAGCGCCCCCGAGGCGGTTGTCGCCAAGGAACGCGAGAAGCTGGCAGCCTACGAGTCCGACATGGCCGCGATCCGCGAGAAGCTTGTGGCCCTGCGTGGATAGATGTATAGACGTCTAGATCGCTAGACAAGACGACGGACGGCATCCATGAGCATCGATTCATCAGCTTGGTTGGGTGCCGTCGCGTCGGGCTTCGTGACCGGCGTGCTGGTGGCTGCTCCCATCGGCCCGGTCAATCTGGAGATCATCCGCCGGACGCTGCGCTTCGGCTGGCAGCGGGGCGCCGCCCTCGGGGCGGGCGCCGTTCTCATCGACCTATCCTACTTCACCGCCTTCTCGCTCGGCATGGGCGCGCTGCTCAAGCTGGCAGGCGTGGCCCTGGTGCTCGATGTGCTTGGCGGAGGGCTGCTGGGATGGCTGGGGTGGATGGCCCTCCGCGATGCGCGGCGTCTATACAGGAATCGTGAGAACCCCACCGCCATGCAGTCGCTCGACGGGAGTCCCACCGCGATTCCCTCGGTGCCGGCGTGCTTCGGAACCGGCTTGGTCATGACGGGAGCCAACCCCATGACCATCGCGTTCTGGTCGGCACTGTCGCTTGGGTTCGCGGCGATGACACCGACGATGCAACTGGCGGCAAGCACAGGAGTGGTGACGGGTTGCTCCACCTGGGTCGCGACGTTGGTGGTGGTGCTGACGCTGGCGCGACGCCGCATCGGCGCCCGGCTCTTTGCCGCAATGACCGCAGCGGGTGGACTGATGCTGCTATGGTTCGCCCTGAAGGCACTCCTTCGCGTCGGGCGTCTGATCGCCGGTGCTTAGCACGAAAAACGGCGCCCCGAAGGACGCCGTTTCCCCTGCATAACTTGGGAGCCCGGGCTTACCCGAGGATGCCGCCCTTGTCGCCGGAGGAGCTGATGCCCTTCACGGCGCGCTTGAGCGCGTAGATGTCGTTACAGTGCGCCTCGGCCTCTTCGATGGTGATGTCCTTGGCGCGGATCAGGTCGGCCAGCGCCTGGTCCATGGTGCGCATTCCTTCTTCGCGGCTGGAGATGTAGCCCTGGATATCAGAGATGCGGTTCTCGCGGATGAGCTTCGCGACGACGCCGTTGTTGATGAGGATTTCCTGTGCCGCGCGACGTCCCTTACCGTCGACCGTCTTGACGAGGCGCTGCGTGATGGCGGCGAGGATGTTGAGCGCCATCTGGTCGCGCAGCATGTCGTGCTCGCTCTGCTCGAAGTTGCCGAGGATACGCTGGATCGTGTGCACGGCGCCGCGGGTATGCAGCGTCGAGAACACCAAGTGGCCGGTTTCCGTGGCCTTGATGGCGATGCGGATCGTTTCCACGTCGCGCATTTCGCCCACTAGGATCACGTCCGGGTCGGCGCGGAGGGCCGAACGAAGCGCGTCGGCGAAGGAACCCACGTCGGAGCCGACCTCGCGCTGGCTGATGACCGACTTGATGTTCGCGTAGCGGAATTCGATCGGGTCCTCGATGGTGATGAGGCGACGAGCCTCGTTAGTGTTGATGTGATTGATCATGGCGGCGAGGGTGGTGGACTTGCCGGAACCGGTGATACCGGTGACGAGCACCATGCCGCGGTGGTTCTCGGCGATGCGGCCGATCACCGGGTCGATCTTGAGTTCCTCGATGGTCGGGATCTTCATGGGGATCGAGCGGAAGGTGGCGCAAAGTCGCCCAGTCTGGAAGTAGACCACCACACGGAAACGGGCGACGTTGGGAATCTCGTAGGAGTAGTCGACGTGATAGTTGGCTTCCAGGTCACCCTTGAGGTGCTCGGGCATGGTCTCGTGGAGGAGCTGACGCATGTCATCGGCGGTCAGGGGGGGGGCCTCGACGCGCTTCAGGTCGCCACGGATACGGAAGTAGGGCTGGACGTCCTCCATGAGGTGGACGTCGGAGCAATTGTTCTTAACAGCTCCCTCGAGAAGAGCGCGGAAGTTAATGGGCATGTTGGCTGGAAGACCTCTTCATCAATCGATCGGACGGGGAAACGCTGGCGTTCGATCCCCCGTCGTTCCAGTCATCGCGAGCGGAAAACCGGGTGTCAATCAGCGACGTGGGAAAGTGGGAAACGGCGCGCGTCAAATCGCGCGTGCTGCGCTTGACCACGGAAGTGGAGCGTCGGAGAGTTGCCCGGTCGTTAAACGCGAGTCCCGAAGGCCCAGCGGGCGAATTTTCGGGGCATCCAGATAGGAGAATGTCGGTATGAGCATCAAGCGTCCGAAGATTTCAATCATCGGCGCCGGTAACATCGGCGCCACCGCCGCCCACTGGGCAGCCGCCAAGGAACTGGGCGACATCGTTCTGGTCGACGTCGTCGAAGGCGTCCCCCAGGGCAAGGGTCTGGACCTGTTCCAGGCCAGCCCCGTCGAGGCCTTTGATGCCCGCATCACCGGCAGCAACGGCTACGATGAGACCGCCAACAGCGACATCATCGTGATCACCGCGGGCCTGGCCCGTAAGCCCGGCATGAGCCGCGACGACCTTCTCGCCAAGAACGAGGAAATCGTCCGCCAGTGCGCCAGCGAGTCCGCCAAGCGCTCGCCCAACGCCATCATCATCGTCATCAGCAATCCGCTCGATGCCATGTGCACGGTGGCTCACCGCGCCTCGGGCTTCCCCAAGAACCGCGTCATCGGCATGGCGGGCATCCTCGACACGGCACGCTACCGCGCCTTCCTCGCAATGGAGCTCAACTGCTCCGTCGAGGACATCCAGGCCCTGGTGCTCGGCGGCCACGGCGACACGATGGTTCCGCTCGTCAGCTACACCTCCGTCAGCGGCATCCCCATCGGCCAGCTCATCCCGAAGGACCGCCTCGACGCCATCGTGACCCGCACCGCCAACGGCGGCGCGGAGATCGTCGGCCTCCTCAAGACCGGTTCCGCCTTCTACGCCCCCTCCGCATCCGCCATCCAGATGGTCGAAGCCATCCTCAAGGACAAGCGCCGCATTCTTCCCTGCGCCGCCCTCCTCGAAGGCGAGTATGGCATCAACGGCATCTTCGTCGGCGTGCCCTGCATGCTCGGCAAGAACGGCATCGAGAAGATCGTGGAAGTGTCCCTCACCACGGAAGAGCGCGCTGCCCTCAACAAGTCGGCCGCGTCCGTGCAGGGGCTCGTCGCGGGCCTCAAGTACTAAGCCTGAAGTCAGCCATCACCGGCCCCCCTCGGTCATCGCCGCGGGGGGCTTTTTCGTGGCCTTTGTCTACTTGCTGGTTTCCTGCTCCATCCGCGCCAGGTTTGCACGAAGGTCCCTGTTGTCCGGCGCCAGTCGCGCCGCCTCGCGCAGGTAAGTGAGCGCCTTCGCCCGATCCCCCATCGCCAGATGGGTAAAGGCGAGCGACTGCAGGACCTCCGCGTTGACCGGCTCGCGCCGACGCGCCTCGTCGTACAGCGCAACGGCCGTCTCAAGACGACCCGCCTGCTCCGCATACCAGCCAACGAAAAGCAGGTCCTGCGCGGTCTTCCATGAGTTGATCGGGTTGGCGAAGGCCCGGTCGAAGTACTGCGCCGCGGTCGGCTGATCGCCGTCCTCGGCGGCCAATAGCCCAAGTTTTGCGTTGGCCCACATCTGCACGGTGGCCTCCGCATCGGGAGCGGCCAGCGTGCGGCGGAGATGCTCCGCCAACTCGTTCCGCCGTCCTGCCCCCTCCAGACCCTCGGCCACTGCCATCGCGGCTTTTCCGTCCGCCGGATTCAACTCCAGCGCGCGGGACCAGAGCCGGGCGGCCACTCCTGGATCGCGTGTGCTCCCGGCCTCGATCGAAAGCGCATCCGCCAGAAACTGGCGGGCCTTTGAGGACTCAGGATATCGGTCAAGCGCTCGCGACCAGAGGGCCGTGGCGTCCTCCCAGTGGCGACCGTAACTCACCGTGAGAGCCGACTGAAGTGCAACCACGATCCCCACAACCGCCCGCAGGGCCCAGCCCGTCAGCCGACGGGTGGAGGCCAGTGACTCGACCGCAGGAACAAGCGCAACCAGGGCAAGGGCGGTCGGGATGTAACTGTACCGATCCGCAGCCCACGCTGAGCCGAATCCGACGATGCCCGAGACCGGTACCAATGCGACTCCCGCCGCCAGCAGCCCCCAGGTCACCCGCGGGGAGCGACGCCAGTTGTAAAGGGCCAGTGCGCCGATCGCTGTCACGCAGAGCGCGGCCACCAGACGAATAATGGGTAGCCCGGTGGGCCGCAGCTCGATCGGGTAGAGGGGAGACAGTCCGACCGGAACGAGCGTCGTCGCCAGGTAGTGCCAGGGTGCGTACACGGCAAGCCAGAAGCGCTCGACCAGCGGTAGGTGCGGATTGATCGCCCCAGTTTGGGCCCCCATGTTCAGCCATGAGAAGAGGATCACAAGAACCATGGAGAGGGCGTGAAACGGAACATTTCGCCGTAATGCCCCGGGACGTAGAAGCACGTCATAGAGGAGCAAGGCGACGGGGAGGCTGACCGCCATGGGCTTGGAGAGAAATGCCCCGGCAACCGCAGCGAAGGTCAGCATCTTTCGCCGAGGGAGGTTCGGGGTCTCCGGGTGAATCCATAGCAAGACGGCCCCGAGGTAAAACGCCCCACAGAGCAGCTCCTTGCGCTCGCTGATCCAGACGACCGCCTCCACGCGCATCGGGTGGGTGGCAAAGAGGGCAGCCCCGGCCAAGGCCGCCAGCACGGACGATCCCATGCGCCGCAGCAGGCCGAACAGGAGCAGACAGAATACGGCGTGAAGCACCAGATTGACGGTCCGGTAGCCGGGCGCCCAAGCCCCCCAAAACAGATGCTCCAACTGGTAGCTGAGGATCGTCAAAGGATGGTAATTGAAATAGTAGGGCCTGACGAAAACACCGAGAATGCGTTCGAGAGAGGGCGCGCCAAGCCAGGGGTTCTGAAGGACATATCGATCATCGTCCCAGTTGGCGAGGAACCCAAAGGGAACGGTGGGGAGGAAGGGGATGACGGCAAGCAGGACCAAGATCAGTACGGCCACCCGCTGGAACTCGTCCGCGCTCGTGCGGTGGCCGGGGGCCTCGAGCGACGAGGTCATGGATCGGTCACTCTTCCTCCATGAGATGCTGGAACGCGGGCGGCACCTGCGAGCCATCCCACCACCAGGCGTAGGTCGTGGAGTGCGTCCCCACCAGCACCGCCCGCGTGATGCCGTGCAGCATCAACCCCACCGTGAAGGCGATCAGCACCACGGCGATGCGATAACTCTGGGGCCGGAGCGCCTCCTTGAGCCGCGTGATCTGTCGACCGGGAAGTACGGCCACTGGCGCCAGCAACGCAAAGCCGAGGGCAAAGAAGTAGCCGAAGGGATTGTACTGCCACGCCGCCAGGAAATCGCCGTGAAAGATCGCCGTGACCGAACGGGTCAGCCCGCAACCGGGGCACGGCACCCCAAGTGTCGCGATCATCGTGCAGGTGCTGAAGCCCAGTCCCTTGGGCGGCAACGCCACCGCCACGATCACGCCGATCAACGAGACAATCCCCGTGATCCGGTTGATGGCGAAGTCCAGAAAGCCCAGATCCTCCCGCGTGGAGATCACGCGGCCAAACACCTTGAAGGGAACGGGCTCGAAACTGGGGGAAGGGGGCACCGAATCGGACATGACGCCCTTTTCAACACTGCCCGACGGCGCTGTCACGGAGAAAGGCACCACCCGCCTTCCGCCTTGCGCACGCTCCGCCAACTTGACCATGCTCCCGCCCCGGTCGCGCCCGCGCGCGGATTCCATCTGTCGTCAACACAGGCACCCTCCATGAGCAACAATCCCCAGCAGAAGACCCCCGATCGCATTCCCACCCGCGGCGAGAACTTTTCCGAGTGGTACATCGAGACCATCCGCAAGGCGGACATGGCCGACTACACCGTCGTGAAGGGGTGCATGGTCATCAAGCCGTATGGCTACGGCCTCTGGGAGAACATCCAGGCGGGCCTCGACAAGCGCATCAAGGCTACCGGCCACGAGAACGCCTACTTCCCGCTGCTCGTGCCGGAAAGCCTCCTCCTCAAGGAAGCGGAGCACGTCGAGGGCTTTGCCCCCGAGTGCGCCTGGGTCACCCACGGCGGCGGTTCCCCGCTGGAGGAACGCCTCGCCATCCGCCCCACCTCCGAGGCCATCATCTGCTCCATCTACGCCAACTGGGTGCGTAGCTACCGCGACCTCCCCATCCTCATCAACCAGTGGGCCAACGTCATGCGCTGGGAGAAGCGCACGCGCCTCTTCCTCCGCACCTCCGAGTTCCTTTGGCAGGAAGGACACACCGTCCACCGCACCCACGAGGAAGCGCGCGAGGAAGTCCTCCGCATGCTCGAAGTCTATCGCGAATTCCTCGAGAACGAACTGGCGATTCCCGCCGTCCCGGGCCGCAAGTCCGACGCGGAAAAGTTCGCCGGTGCCTCCGAGACCTACACGGTCGAGGCCCTCATGCAGGACGGCTGGGCCCTCCAGGCCGGCACGAGCCACGACCTCGGCCAGCACTTCGCCAAGGGCTTCGGCATCAAGTTCCTCGACGAGGACAACACCGAGAAGTACGCATGGCAGACCAGTTGGGGCGTTTCCACGCGCCTCATCGGCGGCACCATCATGACCCACGGCGACGACAAGGGACTTCGCCTCCCGCCCCGCGTCGCCCCCGTGCAGGTCGTCGTCATCCCGATCTTCAAGGCGGGCCTGGAAGGCGCCCTCAAGGAGAAGCTCGGCCAGATTGCCAAGGACCTCCGCGCCCAGGACGTGCGTGTCCGCGAGGACTTCCGCGACAACCAGCGCCCCGGCTTCAAGTTCACCGAGTGGGAACTCAAGGGCGTGCCCGTGCGCATTGAGATGGGCCCCCGCGACATGGAGAACAACACCGTCGCCATCGTGCGTCGCGACACCGGCGCGAAGGAAATCGTCCCCGTCGACGCCATCGTCGAGACGGTCAAGCGCCTCCTCGTTGAAATCCAGGCCGCGATGCTTGCCGCCGCCAAGGCCTTCCGCGACGAGAACACCCGCCGCCCCGCGAACTACGAAGAGTTCAAGACGCTCCTCGACGAAAAGCGCGGCTTCCTCCTATGCCCCTGGGACGGCACCGCCGAATCGGAAAACGCCATCAAGAACGAGACGAAAGCGACGCTCCGCTGCATCCCCTTCGACGGCGGCGAAGCCCAACCGGGCGACGTCGACATCTACACCGGCCGCCCTGCGGTGGCTCGAGCGCTCTTCGCGCGAAATTACTGACGCAGGCCAATCGGCGCGGAGAAATCCGCGCCGATTTCATTTGAGCCCCCTTTCCCGCTCGTTCGCTGTTCTCCAGCGAAGTCAGAATCTCCTTGCTTTTTGCACAATGCTCACTCTGTTGTATTGCTATCACAACCAACAGAGGACATCCAATGCCTCCCCTGACCGGACTGAAAGCGTCTTGCCGTCGTGCGTCTTTGCTCGCCTGGATCGCCGTGGGATTGTTCCTCCTGGCGGCGGGTACTGTTAGTGCCGGACCCACGGGCTCCACCGCCGACATCTACGAGTTCCCACCTTACAACGACAGCACGCAGTCGGGCACTGCGAACCTGTTGGCGGTGGGAGTGCCGCAAGACCACACCATCCATGTGGAAACCGACGAGGACTGGGGCATCGTTTACGACAGTTCCAGCGGCATCTACCAGCTCGAGCTCTCCGACTTTGTCGTGCCCTCGGGAAGCGTCCTGAAGATCTTCGCCTACACCTCCGGACTCGGCTCCGAGCCCGCCGCGTTCAGCAGTTCCGAGGCGGTCAATGGGCGCGTCACCGTTGGGCTCCAGAACACGGGGGACTTCGTCTACTATCAGGTTCGTCTGTGCGACGACTCGAGTCCCTTCGACTCCTGCGTGGCTCCGGACCCCCTCGCCACGGCGTGCAGCTATCGTGTTGAACTTAAGTTCGTCGGCGCAGGCCGTGTCGGTGCTGCCATTCAGATCGATGGCCAACGGATGTCGATTCCCATCGGACTGGACGATCTGACGATATCAGACTACCGGGGGGCGCGGGCATTCCGCAGCAGCGCCCTTGGCGGACCAGAAGTGCTTGTCGGCGGCACTGATGGCTTGTCGATTTCTTTCGCGCAGGCCGCGTGCGATTGCCCCCCCGATAACCCCGGTGTCGGCAACTACACCACCTGCCTTGAGATCATCGACACACTGTCCTCTCCTCCGGGCTTCGATCTTCTCAGCTATCGACTGGAGTTGGTGCGAAACAACGACGTCGCGGAATCCTGGGAAACCATGGACGCGACTGGTACATTCATCGGTGGCCTCAATCCGGCGATTCCGACGTTCTGCGTGACGGCATCGAATGTCGCGCCAAACATTGCAATCACGATTCCGAGTTCCGACCAGACGGTCTCCAACGCAACCACATCGTTCGCCTTCTCGGGCACCGCGTCGGACAGCGATGGTACTGTGGCGTCTATACAGTGGCGCGTGAATGGCGGTGCGTTCCAGGCCGCCTCCGGGACGACCACTTGGAACTTCTCTGCTTCACTCATCGAGGGTGAAAACGTGATCGAGGTGCAGGCGGTCGACAATCTCGGCGCGTCTAGCAATCTATCCAGTCGGACAATCACGCGGGCTCAACAATTCGCTGAGGACATCTATGAATTCGCCCCCTTCAACGATAGCTGCTCCCCGATAGTCAGCAATTGCCCGAGCCCGAGCAGCAACCTGCTGGCCATCAACTATCCGCAACAGCACACGCTCCATGTTGAGACAGACGAGGACTGGGGCCTGATCTGGGATGCGCCCACCGGCTCCAACGACATGGAATTGCAGCTGCGCGATGTGGTCGTCCCGGCCGGTCACTTCCTGAGGTTGCTGGTCTACAGAAATGGCGTCGAGTCGCCATCGGCAGACGTGGCCCTTCAGACCGGTGAGGAAACCGCTGTGGTTCTCAGCAATGCCGAGAGCACGCTCTCCTTCATCTACTACTCCGTGCAGCTCTGCAAGTCCTCTGATACCGGCACGTGCGTCGCCCCGGACCCGCTCACCTCTGCGAGCGGCTATACGATCGAGCTGCGCTACATCGGCATTCCGCTGGTCGGCGCAGCGATCCAACTCGATCAGACACGGATGTCCGTTCCAGTGAGCCTCGAGGGGTTGTCCGACCTGAGCGAGTTCAAGGGCGCTGTCATCACGCGGGTAAGCGCTTTGAATGGAAGCTCGGCCGTCCTCCCCGGGCCGAATGGGGTGACAGTCGACTTTACTGCACTGACGTGCGATTGCCCCTCGAACAGGCCCGGAATCGGTGGGAAAGTGGAGTGCATCGAGGTGGTCGACACGCTGGCCACCCCTCCGATCTTCGATCAGATGATCTACCAGTTTGAACTAGTGCGCGAGAACGGGGCGCGGGAGCCTTGGACGGAGATGGACTCCACCGGTTCCTTCATTGGCGGCTTCCCCGGGCAGGGGGCTGGAGCATTCTGCGGCGGACCGGTCAATCTGCGGCCCACGGTCGTCGTGACCTCGCCTGCCACAGACCCGATCGTGGTGCCGATCTCAACCACTGAAGTAGAGTTCTCGGGAACCGCGTCAGACCCGGACGGCAGCATCAGCGCGGTGTATTTCCGCATTGATGGTGGTTCGTGGCTGACGGCAACAGGTACGACCTCCTGGAGTTTCATTGCGCCCATTGCCGACCAGACAACCTTGGTCGAAGTGCGCGCGGAGGACGGCCAGCGCGCCTCGAGCACCATCCTCAGCCGCACCGTCACGCGAGGCGCCGCCAACGTGGCGCCGACGGTGACGATCACCTCCCCCTCCTCCGACCAATCCGTCACCAACGCGACCACCACCTTCGCCTTCTCCGGCACGGCGTCCGACAGTGACGGCACGGTGGCGTCTATACAGTGGCGCGTGAACGGCGGGGCGTTCCAGGTGGCCTCCGGGACGACGTCGTGGAGCTTCTCCGCACCGCTCGTCGTCGGCGCGAATCTGGTCGACGTTCAGGCCGTCGATAATCTTGGTGCTGTCAGTTCCATCGCCACGCGCAGCATCGCTCGCGCGGGATCCAACGCCGCTCCCAGCATCGTCATCACCTCTCCCGCTTCTGACCAGAGCGTCCCCAACGCAACGACGACCTTTGCTTTCTCCGGCACGGCGTCGGACAGCGATGGTTCTGTCGCGTCTATACGTTGGCGTGTGAATGGGGGCGCGTTCCAGAACGCTACCGGCACGACGGCGTGGAGTTTCTCCGCACCGCTGAGTGTCGGC
>WGMQ01000063.1 GCA_016125005.1 bacterium | reverse complement strand
GAAGGTGGAACGGTTCTTCGCTTGGCTGGGGAACTATCGCCGCTTGCTCGTCCGCCATGAGTACTACGGCATGAACTTCCTCGGGTTCGTCCAGTTCGCTTGCGTGATGATCCTGCTCAAGAGATTATGAGACCACTTCTACGAACGCGATACCCTCCGCTCCATCGCCGCCGCCTCGGAGGATCGTTGGTTCGCCCTCTTGGACGACCCCGCTCTTCAACCCATGCTAGGCCGCCTGCTTCTCGAAGAGGCAATTCCCGATACCCTCTTCGGTAAGCCCGCCACAGACGAATCCCAAGTCTGGAGAGCTTTCGTCAGCGCTGCCTTGAAGCGACTGGTCCACGACAACGGCATGAGCGGCTTTCTCCACCCCCCTGTCGCAGCATGCATCGCCGCCCGACTGGAAAGAGACTTTCGCTACCTCTTGCGCGAATTCCTCAAGCACGACTTCGCCACCGACGGCAAGGCATGGGCTGCCTTCCAACTCGTTCTTGCGCAACGGACGTACAACAAAGGTCAGCAGGTCTCCTGCGCTCCGGCAGACGAGTCCGCTTTTCTTGAAGCCGTGCAGGGCGCCCTCCGCGAGGAACTCGACCGCTTCACCGCCGCTTCCGATGGAAAAGGCTGGTCTGAAAATGACAGGAACATCCTGAGTAGTGTGAATCGCATGTTGGAGACTCTTGAGAATAGGTTCACGGAGCTTCAACTCACACTAACCAAGGAAGTTTCGGAAGTGCGGGGAACCGTCCGCCAGATTAAAGAAGGGCAGGACAATCAGAATCAGACGCTTACAGAGATCCTCGATCTTCTTCACTCGCAACGCGATTTAGAAGCACGCAGCGTGGTACTTGCCGAACGCTTCGGAATCGCCTCCGGTGCCATCCGCACCGCTCTGAGCAGCCTCGGCGCCGAGAACACCCCCGAGGAGAACTGGCCCGCCAAACTCGCCGAATTCGCCACGCGCTACCGTGACCTCGAACAACGCCTTGCGGAGCTTCAACTCTTCCATCCCGAAGCCGCAAACTTCCGTACTCAGGCCCAGACCGCTGTTCAGGATGGCCGCTTCGACGACGCCGACGCGCTACTACGCCGCATCGAAACGATGGATACCGAATATCTCGCACGCGCCGAGCAGAACCTGAATAGGCAGAAGCTATCCGCCGCTGAAACCAAGGCAACCCGCGCCGAAGTCGCACTCCTCCGCTGGCAATATCGCGACGCTGCCACCCTTTTCAGGGAAGCAGCTATCCTCCTAACCGGCGTCGACCAGGATCGCGCCATCTCCTATCGTGGCGCCTCGCTGGACGCCCTCTATCTTCAGGGAGATGAGAAGGGCGATAATGCCGCTCTCACAGAACTGATTTCAGCGTACCGCGAAGTCCTCCAGCAGCATGCCCGGGAGAGGGCGCCTCTCTCTTGGGCCATGACACAGAACAGCCTCGGCAATGCGCTTCGGATCCTTGGCTCGCGTGAGAGCGGCACAGAGCGGCTGGAGGAGGCCGTCTCCGCCTACCGAGAAGCGCTTGAGGAGCGAACCCGCGACCGGGTGCCTCTCGACTGGGCCGCGACACAGAACAACCTCGGTGCTGCCCTTGAGACCCTTGGCGAGCGCGAAAGTGGTACGGCGCGGCTGGTGGATGCCGTCGCCGCGTACCGCAGGGCGCTGGAGGAATATACCCGCGAGAGGATGCCTCTCAATTGGGCCATGATACAACACAACCTCGGCGCTGCGCTCCATGCTCTTGGCTCGCGTGAGAGCGGCACGGAGCGGCTGGAGGAGGCCGTCTCCGCCTACCGTAAAGCGCTCGAGGAGCGAACCCGCGACCGGGTCCCTCTCGACTGGGCCGGGACAATGAATAACCTCGCAGTTGCGCTCCAGGCCCTTGGCGAACGCGAGGGCGGCACGAAGCGGCTGGAAGAGGCCGTCTCTGCCTACCGTGAAGCGCTTGAGGAGCGAACCCGCGACCGGGTGCCTCTCGACTGGGCCGCGACACAGAACAACCTCGGGAATGCGCTCCAGGCCCTCGGGGAGCGCGAGAGCGGCACGAGGCGTCTGGAGGAGGCCGTCTCTGTATACCGGGAAGCGCTCAAGGAGCGAACCCGCGAGAGGGTGCCTCTCAAATGGGCGACGACCCAGAACAACCTCGCCGTTGCGCTCCAGGCCCTCGGGGAGCGCGAGAGCGGCACGAGGCGTCTGGAGGAGGCCGTCTCTGTATACCGGGAAGCGCTACAAGAGCGAACCCGCGAGAGGGTACCTCTCGACTGGGCCGCGGCACAGAATAATCTTGGGAATGCGCTCGCGATTCTTGGCAGGCGTGAGAGCGGCACCAAGCGGTTGGAGGAGGCCGTCTCGGCCTACAGCGAGGCTCTAAAGGAGTACACCCGTGAGAGGGTGCCTCTCAAGTGGGCCATGACGCAGAACAACCTCGGGAATGTGCTTCAGACCCTTGGCGTGCGTGAAAGTGGCACCAAGCGGTTGGAGGAGGCCGTCTCCGCATACCGCGAAGCACTCGAAGAGTATACCCGCGTGAGGGTGCCCCTCCAGTGGGCAGTGACACAGAATAACCTCGGTACTGCCCTCAGCGTCCTTGGCGAGCGCGAGAGCGGCACGGAGCGGCTCGAGGAGGCCGCCTCCGCATACCGCCAGGCGCTGGAGGTATTCCAACACCCTGAGTTGAAGTTCTACTTCCAGCCAACGCAGGAGCGGATCGAGGCCGTCCTGGCTCTGATCGCCCAACGTCGTGATTCCGGTCCCTGACTTTTCCCCATCGGAAGATGCCCCACCATCTCCAACAGGCGGCGCTATTCCCTCCGACGTCGAGCAGGTGTTGTCCGTCGATGACGATCAAGCGGACTGCTTCCCCGGCTCAAGCCTCAGAGTATCCTCCGCTTGCTGCGGCGTAACCTCTCTGTTGCGGGTTCTTCACCTCAGTTTACGGATACCTCACGATTTTGCAGACGGTGTCTGCAAAATTGGACCCTGCGATACGCCAGACAGTGTCTGGCGTATTGGACTGCGTCGCGGGCAGGCAGCTCACAAACAAGCTGACGCCGAGGCGCTCCCCCCTAAAACACCCGCCACACATGGCGGATGGTGGCTTCGTCGGCGCCGACGGGGACTTGTTCGAAGGGTTGCTGGTCGGCGCTGTCGCGGCGGATGTAGACCAGATAGCCGAGTTGGGCGTTGGTGTAGCGCGGAGGCAGCATCCAGCGGGGGCGATATTCTGCTTGGAAGCGGTCGTCGTTGAGTGTGTCGCGCAGCGACGCCACGTGGGCTTTGCCTCGCCAGGTCGCGGGCCAGTAGTCCGTGTCGAGGCACGCCTCCACGACCACCATCGTCGGCTTGCGACCCAGCAGGTAATCCATGCGGAGGCCGTGGCGGGCGACTTCGCGATCCATGAGCCCCAGCAGGTCGATGACGGGACGATCCATGCCGACAAAGTAGCCGAACTGGCCCATCTGGTCGGCGGCCATGAGGGTGCCGGGCTGGGACTGGGCGGCCATGAAGCGACCGGCGTCGGCGTTGATGAAGACCGGGTCGGCGAGGTACCAGCGGAGCCGGTCGGGGAGGTTCCAGGTCTGGGCCTCGACGAGGCGCGAGAGCAGTCGCGAACGAGGAGCGTTGCCGTTCCCCTGGAGCAACCAACGTCCGCCCGGCGGGGGAGCGGCGAAAAGCAGCACCGGCTGGAGAATCAACACCAGCGCGGCGGCCAGCCTCGTCAGTCGTGCAGCGGCGCCGCGAGCCAGTTCGACCAGTTGCGTGATCAGTAACCAGCAGCCGATGGCGCTCAGGGGGAAGATCGGCGCCAGGTAGCGGAAGCCCTCATTGAGCAGCCCGCCCGCGCGCAGTTGGAAGAGCGCCGCCGCCGCGTATAGACAAAGTCCGCCGATGCCGAGCGCGCGGAAGCGGGGGCTCCGGAGCGCGAGAGCGAATCCCAGGATCGACAGCAGCGGCACCCCGGCGCGTGTCAGCGCGTAGGAAATCAACTGCCAATGGCCGTCGACGCCGCTGTGGCGTTTCGCCAGCACCGTGTTGGGCACCCACTCGCCATAGTACAGGACGCGGAAGAGCATCTGGGCGGCAAAGAGCCCGAGCGGAATCGCCATATAGATCGCGAGATGGATCGCAATGCGTCGCGTTTCCTCGCGGCGGCGGGCGAACGGGTCGCGGAGCGCCGCCACCGCGGGGACCAGCGCCATCGCGAAGAGGATTCCCTCGGGTCGCAGGAGCACGGCGGCTCCCGCCAGCAGTCCAGCGAGCCAGGGGAGTCCTCCCGAGCCCAGCACCAGCAGGGCCGCGGAAATGGCCGCACTGTAGGTGACCGTCTCAAGGCCGCGGTCGTCGTGGTAGTGGAGAAGCGGGTCGAGGGCGACCGCACCCGCGAGCCACCACGCGAGCCAGCCGGGCGCGGACTGCATCCCGTGGAGCAGCCGCCGCGCCGTCAGGTAGGCGACCACCGCGAGGGTGGCGAAGCTGGCCGTGGCGATCAGCTGCGAGCACGGGCCGAGCGGCATGCCGAGCCAGGCGAACGGCACAAGCAGCAGCACCCACAGCAGGTTCGAGTAACCCTCCACGCGCTCGCCCACGTTGAAGACGAGCCCGTGCCCCGCGGCGGCCTGCTGCACATAGCGGAAGCTGATGAAGCTGTCCTCGCCCTGTTGCAGGAACGTGGCCACGGAGAGGACGAAGATCGCCGCCACCAATGCGCACAATCCGATGATCTCGCCGCGGCGGATTCCGTTCGTCATCACGCGGAGAGCCTCGGCGCGGCGGTGCGCTGGGAGAAGGCCGCGCTTGCATATTCATCGGCGCGAACCACGTCGAAGGCGCGCGCGAATTCCTCCACGATGCGACGAAGCCGCTGCTCCTTGTCCCTGCCCGCCATCGCGAATCCCCCCATCGTTGGCCTGCGTCCATCGAACACGATGGGCTGCGAGCAATCAACACCGTCGATGGCATGAAGCAACAGAAGCGTTGGGCGACCGCGCTCGGCGAGTTGTTGGAAGAGCTGGCGCAGACGGCTCCGCCCGAGCGGAAAGAGGCTGGCTGCCGTCAGTGGAAGATGAAGGCGCGGCGTCGTGCCGACGGGTAGCTCCAGGATCGAGCCGCGCTGGAGCGACTTCGCTTCCTTTCGCACCTTCCACGGCAGCGGGAAGTAGGGACGACGCGGCGCCCGGCCATAGGCGACGCGCCCGAACTGGCGCTTGGCCGGATTCCATCCGCGCGACAGCCACGCATCGGCAAGCCTCAGCAGCGGCGACAGATACGTTGGCAGCACGGACGCATCGTAGCGATAGCGGAGCTGCCTCACGGCGCGGAGCACGCGCGCATCCACGTCGTAGCCCGGCGCGCGAAACCCGACCGGCCGTGCGCCGACCGAGCGCAGCGCCTCGTCCGCGCCACGCAGTTCCTCCAGGATCTCGCCGTAGGGGCGCAGCGACAGGCCGATGCGGTGCGTATAGCTGTGGTTGCCGAGCTCCACGCCGCGCTCGACCATCCCGCGCGCGATGAGGCGCTTGGCGGGGACCTCCAGGTCGCGCCCCACGATGAAAAACGCCGCCGGGACACCGGAGCGGTTGAAGGTCGCGTCAAGCCGCGGCAGCCCTTCCTCCCAGCAGGGATCGCAACGGAACGTGTCGTTCTCCGGCTTGCCATAGCAGGCGCGAACAGCCCACAGGCCGTCGACATCCACCTGCAGGAAGCCGGTCGGCTTCGCGGCGCTCACGGTGCGGCCTTTCCGATCACGGCGGACAACTGTTCCTGCAGGGCGGCCTCGCTCGCCACCGCGTCCAGCTCCCAGATTTTTCCCGCGTCAAGAATCGCCGCCACGTGCGCCAGCGGACGGAGCGGTAGGCCGCACTCCACCGCCGCGTCGCCGTAGCCGCTTCCCTGCCGATCAAAGAGCGTCGCCGCACAGGCCTTGCGAAGCCGCGCGGCCAGCAGGGGACTGCGCACCGCCTCGGGGAGCGTCGCGCCGCCGAGCGCCGACAGGGTGCGTTCCTCCCAACAGGGACCTTGCGGCAGGAGCGGCTCCAGCTCCAACGGCAGCCGGTCTGCGGAATCGGGGAGCAGGCGCAGCAGTGGCTTCAGCGCGGACAAATCCCAGAGCGCCCCCATGGCCACGAGGGCACCGGGGGATAGGTCCTCGCGCTCGGCCAGCTCTGCCGAGGTCACCGCGTCCAGCACCGGGATGAGCAACTTCGCACCGCGTCGCGCGGCCACCCGTGCCGCGCCATAGGCACTGTCCGACCCCTGCTCCACCAGATAGGCGTGGGACGGCACCCCGGCCACCTCCGAGCGCCAGTAGCGCCACGCGCCGTCCACCTCGCGCGTCGGGAGCACCAGCAGGCGACCCAACAACTCGAACATCGCGGCGGAGGGGACGAAGAACGCGATCACGGCTTCACCGATCCCGGCTGCGCGGACGCCTTCTTGGCGCGCTGTTCCTGCTGGGCGCGCTCGATCATGCGGTGCAACGTCTCGTAGAGTTCCTCCGCGCGGGTGCCATCGATCTCGGCTGCGCGCGCGTTCCCTTTTTCCTTGTTGATGCTCGAACGGACACGTAGCGTGCGCCAGCCTTGCGGGTCGATGACCATCGCCTGGTTGCAGGCCGCCAGCGCCTCGTCCAGCTCGCCGAGCGCCGCCAGGACTTCCGCATGAACCCGCCAGCAGAACGCCACCTTGGGCATGGCGCGCACCGCCCGCTCCGACGCCTCGCGCGCCGCCGCCGGGTCGCCCGCCTTCAGCAGGACCTTCGCCCGCAGCGCGTCCACGATCGGATCGCCAGGGATTGTCTTGTCGGCGCGGGCCAGCAGCTTTCGTCCCTCCTCAGCCGCCGTCATCATGTGCAGCGCCATGATGAGCAGGTGGGGATTGTCCCCTTCCTTGAGGATGACCTTGGTAAAGTCGCGACTCACCACGTCGTAGTTCTCGATGGTCAGTGGCGCCGCGGGCACCGTGTAGGTGTGCTCGCCGGAACCGGGGGATGACAGCCGACCGATGAACGGGACAAGGGACTCGCCCGAGGCGGTCAGTCGAAAGTGGCCCGCGGGGAGCATGACCGTCGTGGGCGTAAAGCCCGCGCGCTGCCCGGCGATCCAGACCTCCATCTCCAACCCGCCAAGGGCGTTGATGTGATAGGTGGCCAGGGTCGGGCTGGTACCCGCGTCGCCAGCGGTAGGAGCGACCTGGGCAGCCGCCGGGCGAAGCCCCCCCAGCGCGATGAAGAGCAGGAGCAGAAGGCGAAAGAAGGTGTCTTGAAACGGTCGGGTACGCATGGGGAAACGCTGGGACGACGCCCCCTAGCGGTCGACGGAAATTTGCATAAAATTGGCCTTGCGACGAGAGGGCGTTTTCCGGACTCTCCCCTTCCCGCGGCGAAAGCCGCGCTGCCACGGTGCCGTCGTGGCGGAATTGGCAGACGCGCACGGTTCAGGTCCGTGTGGGCTAACCCCCGTGATGGTTCGACTCCATTCGACGGCACCATTTTCAACTTGATGATGGAAACGACTCAGCCCGGCCACCTCGGCCGGGCTGTTTCTTTGTCGTATCGGGCGCCTCGGCAAGCAGCCCCGCCGGTTCGCGGTCACGGGGGCGGGTTGTCCATCGCGGCGACTTTTTCTTCCAGAAACTTCAGAAACTTCAGATCGCCGGGACTTATGTGAAGGCCCTTCTTCTTCATGCCGGAAAGGACATCGTACGCTGCCCGCCAGTTTTGATTCGCCTCCTCGGGAAATGAACACGTTTGCCAGATACCTGCTACTTTCCAGTACGACACCCAGAGGTCGCGCTGCCAGCCCGCGTTGGTGGTGTCCGAAGCGGCGAGGCGTTTGCGGATAGCGAGGCTATCACTGTGGGCGGCGAGGGCAGCGTCGAGGTTCCCGCGCGCGGCCTCCATGTCGCCGATGTTGTTGTAGCTCACGGAGAGGTCGCGCTGCCAGCCTGCGTTGGCGGTGTCCGACGCGGCGAGGCGTTTCGCGATCGCGAGGCCTTCACTGTAGGCGGCGAGGGCGGCGTCGAGGTTCCCGCGCGCGGCCTCCATGTCGCCGATGTTGTCGTGGCTTACAGAAAGGTCGCGCTGCCAGCCCGCGTTGGTGGTGTCCGACGCGGCGAGGCGTTTCAGGATAGCGTGTGTTTCACTGTAGGCGGCGAGGGCGACGTCGAGGTTCCCGCGCGCGGCCTCCATGTCGCCGATCTTCCCATGGCTCACGGAGAGGCCGCGCTGCCAGCCCGCGTTGGTGGTGTCCGACGCGGCGAGATGTTTCGCGATCGCGAGGCCTTCACTGTAGGCGACGAGGGCGGCGTCGAGGTTTCCGCGCGCGGCCTCCATGTTGCCGATCCTGTCGTAGCTCACGGCGAGGTCGCGCTGCCACCCTGCATTGGCGGGCGCCGATTCCGCGTGGGACTTGAGCACGTCATGTGCGGCGCTGAGGAGAAGCCGCGCTTGAGTGAGCGTGCGGTGGCTGAACACCCGATCGACAAGAAAGACGGCCAGCTGCGGCAGCTCATGGGAGCACCCGGGTTGACTCACTAATAGGGGAATTGCTGTGATCAACGCGTCCAATTCCCACGGGCTAGGGGCTGCCTGTTCATCGGTGATGATATCTATCCGATGTGCCATGCGACGTTCCAGCATGCGGCAGAGGCCGTCATCTGCGCGGCGGCGTAGGTGTTCGGAGATTAGTCGGTGCATGCGGAGCAGTTCGGGCTGTGTGCCCGGGGTGAGGAGGCGCATTCCCACGAGGCGTTCGCGAAGGTCCTCAAGCGCGTCGGGGTCGTCCGGCGCGTGTTCCGCGAGATGTGAATACTGTTCCTTCAGCAGGTCTGCGATCCAGGGCCACGGGACCACCTCCGGCGGAAGGAACGATGCGAGGTGCAGCGCCGTCACCGCAGCGGGGGAGTCCTGCAACGTGGCCAGGGTGTCGTCGAGGATCAGTCGGAGTTGCTTCTCCCGGTGGTGCATTTCCCGGGCGACGTCGTCGCGTTCGGCGAGTCGGTCGTGGCTGTCCAGTCCGCGCGCTTCAAGGCCCCGGAGGTAAGCAAGGGGAGCGACGCGGGGGTTAAGGCCAAGATAGAGGGCAACCTGCTCGACCGCGATGGTGAAACCGTCGAGGTGCTGAACGATGGTGCGGGCCGCGTCTTCTTGCTCCGGCGACGAGAACGCTCCGGCGGGCTGCATGGATCGGATCAGAGCCAGCGCGACGTCCTCGGGGAGGGAGTCCACGGGGATCAGCGTCAGCGATGACCTCAGTCCCCCCAGCTTCTTTTCATCGAGGCGCGTGGTGGCGAGGATGCGGATTGGGATTTCGCGACGAACTTTCGCCAGTTCCGGGGAGGAAAGCAGGGCGGGGTCCGAGATGTTGTCGAGAATCAGGAGGGCCAGGGGCGGGTGTTCCTCAGCGGGGAGGGAGGTTGCAGTCTTGGCGATGGTCTCCAGCACGCGGCGGCCCGCCACTTCATCGGTCTCTCCCTCGATTGTCCGCGAAGCAATGGTGGCTATCAGGGGGAGTAGGGCGTTCCTCCCCTCCGCCGCGAGGACCCAGATCCCGAGGCGATAGTGGGCGCGATACTCATGGGCGTACTTGATTGCCAGTTCGGTTTTCCCCTGTCCGCCCAACCCGTGGAGCGTGGCACGGAGGCCGACGGCCCCATGCTGTAAAGAAGCGTGAATCGTGTCCAGTTCCGTCAGCCGCCCGACGAAGCCGGGCGCAGGTTCGCGAAGATTTTCGGCAATGAGGCCAGGTATGGTGGCGATTTCCCCAATCGCATCGAGGATTTTCGCCGTGTTGGCGTCACCCGCCTCCTTGAGTTCTTTGCCGGTCGTCTTCAGCGCTTTGCGGGTTTGTTTCGCCTCCTTTGTCGTATGCGCCTTCTGTCGTTCCTCGGACCTATCCAGTGCCGCGAGAATCGTTTCTGTTTGTTCGAGGACGGTACGGACGATGAGCCGCTCGGCGTTGTCGAGGCGGTCCTCGAATGCTGTGGCCATGATCCTCATGGCCTGCTCGGCTTCCTGCACACGACTGTCGACCGTGGCGGCTATTTGTTCCTGACCGGCGAGAGCGGCGCGCAGGTAAGCCTCCACGGTATCGCGTTGGAGCTGCTCCCAGGCGACGCGGGCATTCGCGTCCTTCTTCAGGACGGCGAGCAGGTAGGCCGGGAAGCCATCGATGGTGTGCCTGAGGAAGAGTTCCTGAAACTCGGGGATCAGATCGTGAAGTTGCCCGCGAATCCGGTTTCGAAGCGAATCGAGCTGATCGCTCAAACTGCCGACGTCGGGCGCCACGGGGGGGGCCGACGTTGGTGGCGGTGAAGAATCCTCATTGTCGAAGAGTCTGGCGACTCTGCCCCAAAGCGCCTTTGCGACCTTGGTGCCGGTGATGGCGCGGGACTCCTGGCCGAGCTGTTCCCCGAGATCGTCAAGAAGGCCTGTGATTCGTTCTTTCTGCTCGGGTCGGGTCGCGTATCGATCAGGGCGCTCTTCATATTCGCGGCGGATGGCCTCCACGGCGAGCAGCGAGGCGGAGGCGAAGGCGCGATGGAGATCGTGATTGCCACCGGTGAATTGGTCGGTGAGGTCGTCCCGGAGGCGGGCCGCGATGTACTCGGTGACGGACGAGGCGATGTTCCCGCCGATGGCGGCGAATCCGACACTCTTCCAGCAGAGCATGGACCCGACGAAACCCGCCCCGACAACCAATGTGATCATGGCGTGTATGCACTCCCTCCGCGGGCTTGTTGTCGATCTGTATGGTTTTCCACCGCAGGAAAGACGCACGATCACGCTCGCGCAAGTGGGAACTGGAGCGGGGATGAGTTGGAGTCAGCTAGCGTGCCAAGGGAACACCACTCCATCGCACGGTTCATCAGGATTGTCTAGTGACTCGGCCGGGCGAAAATGAAAATCCCCCCGTGAACTGCGGCCGGGGGAGGGGGAGTTGCTGAGAGAGGATTGCCGGAAAGGTGGTGATGGAGGAGGCACGACTGGCGATAGAATGCCCTGGGGGCTGTTCTTTCGCTGGCTGAGCTTCATTCATGCGCCACCGTCATGTGTTCCTGTTGCACACCTTGAGGGTATGGGCATCATACGCTGTTTCGTTGGGCCCGAAGAATCGCTGTGCGGTAAACCAGCGGTCGAGAGTGAATCAAAGCATTGAGACGCCAAGACTTCGAAACTTTCGCCCGTCAGGAAAAGGCGCTGATTCTCTTGAACCTGAGCGTGCTGGCGGGTCTTTTCCTGATTCATGTCTGGCACTTTTCAGTGGACGGGGGGACGCTGCCGGAGGAATCGCTCCTCGTGGCGTTTGCGCTCCGTTTTCTGTGGCAAGTCGCGGATTTTCTTTGGCTGGAGACGCGGACACGCAGTGTCGATCCACAGCGGGTTGAGGTGTTGGCTCGCATGTCGATCGTGATTCATCTGGCCTTCGCTTGGCTCGTGACGCTGTTTGGGGACGAGGAACGTTCGCACTACATCGTGCTGATGGCATTGCCGGTTGCGGCGGCTGGCTTTCGTTTCGGCTGGGGCGGGGTCGCGCTGGTCTGGGCGACGGCGGCGGTGCACGGCTTTTTCGAGGTGTGGTTCTTTCGGCTGACGCGACCTCCGTTGCAGATGGTGGAGTTCTTCGAGGCGGGGACCATTGCGCTCCTCTACTTGGTGGTGGGCGTGGCGACGGCGTTGTTGGCTCAGCAGCTTTATGGGCGCGAGGAGGCGCTTGAGCGGAGCCTGGGCGAGTTGGAGCGGACGCGCGAGGCGATGGTGGCAGCGGAGCGTCAGGCGGCGGTGGGAAGGCTGTCCCGCGCGGTGGCGCATGAGATCCGGAACCCCGTTGGCATGATTGCCAGTTCGATCGGCGTTTGGCGTGAAAAGCGAGGCAAGGACCTGGAGGGGGCGTCGGAGCTCCTGGAGGTGATTGACGTGGAGGCGAAGAGGCTGGAGCGCCTGACGTCGGACTTTTTGGAGTTCGCCCGCGAGCGTCGATTGGAGCGGCGGACCGTGGACCTCCGGGATCTCTTGGTGATGGCTGTGGGCCTTGCGCGGGCCCACGCCGAGCGGGCTCGGGTCGTGATCGATGTCGCTGAATGCGAACCGCTCGCAGGTTACTTCGATCCTTTCGCGTTACAGCAGGTCCTGCTTAACCTGCTCAAGAACGCGATCGAAGCGACCCCCGCGGCGGGCAGGGTGACGGTCGTCGCTGGGCGTGTGCCGGACGGAATCGAGCTTCGGGTTGAGAACGAAGGGCCGGAGATTCCGCCGCCGGTTGTGACGCGCCTTTTCCAACCTTTTGAATCCACGAAGCCGGGCGGTTCCGGTCTCGGTCTTGCCATCAGCAGTTCGATCGTTCAAGCCCACCGTGGCGAATTGGCCTTGGTTGCGAACGAGGCCGGCCGGGTGTGTTTCGCGATCAAGCTGCCCGATGTTCAGAACAAGGAGGATGCCGATGGCGCGGGTCCTGATCGTTGATGACGAGAGGCCGCTGCGACGGCTGCTCAAGGGGGTACTCGAGGACGCGGGGCACGAGGTGCTTGAGGCAGCAGGCGTCTCGGTCGCGCGGGAAGTTCTGACTTCCGCGGTGGTCGACGTCGTGGTCACAGATCAGCGCATGCCGGATGGCTCGGGGGTCGAACTCTTGAGCTTCGCGCACGAGCTGGATTCGTCGCTGCCGGTCGTCATGATGACGGCCTACGCAAGCGTGGACCTGGCCGTGGAGGTGATGCGAGCGGGGGCGTTCGACTTCATCGCGAAGCCGTTCCAGCCCGAGGTCGTGCGGTCGTGCATCAAGCGGGCCGCCGAGCAGGCGCGGCTGCAGCGCGACAACCAACGCCTGAGCGGAGAAATCCGTCAGCTTCGGACGAGCGACCTGATCGGCGAAAGCCGCGGGATGCTTGCGGTGAAGGCTCAAATCCAGAAGGTGGCCCCAACGAGAGCGACGGTCCTGATTCACGGGGAAACGGGCACTGGCAAGGAGCTGGTGGCGCGCGCCATTCACGATGGAAGTCCACGGGCGACGGCGCCGTTCATCGCTGTCAATTGCGCGGCGTTGGCGGAGACCCTATTGGAGAGCGAGCTTTTCGGCCATGAGAAGGGCGCCTTCACGGGAGCCGATCGAGCGCGAAGCGGTCTGTTTGAGGCCGCGGACGGAGGCACCCTGTTTCTGGACGAGGCGGGCGACATGCCTCCCTCGCTCCAATCCAGACTGCTTCGCGTGCTGATGGACGGTCGATTCAGTCGCGTCGGGTCGAATCACGAGCGACGCGTCGATGTGCGGGTAATCGTCGCCAGCCATCGGGACCTTTTGCAGGCGGTGCGAGACGGGCGCTTTCGCGAGGACCTCTACTACCGGCTGGCCGTGTTCACGATCTCGCTGCCGGCGCTGAGGGATCGGTGCGAGGACATCGAGGCGGTGGCGGAGGCCTTGCTCGTTAAGATTCGCCGCGAACTGGCGACCGAGGCGCGGCGTCTGTCGAGCGAGGCGTTGACGGCGCTCAAGCGATACGCCTTTCCCGGCAACGTCCGGGAGCTTCGCAACATTCTGGAGCGGGCGGCGATTCTCGCCGATGGTGAGGACATCATGGCCTCGCATCTGGCGCTCGGAGGGGCGCAAGGAGAGAGCCCGGAGAGGGGCGGCACGCCCGACGGCTTGGCCGCGGCCCTCCTGCAAGGGATGCTGGGCGAAGGGGGGCGGAAAGGCGCTCTCGAGGAGATCGAGCGCGCGGTCGTGGTTCGTGCCCTGGTTGATGCGGGCGGCGTGCAGGCGGAGGCGGCGCGCCGGCTCGGGATGTCGAAGAGCGACTTCTTCTACCGGGTTCAGAAATACGGTTTGTGAGATAACCACTCGTTCGACTTTCCGAAGGCACGGGACAACGCGGGCAATTCACGCACCCGGCTGATCAGCCTCTTCGTTCGCTAACGACCGCACGATCAGCGAACCCGCAGGCTATCTCTCCCATATCGGGAATGCCCGTCGCCGTTCGTTCGAATTTTCCAACAGAACGCGGAGGGATTTCCTTACCGCTTGGCCAAGTAGCGCTCGCAGGATATTACTTTTAGACGACTTAGCGTTTCTCTGGCAGTGGCCCACATCCTGCCCAATGGATGTGCTGAAGTCGCCGGATGTCGGCCCGCCAGACCCTGCATCCGCCAATCGAGCCTCCCACGAAAGGAATCCCCTCCATGAAGTTCAAAGCCCTGATCACGACCCAGATTCTCCTACTTTGTATCGGCGGCGGCCAGTTGGCGCGCGCAGAAGGCTACGGAAGCCTGAACAACTTCGACGCCGTGAATGACAACGGCACGCCAACACATGGCTTCGAGATTGAAATCGAGGATGCTGTAAGCACGGACATCTCCTACACCTACGACTACAACCATTACGGTACCCCCAAGATCTCTCAGGACGACAGCATCCCCGGGCATCCGAAGGTGCGGGTTCGGTACGACAGCGGAAAGAACCCGGACGGCTCGTGGGCGGCGTATACGGCGGTCCCTCCCACGCCCCTGCTTCCCACCGACGGACATCAGTTCACCAACCCCTCGGTCAACATCGGCGGGGAGCACTTCGGCGTTGGTTTCGTCAGGCAGATCGGCGCTGTTTCCTATCACTGGCTGATCGACGATGGGTCGGGAAACCTGATCCACGGCACCGCGCTGCAGATCGCGACGCCCACGTTCACCTACATGCCGCAGCCCGCCGCCCCGCCTGTCGTTCAGGCGGTGATCGCGCCTCCCCCCGAGGTCCCTGTCCTTGAGTTCGGGGCCCCTAGTTGGGTGAAGGAGATTCGCACCTCCTCACACAACAACCAACGCGTGGCGCTCGATGACCTCGTGAGCGACGACCCTGACGATCCATCGGACAATAACTGGACGAATGGCGAGCCGGACGAGGTAGAGGTCGAGTGGCAGTTGCTCCAGCGAGAGTTCAACAAGCCCGACGGTGGCGCCAACGGAGAGCTCCAGGGAGCTCCCGAGGAATTGCCGGGCGGCGATGAGGTCATCACCCGTCGCTACGAGTTCTTCGCCTACATCGGTCCGATCGACAACGAGACGGGTGAAGCAATGGCAGACTCCGTCGGCCCCGACGACCTTCATGGCGTGGGGACCAAGAACATCAACGGCGTCGATGTGGACCTTTCCACGGTGGAAGTCGTTGGCGCGTACATCGGAGCCCAGATGGCGGGCTACGATGCCGGTGGCCAGTTGGGTCTGATCGAGAATCTCCAGGAGGGGAACGCCAACGAAGCGTACATCGATCGGCGAGTCGTCATCGCCGGGGTGCCTCCGATCACCACGGAGCTTACCGGGGACCTTCCGGCCGGCATGACGTTCGATCCGGTCGAGGGCATCCTTTCGGGCACGCCGACCGCACCGGGCAACTTCAGCTTCAGCGTCCATTCCACGGACTCGGCCGGCGGGAATATCACCAAGAACTACTCTCTCGCCATCGCCGGCGAAGCACCTCCCGCATCCGTCGAGGAATGGCGCATCTTCTGACGCTGGATCGCCGGGACTTCGCGTCCACATTTGATCGCCACCGGAGTCGGCATCATGCTCTCCCCTGTTCCAACATGGGAATCTCTTCACCCGCTCATCATCCACTTCCCGATCGTTCTTCTCATGATTGCGCCGATGTTTGTTGTCGGAGGGCTGCTTTGCAAAGAATGCGGGAAGTGGATGCACGTGGCTGCACTTTGCCTGATGATCGCCGGGATGATCAGTACGTTCGTGGCCGTGGCGACTGGTGGAGCCGCAGCGGCCGTGGCGGCGCCGACTCCCGGGGTGGAAGCCTTGTTGATTACCCATGCTCGGATGGCGCAGACAACGCAGTTCGTCTTCGCCATCCTCACATGCATCTACGGGTTGCTTGTCGTCGTCCCACTGCTCGTGGGTCGGTCGCTATCGAGCAACGTCCGCCTGGCGGCCCATGGCGCCTTCGTCCTGTTGTTCGCCGGCAGTCTGCTGCTCCTCGTTGGTACTGCGCACCAAGGCGGTCTGCTCGTCCACCGGCATGGACTCCACGCGAGGCTTGGTGAGCCAGCGGAGGGCGGCGTTCAACAGTGAGTGAGCTTCAACAAAACAGGAAGTGCGATCCCAACTCCGTCCGCTGCCAAGCAGCCAGATAGGCTTACCATGAAGGCACAAATGATCTGGGATCTTCCCACGCGATTGTTTCACTGGCTGTTGGCCGGAGGCTTCATCGCCGCCGCATTCATCGCCCTCGTTCTTGGTGAAGAGGGAGCCCTTTTTCCGTACCACGCCATTCTCGGGCTGGTGATCGCAGCAGCGACCTGCATGCGTGTGATCTGGGGCGTTGTGGGCACGCGGTACGCGCGCTTCGGAAGCTTCGCGTACGGTCCGGCTGAAACCTCCTCCTACATGAAGGAGACCCTCACCGGTGGCGGGAAGCGCTACCTCGGCCACAATCCCGGATCGGCCCTCGCGATTTTTGGCCTCATCGGGTTGGTGCTCGCGATGGCTGTCACCGGGATCATGCTGGGCCAAGGCAACGAGAGTGTGAAGGAGGTCCATGAGGTTCTCGCCTACGTCATGGTCGGGGTCACGATCGTGCATGTACTGGGCGTGATCCTGCACACGATCCGGCATCGCGAGAACATCACCGCGAGTATGATCCACGGGACAAAGGTTGCCGAGTCGTCCGACGCGATACCCTCCTCCAGACCTCTTGTTGCCGTCGTGTTCCTTATCCTCGTCGGTGCCTGGGGACTGGGGCTAGTCCGCAACTTCGACAGCCTAACACAAACCACCAGGATCCCCCTCATTGGCACCGTGCTGCACCTCGGCGAGAATGCGAGTGATGACGAATCCGCGGCTTCCGCCGAGGGAAGTGGCGAGGACGACGATGACTGAGTCGACCGGCGATCATCGGATGTGCTCCCTGCATTCCTTGTAGCTGCAACAGCCTCGCGGAATTCATCATCTTCATTATCATTGGCATTGGCAACGCACTATCTCTCGGCGAGAACCATCATGGCTTTGTGCACAAAGGGCATGACGATTTTAAATCGCTCGATGATTAAATTCATCCGCCGCGACAAGACACACCTGATTTCTCGCCCCCCCGCACTCGCGAGTTTTCTCCGTTTTTGTTAACACTTCATGGGCTGGCAGGCCATCGGTCTGCCAGTTCTGCCTGGACCCCCCCCACATGATAGCCTGTCACCGTACACCGCGCTTTTCTGCTCTTCCATTCCTCACCCTCTTGTTGATTTCCGTGAGCCCCTTGGGCGCCCAGACGATCTCGGGTCGCGTGACAAACGCCAGCACCGGGAACGGGATCCTCGGCGTCGACCTGGACGTGATCGATTCCAATGGGGCATCGGTCGCGATCACCGGCGGACGCACGACCACCAACGGCGTCTATACGATAACGGGGATTGATCCGGGTACCTACAGGGTACGCGCGGATGCCTCGCTTGCACTCGGTTTTGCAGACGAGTACTACTCGGAACAGTTCCTTCCGAGCCTCGCCACTCCGGTGACGGTGGCGGCCGGCGGCACCGCCGCGAACATCAACTTCACGCTGGTTAACGGCTTCGAGATCACTGGCACCGTCACGGGAGATGGTGTCCCGCTGAGCGGTATTGATATGGACGTTTATGCTTCCAATGGCGAGTTCCTGGGCAGCTATCCGGGGACGACCGATGCCAGCGGTGTTTACCGCGTCGGGGCGCTACCACCGGGCAGTTACTACGTGCGCGCCAATCCCGACCCGGCCGCGGGGCAGTTCTACACCACCCGCTACATCGGCGGTGCCGCCACCCTGGCCTCCGCCACTCCGGTCACAATCACGAATGCCTCTCTCACCGGTCAGAACATTGCGCTGACCGGCGGAGGTACTCTCTCGGGCACGGTCACACAGCAGGGACCGGGGACGCCGCTCGTGGGAATCGATCTGGACCTCTTCGACGCGTCGACCAGCACGATCATTCCCGTGAATGCGACGACACGTGTCGACGGTACCTACTCTTTTCCGGTGCTGCCCGCTGGTACTTATCGACTCCGCATCGACCCGACTTTGGCCCAGCGCTATCCGCGCACTTATTACCCTGACAGCTACTCACTTTCGACCGCGGGCACCGTGACGGTTGCGAACAATGCGGCGACCAGTGGCATTAACTTCTCGGTCCCCCAGGCTGGTTCGATCTCGGGCACGATCCGCGAGGAAGGCACACTGACGCCCCTCGCAGCCATCGACCTGGACTGCTACGATGCGCTCGACCAGCGCGTGGATGTCACGACCGTGTCCGCTGCCGATGGCACCTATGTGATCGGTCCGCTTGCGCCGGGGATCTATCACCTGCGCGCCGACGCGACGCTTCAGCAGGGCTATCTGCTCCAATACTACAACCTCAAGCCGACCCTTTCGACGGCCGACGCCATTACGGTCACCGCTGGCATGGCAACGCCTGCCATCGACTTTACGCTGGGGAAGGCTGGCTGGATTGAGGGCACTGTCCTTGCCGCCGGAGGAACTCCGCTCGAGGGCATTGACCTTGATGTCTATACAGCCGCCGATGGGCTCAGGATTCCTTTCGGCACGGCGACGAGGGCGGATGGGACCTATCTGATCGGCCCCATCCCCATCGGCACCTACAAGATGCGCTGCGACCCGACCGTGGCGCAGGCATTTGCGGTGGAATACTGGGACGCCAAGCCGCGTCTGGCGGAGGCGGATACCTTCGTGGTCGCGCAGGGCATCGGAACGTTGGGTCTGAACTTTACGCTGGAACCGGGCGGCTCGCTCAGCGGCACCATTCGATCCGCCGCTGACAACTCGCCGCTGGCGGATATCGACATCGATCTATACATTGATGGCACGTTGGTGAAGCTCGATCAGTCGGCCAAGACCGCTGCCGACGGTACCTTTACCGTCGGCCCGGTTCCCCCCGGGAACTATCGCCTTCGCGCCGACGCGCCGGTTGCCAGCAACTACATCGATCTCTACTACCCGGCTGCTCCTGATCTCGCTACCGCGCAGACCATCACGGTGAATGCCGGCGCGATCACTCAGGGAATCGATCTGCGCCTCGTTGACCGCACCCTGACGAGCAATTTCTGGATCATCCGCTGACGCCCCAGCCTCGGGGAGAGAGAGAAACACCGTGAGCGATTCGTCGCCAATCCGTGTGCCCCCATTCGGCCGGAAGGAGATCGGAATTGCGCTGCTCATTTGCGCGCTGACCGCCCTCATCATCGGCTACAAGGTTTATGTGTTGGGCTACAGCATGGCCTCCCTGCAGCAGGAGGACGGCTACCTTGTCGCCCTCCAGATGGACGTGGCTGGCAATGGCCGCGCCTGCGAGGTGAAGGTGACTTTGCCGGTCAACTCCGATCGTCAGGTCATCAAGCACGAGAAGCAGGTCTCGGAGTCCTTCCGATACACCATCTCGCCCGGACGCATTGGCCGTTGGTACAACACGTCCTTTCCCGGCAATGCGACGCTCAATTACAGCTGTCTTGCCCAGACCGAGGCGAAGCGCTATGCGCTCCCCGAAGGTGCCGACATTCCCACGACCTATTCGCTTCGGCTGCAGGGTGACCTGGTCCCCGAGGAACGCACACAGTCTACCGACCCCGCCATCGTTGCAAAGGCACTGGAACTGGCGCCGCCCGGCACAAACCTCAAGACAACGCTGGAGAAGATCTTCAACTTCTGCCAGCGCGACCTGCGCTATCTGGAGGTCAAAGGGCCCACCGACGCGCTGACGGCCCTCAAGCTTGGCGAGGCTTCCTGCAACGGCAAGGTGCGGCTAATGGTCGCCATGTTGCGCGCCAAGGGGATCCCCGCGCGCATGGCCAACGGTCTGATTCTGGAACGTTCGCGCAAGCGCACCACACACGCCTGGGCCGAGGCCTGGGTCGGGGATTCGTGGGTTCCATTCTGCCCGACAAACGACTACTTCGCGCGTATCCCGGAGTCGTATCTGGAACTCGCCAAGGGCGACGTCGCCGTGATCACGCGCTCTCGTAACATCGGCTTCGACTGGAAGTGGACGGTGCGCCACCAGCTGAGCACTCGCGAGAAAGCCGTGGTGGCAAACGTGGATCACCCGCTCAACATCCTGCGCGTTTGGACGACGCTGAAGGACTATCACGTCTCGCTCGACCTGATCATGGTGATCCTCATGATCCCCATCGGCGCGACGGTGGTGGCCTTTGCGCGGAACGTGGTTGGCGTGGTGCCCTACGGCACGTTCATGCCGACGCTCGTCGCGGTGTCGTTCCGCGATACGGGGTTCGTTTTCGGCGCGATCATGTTCACCACCGTGATGGTCGTGGCGGTGTCGATCAACTACATGCTCATGAAGCTGCGGCTGCTTCACATCCCGCGTCTGACCATCATCATCACCGTGGTGGTCCTCTCGATTCTGGGCGTATCCGTGCTCTGCATCAAGGCGGGCCTGACCAATGGCGCAGCGGTGAGTCTTTTCCCGATGGCGATTCTGTCGCTCACGAGCGAGCGCTTCACGCAGACGATGATCCTCGATGGTGCGAAGGACGCCGTGAAGCGGCTCCTGATCACGTTCCTGGTGTCGGGTGCCTGCTACCTGGCCATTGACTGGACGGCTCTCCAGATGGTGGTCGTCGCGTTCCCCGAGATCCTTTTCGTCAACGTGGCGATCAACCTAGTGATTGGTTCCTGGACGGGACTCCGATTGGTGGAACTGCGACGTTTCCGCGACCTGCCCCCCGAGGAGGCGGCGCCATGATTGGCCGCTTCCTTTCGCTCATTCATCCGTCGGTTTTCGGCATGAATCGTCGCAATCGCGAGTTGGTGATGGCGCACAATCACCTGACGGCCGTCGACCTGGCGAACGACAAGATCGGGACGAAGAACGCCCTTAATCGCGCCGGGGTTCCCGTTCCTGCCAGCATTGCGGAAATCTCCGCACATCGCGATGTGCGCCGTATATACACAAGACTTCTTTCGCTGCAGCACGGTTTCGTGGTGAAGCCCGCCCGCGGCTCGCAGGGACGTGGCGTCACGCTCTTTAATCGCGCGCTGCCGGATAGCGTACTCCCGCTGCACGGCACGCCGTGGACGTTGGAGGAGTTCGTCTACTACGTGTCCCGGATCCTCTCCGGCGAGTATACCGTCGGCCGCCCCGTGGACCAGGTCATCATCGAAGAGAAGATCAACCCCGATCGAGACTGGATCGTGCCCGGACTGCCGGGGCCACCAGACCTGCGCATCATCGTGATGCGGGGTGAACCTCTGCTCTGCATGGCGCGGCTCCCCACCGTTGCTTCGGAGGGCCGCGCGAATCTCCACAAGGGCGGCGTCGGTCTCGGCATCGACTTGCAGACAGGGATGAGTACAAATGCAATCATGCGTGAAAAGCGCATCACTCACCACCCAGATTCTGGCGAGCCGCTGATCGGTGTCCGGGTTGAGGGACTGAGCGACTGCATGCGCATCGCCGCGGCGTGTGCCACGGTGATTCCCCTCGGTTACATGGGTGTGGATATCATCCGCGATCGTGACCGCGGCCCCGTGGTGATTGAGGTGAACGCGCGTCCCGGCCTGGCGATTCAACTGGCGAACCGCATTGGATTGGGCGAGGCCATGAGTCGCGCCCGCGTATCGAGGAAGGACAAGCAATGAGGAAGTTTCTGATTGGCCTCTTAATGGCAATGGTCGTTCAGCCGGGATGGATTCACGCCCAAGTGTCCACCATCACTGA
Source organism: bacterium (assembly GCA_016125005.1). Classification (GTDB taxonomy): domain Bacteria; phylum Sumerlaeota; class Sumerlaeia; order SLMS01; family SLMS01; genus WGMQ01. The sequence continues at coordinate 16,445 of WGMQ01000063.1, read as the reverse complement.
GGAGGAGACTGAGAGCCGCGCCGCCGCGCTCCCCGGAGATGCTGCGCGTGCCGCCATGGATGCTGCCGATTGGCCGAAGGCGGTGGAACTCCTCCGCGCTGTGACGGCCAAGCCCGGAGCAGCCGCGGGTGACTGGAACGATTTCGGCATTTCGCTGGGCAGGATGGGCGATGTCGAGGGCGCGAAAAAAGCCTTCGCGAAGGCTCTTGCCCTCGATCCCACCTACTTCCGCGCTCCCTTCAATCTGGGCCTCCTGCTGGCTGGTAATGGAGATGCTGCGGGTGCAGAGGCAGCGTACCGCGAGGCATTGAAGCTCAACGCCAACTTTGCCGAGGCCTCCTTCAATCTTGCCGTGCTGCTCCAGCGGAATGCCCGCTTCGATGAGGCGGAGGCTGCCTATCGCCGCACACTTGAGATCAGCCGCAGCGCCAAGTTTCACAAAGCCGACTTCAACATCGGCCTGCTCCGCGCTCGTGCGAAGGATTGGCCCGCCGCGGCGAAGGCCTATCGCGAGGCAATCCTCAAGAATCCCGCCCTGGAGAAGGCCCACCTGAACCTTGGCGTTGCGCTTGTCGAAACGGGCAACCTCGAGGAGGCCCGAAGGTCCTACGAGCGAGCATTGAAGCTCGATCCAGAGGATCATCAGGCCTACTGGAACATCGGCCTGCTGGAACTAAAACTGGGCAATGCAGACGCAGCTCGTGCGCAGTTCACCGAGGCGTTGAAGCGAAAGCCAGACTTTGCGCCCGCATCGTACAACCTCGGCCTTGATGCCTACCGCGCCGAGCGTTTCGACGAAGCCAGATCCTACTTCGAGCGTTCCTCCAACGCCGACCCTCAGCACGCCGAGTCGTGGTACATGCTCGGCAAGTTGGCGATCGATGCGCGGGAGCCAGGAGCTGCCATCGGGTTCTATCGCAAGGCTCTGGCTGTCCAGCAGGACTACCCGGAGGCCGCGTTCAATCTGGCACTCGCCCTCGACAAGGTCGGACAGGAGGACGAGGCGGCGGCGCTCTACGAGAAGCTATCCACCAACACGCCACCCCACGCCGAGGCTCTCAACAATCTCGGTCTCTATCAACTGCGTAAAGGCCAGACGGCCGCCGCCCGCGAGAGCTTCACCACGGCCCTCGCCGGGAAGCCTGACTATACGAAGGCGCGCTACAATCTGGGTCTTGCCTGGGCGCGCGACAAGCAACCCAGGGAAGCCGAGAAGGAGTTCCGGATCGTCACCATCGCGGACGCGAAGAACGACGCGGCCTGGGTAAATCTCGCCCTCGCGCTCGAGGACCAGAAGCGGTCTCCAGAGGCCTTCGATGCCATGAAACAAGCCCTTGTCGCGGACCCGAGCAACGAGAAGGCCGCACGGTGGATCATCCGCTACTTGAAGCGCGAGAAGCGCGAAGAGGAGGCGTTCCCGATCATGAACGAAGCCGGTGCGCGCGGCGGCAAGAGTGCGCCACTTTTTTCATTCCTGGCCGCCGAGGCGGTGAAGGCAAAAGACGACGCGAAGGCAGTGGAGCTATACCGACAATCACTGGCGCTGGAGCCCGACGACTTCGAGGCGATGGCGTTGGGGTTGGCCCTCAAGCGCCAGCAGAAACCTGCCGAGGCCCAGACTGCCTTCGAGCAGGCCGTGAAGCTCAACCCGCGCAACGACCGCGCGTGGGCTGAACTCGGTCGAGTCGCCTTGGAACTGGACAAGCCCGATGAAGCAATCGCTGCGCTCGAGAAGGCGATCGAGCTGGATCCGGATCCGAGGCGTCTATACAACCTGGCGCTCGCGTATAGACGATTGGAGAAGTACTCGGAAGCGGCGGCCACCTACGAGAAGCTGGTGGCCGTGGATCCGAAGCACGAGAAGGCGTGGGTGAATCTGGGCTACGCCAGGATTGCCCTGAAGCAGTACGACGCCGCCGCGACAGCCTTCCAGAAGGCTCTTGCCGCAAAGCCCGGTTACGCCAACGCCCTTGATGGTCAGAGGGACTTGGAAGCCGCCCGCAAAGCCAACCCGTAAGGAGAACCTTTATGATCGATCGCCGCATCCAACTCCTCCTGTTGCCGACACTCCTTGCTGCCGCGCCATTCGCCGGTGCGGAGGAAGTCGACGAGACCCCCGTCGCTACCGGCGTCGTGGAATCTGTCGGCCCGGCGCTCACGGGTCCCGTCGTCGCCCTCTATGTCCCTCCCACCCGCTCATCGCGCCCCGTCGCCGCCACGGCAGGCGAAGCGTTCTTCCTCAATACAAAGGAGCCTACCTGGGACCGGCTATACTCCGCGGCGCCCAAGGACCAACCGATCCGCGCCATCAGCGGTTATGGGAATAGCTCAAAGGCCATCTATATTGCCCATTCGACCGGTGTGGCGGCGACCCGCGATGGAGGCGGTACCTGGGTGGAGGGGCATCCGTCAGGATACTCTGCCACGTCGCTCTTTGCCCTCACGGTGCATCCAGCGGATCGCAAGCAGGCCATTGTTGCGGTGCAGGGAGCTGCGTGGCACACCGATGATGCGGGCGCCCACTGGTCGGGCTTCGAGCTCCCCGGTGCCGCCGAAAAGGGTGTAGCCCTTACATTCACCACGTTGCACGAAAAACCCGCGCTGGTGTACTGCACCGACAAGGCCGTCTATTACTCGGGCTCCGATCTGAAATCGTGGACGACGCTATCCCGCCAGCCCTCCGGCCCCATGATGGCAGCCACTCAAGGCGCTCTCACGGTGGTGCTCACGAGCGGCGGCATGCTCGAGGCATACGACCTCGCCCGACCTGGCTACCGACTCTCGACGACACTCGACAAGGCGAGCGCCAACGCGCTCGCTCTCGATAGCGCTGGGTTTGGCGGTGTCTTCCTGGCGGATCTGGAGGGGATTCAGTTCCTCGCCCTGGGCGGCGACAGTGCAGCCACAACCTTGGCTGGCACACCGCCGAGCGCGGCGAATCTGCAAGCCCACCCGCGATCACCCAATGGCATCTACTGGACCAGCGACAACCAGGTGTATCGTCTGGTCGAAGGGGCGAAGGACTTCCCAGCGACCGCTATCGCTGTTGATAGATTCCAACGTATCAGCGAGTCGGCCGCGGGAGATGTTGACGGCCCGGCTCCCACCACGGAATCCGTCGACGCGGAACGGGAGGCCGCCGAGATCCTCGACGAAATCATGGCTCGCCAGCCTCCGGTTGAAGAAGTCGTTGCACAGGCCCTGAGCTTCGCCAACTACCACCCCAAGGACGCCGAGCAGTGGAAGCGCGACGTGCGTCGCAAGAACCTGATTCCCACACTTGCGGTCCGAGGAGGTGCCCGGGAGCGCACCGTCGATCGCTACGACCACGTCACCAATGTGGACCGCTTCGGCGCTGAAACGCGCGAGGATCTATACGCCGACGATGACACCCAATACATGGGCGAGTACGGCGTGGAACTGCGCTGGAGCCTCGGTGGTCTGATGTTTGACAAGGAACAGCTCATGGTGAGCGAGGAAACGCGGAAGCGCAACGAGCAGCGAAACGCCCTCATCACCCAGGTGACCGACCTCTACTTCCGCCGCCTTGAACTGCTGGTGCAGCAGCGCATGAAGAAGCCCGCCACAACCGAAGAGGCGCTGCAGGCCAAGTTGCGACTACGCCAGATGACCGCGATGCTGAACGAAATCACGGGCCAGCCACTCTTCGAGTAGACCTCGTCGGTAACCTTGTCGGACAAGGCCTTGGTCGTTTCATCCTCGTTCATCGTACCGACCCAAAGGATGTTGCGGCCCAATGGAATCGCGAATCGGTCGCAACCGGCGCCGAGATCGATCCCAATTTCGGGAACCTTCTTCTCTCCTCGACGATCCTCCAGCTTACTCAGGACATCGGAAAAGTACAGCTCAACATGGGCGAGGTTCATTTCGTCGAGCAGGAACATCGTCAACAGGTGGTCGGTTCCTTCATACCCGTCCCCCCTCTTCTGCTGGCTTTGATAGAGTCCCCGAACCAGCTCCGTCGCATTGAACTGACCCTCGATGGAGGAATAGTGGCCGAACAATGCATGCGGGGAATCCCAGTCAGGCTGGACGGAAGCCATGTGGAAGAGGATGCCGCCGGCCTTCGCGTAAAGCTTGGGTAGCAGGCTCTTGCCCGTTCCGCTAACACCGGCAAGGATCGTCATCTGGGTGATTTCGGAGGTCTTCAGCGACGTGTGGAACGCAATCAACAGGCGCCGGGGGATCTCTACCCCACAGGAAGCGATTCCTTTTTGAACCCGGTCGAGCCATTCGGTCTCGCGGACACCAGACGAAGCTGGAATCTTACTGAGGTTGGCATTTTCAGTTGAGAAGAGAGGACTCCGAAGCGTAACCGCCCGCTTCTCGACGGACTCCTCGCCGCGCCGTGCCTTTAGGCGATCGGCCTCGTCTCGTACTTCCTTCTGGATACGCTCCAGTTGGGTTTCCAGTATCTCCCTCGACCGGCGCAGGACCTCCCGATCGGTCGCCCAGCCCGCCTTCTCAGCGACGTGAGCCTGATAAAGGGCCTCGTAGGCCTGAAGCCGAGCGAGTTCGGCAGTCGTAGCGCGCGCAGGTCGGGTCGAAGGTCCGCTTCTGGCTCGATGCGCCGCGGGCATTGAGCGCCTTCGCGGCGACCGCCAGGACGAACTGTATACCCATGGTACTTCCGGTGTTCCAGATCGTCGGCGGGGTTCCCTTGGCGAAGCACCTTGTCCTCGCAGTCTAGACAGGTGGCCACGGGACAGAGCCGCTTGGATTCTTCTGGCTGCTCGCCCGGGTTGCTCTTCGCCAGCCAGACCCCGGTCCAGATCGGGTACTGGACATGGCCGCCTTCGAACTCCGCCCAAACGGTGGCGCCGGGATCGGGCACTAGGAAGGTCCCCGTATCGTCGTTGCCGCCGAAGGGAAAGCAGGGCCACGCCCACTCGGACCAGTTGGGCTGCCCAGTCCCCAGGACCGCAGGGATCTCCAGACGGCAGCGTCCGAGCCGCTCAGGATCGTTGTTATCGCGCACGAACGCCCGGTACTTGCCGTACCAGCGGTTCTTGTAGCGCTCCTCGTGTTGGCGGTCCTGGGTCTCGAGCACGGCGTCCTCACTTGACGGGGAAGATGCCGCGCCACAGCTCACGACCAATCTGGTCGAAGCCCATGGGCGTGCGCTTCTTCGTATCGACAGTGGCGACCGCATCGCGCAGCACGTCGCGGGCGACGTCGGAGAGCTGCGATTCCTTCGCGGCCATGGCGGTCTTCACGTCCTTTGCGTCGAGGTCTTCGATCACCCGCGTCAGGGTATCGAGAGCCTCCGCGTTGGCGCGGCCCCAAGCCGTCAGCTTCAGCACGGCGAGCAAGGGGAGAACCGCTCCGACGATCATGCCGAAGTTGGCGAAGAACCACCGGATCAGGTCGATGATCAGTTGCATGGATAGACTGTCCTTTCTGTATAGACGGCGTCAGAGAAGCTGACCCGTGTTGGCGTCGATGGTGACGAACGCGGGGGCTTCCGGTCCCGGCGGCGGCGCCTCCTGCTCGTTGGTTCGTCCGCCGGATTCGGCGGCATGCTCTCCGGCCCCGCGGCCCAGCGCGTTCTTCTTCAGCTTCAGCTCGCAGGAGTACCCCTCAGCCCCGATGACATGGCGGACCGATTGCAGGTAGTAGACGCCGGTGAACTTCTCACCGACGCCTTTGATCTCCACGTTCTGTTTCGCCTTGAGAGTTGGAATCCCGATGGTGAGGGCGCTCGCCTCCACCTGCCCCAGCTCCGCGGCCCTGAACTGCCCCTCCGCTGCGTCCTGGGCGGGCTCCTGCGACGGCTCCTCGTGAAAGCCCTCGCTACGGCCGTAGTCCGGTACGATCTGACCGGACTCTTGGGCCACGTAAGACCCCTCACCGGTCGCGCCATCGACGAGGTAGGTGCGGCGCCCCAGCGTCTCGCGTTCAGGAGTCGTCTCGTTGTTGGCGCGATGCTCGACGGCCTCGCGAGCCCTCGGATCGACGCCCACCGTGCGGGTCTCCGTGCCCCGTCCCTTGGCGCCCTGGGATTGGGTGCTTGGACGAAACGACCGAAGCAGCCCCTGCCGATCGGTGAAGTACTCCAGCGTCAGGGCAGGCGCCTGGTCCAGTTCCCGCGGGTGGAAGTGAAGCTCATTGTCCTGCACGAAGAACACGTAGCCGGTGACGCCATCGCCATCGGTGGCACGGGCCTTACCGGCCAGTTCTTTCAGAAACTGCGCATCTGAGATGTTCGACTGGGTGACCCGCAGGTGATGCCCGACGGTCGGGGTGACCACGGGAGTCAGGGCGTTGGCCGCGGCGATCTCCTCGGCAATCTCGCTATACAGAATCCCCGGCGCCGGCTTCTGCCAGACCTTCTGGTTTTCCTTCCCCGCCAGCTTGAAGCCCTTGTCGTAGGCCTTGATGCGGATGGAAGGATCGCCCGACTCGGGGAAGTCGTAGTCGATGTCCTTGATGACCGCGATCTTCCGCGGGGACAGCGAGTCCACGTAGCCGAACCGCGCCACGATTTCGTTCCCCTCCTGGAAGAGCGGGTCGTCCGTGAACTGGAGGTTCCTGTTCGTGATGGACAGTTCCATCACGTCGAGTTCCTCCTCGTGGTCCTCGAAGACGAACTCGGTGATTTCCTGGGTGATGTCCTTCGAGAGGGTCTCCCCCTCAATCTGGATCAGAAAGGTTGGCTTGAACGTATCGAGCAGCACCCAGTCGCCTCCGCGCACAAGAGTTCCTGCTTATCTCATACGCACGGAAGGGAAGGACTGTCGGGGGCGAAGTCAGAAAAAGGATGGCAGACCGCAGGAAAGGCGGGGGCGCTTAGTGGCCGGACGGAAGCTCGGCAAGGATTCTTCGGAGTTCCTGCTCAAAGCCTGGCAGGATGTCGCTCACCACGTTCCAGACAAGGGTCAGATCGACGCCAAAGTAGTCGTGGATGAGTTTGTCCCGCATCCCCGCAATCTGGCGCCAAGGGATCGTCGAGTACTTGGATTTGAGTTCGGGCGAAAGGCGCTTTGTTGCCTCACCGATCACCTCCAGCTTCCGCAGGACGGCATCCTGCGTTTTCCGATCGGCGAAGAAAGATTCCTCTCCGCCCGAGGCATAGTCCCGGGCATCGACCGTGGCGTCGATGATGTGGAGGAGGAAATCCCGGTCAGTTTTCACAAGGTGACCGCGCTGCTGAGGATCTTCTCGCGCAAGTGGGGCGAAAGGCCGGCAGGGGTCAACACCTGGACAGGGAGGCCAAGCAACTCGGCCAACTCCTGCTCGAGACCGATGGCATCGAGCAGGCTTCGTCCCTTCTCAAACTCCACAAGCAAATCGAGATCGCTTCCCGGTCGGGCGTCGCCGCGGGCTCTCGACCCGAAAACACGCACACTCACAGCACCGTAGCGAGCGGCGGTACGAAGAACCTGCTGCTGGTTGATGGTGACCAATCGATCCATCGGCGCCCTCCTACGAAGCCTGAGTATCCCGGGGGGCCTCAGGTGCTTCAGAGAGAAGCACAATCCTCTCGGCATGGCAACCGCTTCTCGCACAGCTGTCAGCATCAGCCAAGAGTCACCTCCAGATACGGCCTGATCGATCCCCCCACGTTGGCGAGTTTGGCCAGGCGAATCAGTTCGGGGATTCGGCGTTGCCTCCCCTCGGCGTAGCGGCGCAGCCCCTCCACGAAAAGGTCCGAGCCAAGATTCCGCCGGAAACGAAAAAGATCCACGAGCGTCTTCTCGCGGGAGGTAATGCGCACCTCCTGATCATCCAGACGGTGCACCTCGACTCCCTCAGACAGCAGCGCCGCAGAGAACCGATGGACGCGAACCGGAGGATGCTCGATCCGAGGCGACTAGGCTCCGATGGGAAGGGCGATGGAGACTTCATGGGGAATCTGGGTGGTCAGCTCATGGAACGCCAGAGCGGACCCGAGGCAGATGACGGCATCCGGGCACCGCAGGGCGACCGTGACCAGATCGGCATGCTCCGAAAGAGGCTTCGAGCAAAGGCGGTAAAGCCCACGCGACACCGCCTCGATGGTCCCTTCATCCAGCAGTCTTTAGAGATCGCGTGGGTGAACACCAAGACGCAGCACCTCTGCGGTGCGCAGCATCCCGCCGCGCCGGGTGAAGAGCCTCACGATGTCTTGATGATGAATCACGGTGGATAAAAACCTCATTGGCTCTGTTTGAGCTGTACTGGTTATTATCCAACCCTCTCCTCAGATCAAGGGCTACTGAGAACGGTCGGGTGTACCGATACTACCATTGCATCAAGGCGACAAAGAACGGCCGCGAGACTTGCCCGGTACGCACCATCGCCGCGGGTGAGGTGGAGCAGGCGGTGATCGGCCAGGTGCGCGCGCTGTTCCGCTCGCCGGAGATGATCGCCGACACCTGGCGCGAGGCCCGGCGAATTCAGTCCGAAAGCCCCGGCGACTGGCCCGTTGGAAGCTTCACCGAGCAGGAAATCGCCGAAGCTCTCGGCCGCCTGGACGACGTCTGGGAATGCCTCTTCCCCGGCGAGCAGGACCGGCTCATTCGCCTGATGGTCGAGCGGCTTGAGGTCAGCCCCGATGGCATCGACCTGCGTCTTCGCGCCGACGGACTGACCGGCGTCGTCGATACGTTCCGCGCCCGGGAGGCACAGCCCCAATGAGCCGAACCGAAGACCAGCGTCCGCCCGGGCGGATCACCAGCGTCACCGTCGCCGCGCCCCTGCGTATAGACATCCCCATGAAGCTGCGCCGCCACAACGGCCGCCGGGAAATCATCGTCCCCGAGCACGCCGGCGCCGGCCGCGACGCACTCCGCCTGGAGCCCCAGCAGGCCCTCGTCATCGCCCTGGCCCGCGCCCACGTCTGGCAGCGCGCGTTGGACACCGGACGCTTCCGCAATATCGAACACATTGCCCGCGAGCTGGAACTCGACAGCAGCTACGTCGGCCGAATCCTCCGGCTGGCGCTACTCCCCGCCGGAGTTCAGGAAGCGATTCTGGCGGGGGAGGAGCAGCGTAGTCTGGCGGAGGTGCTGGGAGGATAGGGGGAGGGAATCGACGGCAAAAACAAGCTGACGTGGGGAGTGAGCCAGCGACTACTCTGTGCTTTCGGCGCGCAATCGTCCGTATGCCTCCGATGATAGCCAGGAGATCACGACCTTTTGAAATGCTGCGTCATTCATGAACCGTGAGAAGATCTCCTCATTCTGATCCATACGTTCCACAAAGAGGTTCTCAAGCAAGTTCTTGAAGACCAACTCAAACTTGTCGCCCGGGTTGGCCACGGCAGCCTGTCTGAGTCCTGCATCCAAAATCGCTGCCTCCACGATCTGGTCGAAGAAGAGCTGGTCGCCCTGCGTGAAATCGGTTCCGAATCGGTCATTCACTAGGTCAATTAGTCGAGACAGAGGCACCGGCTCCTCACGGACCATTCCGGTACCCACCTCGGACGGTCCATCAAGAGGGTAGGCCTTGCCGTCCGCCAAGCTTATGGAGCCTTCGCCGATCTTCTGAAGTCGGTAGTACTCCAATCGCAAGTCGTCGTCGAAATTGTACATCGGGCCGACTTTCCGGCGTGGCAGTTTGGCGGAAAGGTGGCGGATGAAAATGAACAAACGCTCAAGATCCGTGTCTTGGTATGGGATCACTTGGCTTAAGAATCCGTAGAGGTTCTTGAAGGCCATTGCTTTACCGCGCCACTCCTCCGCCTGCGCCTCGTCCGATTCCTGAATCGCTGTGAAGCGTGAGACCGCCGGATCGAGCGTGGCATTGAGTGCCTGATGATCCGCGGCGCTCTGCTTCTGCCGTGGCTTAAAGTAGATGGCGCAGAACCGCTCAACTTCTTCCAACAGGTAGATCCCTGTCGCATCCAGCTCCGCTTTCAGCTGGTACATGCGGGCGGGGTCGACCTCTTCGCCCATCTCGGCGCCTTCGTAATAGGTCTTAAAGGCTTCGCGGATCTCTTCCCGTTCATTGACGAAGTCGAGTACGAAGGTGTCTTCCTTCAAGGGATGAGTTCGGTTAAGGCGCGAAAGAGTTTGGACTGCCTGAATCCCTGCGAGGCGCTTGTCCACGTACATGGTGTGAAGCAGGGGCTGGTCGAATCCCGTCTGGTACTTCTCAGCAACAAGTAGGACTTGATACTCGGGAGTCGCGAAGCGCTCAGGAAGCTCCTTCTCGCGAAGCCCGCTATTCATGCCTTCCTCGGTGTAGGTCTTGTCCTTGATTTTGTCGTCTTCGACCGTGCCCGAGAATGCGACGAGTGTCTTGATCGAGTATCCCTTGTCACGAATGTACTTGTCGAAGCTCAGCTTGTATTTCACCGCTTCGAGGCGAGAACCCGTGACGACCATTCCTTTAGCGCGCCCGCCAATCTTGAGGCGCGACACAGCGTTGAAGTGCTCCACCATCACCTCAGTCTTCTGGGCGATGTTGTGAGGGTGAAGCTTCAGGAAGCGCGCCAGGGCCCTCGCGGCTTTCTTGCGCTCGACATTGGGATCATCCTCACACGCCTTCAGCAGCTTGTAGTATGCTGCATAGGTCGTGTAATTCTTGAGAACATCGAGGATAAATCCCTCGTCGATGGCCTGACGCATCGTATAGCGATGCGCCGGTTTCCCAGCGCGTCCGAACACTGCAAAGGTCTTGTGCTTCGGTGTCGCGGTGAATGCAAAAAGGCTGAGGTTTGGCTGCCTTCCACGCTTGGCCATGCTGCGGAACAGTTCCTCCATGTTCGTCGCGCCCTCCTCGGTGGCCGAGCGGCGCGCCTCCTCGAGTAACCCCTCGCCGCCCAAAACCTCCTTGAGGTCAGTCGCCGTTTCACCTCCCTGCGAGCTATGGGCCTCGTCGATGATGACCGCACATCTACGAGTGGGGAGAACACCCGTTCCAACCTCGCCGCGCTCCTCGGACATCTTGAGCAACTGGCGCGAGACGAAGGGGAACTTTTGAAGCGTTGTGATGATGATGGGGACGGCGTTTTGCAACGCCTCGGCAAGCTGCCGCGACCGCTCGTCGATCTTCTCGACGACACCGCGCTTGTGCTCGAACTGATAGATCGTGTCCTGCAACTGCTGGTCGAGCACCACGCGATCCGTGATCACGATGGCCGAATCGAACACGCGCTGGTTTTCCGTGTTGTGCAAGGAGGCCAAGCGGTGGGCGAGCCAACCGATCGTATTGCTCTTGCCGCTTCCAGCGGAGTGTTCGATGAGGTAGTTGTTACCCGGCCCCTCCTTGCGGGCCAATTCCACAAGGTGTCGTACGGCTTGGAGTTGGTGGTAGCGAGGAAAGACCAGCGTCTCCTTCTTCACCTTGCCCCCATCCTCGCCCCGCTTCTCTTCGATCTGCAGGTGGATGAATCGAGCAAGAATATCAAGCAAGCTGTCGCGCTGAAGAACCTCCTCCCACAGGTACGCGGTGCGATAACTCTCCCCGCGCGGATCGGGCGGATTTCCAGCGCCGCCCTCATGTCCCTTGTTGAACGGCAGAAAGTATGTCGCCTGCCCCGCGAGTCGCGTTGTCATGAACACGACCTCGGTATCCACCGCAAAATGCACCAAGGCGCGGCGGCGAAACTCGAACAGGATTTCGCGGGGATCGCGATCTGTGGAGTACTGCCGCCGGGCATGGTTTGCGGTCTGCCCCGTTAGTGGGTTCTTCAGTTCTAACGTGGCGACGGGTATACCGTTCAAGGAAAGCACCACATCGATCGAGTTTTCGTGCAGGGTCGAGTAGTGGAGCTGGCGGGTGATGCCAAGCCGGTTCGCCGCGTACCGCTCCTCCAGTTCCGGGTTCAGCTCATGGGCGGCCTTGAAAAAAGCAACCCGCAGAGTACGCCCGTAGCACTTAAAGCCGTGGCGCAGCGTCGCCAACGAGCCGTTCGCATCCATCCACTTGCACAGATCGCCGATCACCTGCTCGGCGGTGCGAGCCCCGTGCAGAGCCTCCAACTTCGCCCACTCCCGCGGCTGCGTCGCGTGAATGAAATTTAGCACTGCTTCGGGGAAGATGGCCCTCTCGCGGTCGTATCCATCGCGGCTGAGGGCGGTATAGCCGTCGGCGAGGAGGCTCGCTTCGATCACGGACTCGAAGGCGAGTTCGGTGGTGCGGCTCATGAGTTTATCCCCAAAACGAATCTTGCCCGCTCACGACGCAGCATCTCATAAGGCGTCATGCAGGTCACCCCGAGCCCCAGGCATGCATCGGGAATCTTGATCTTCCGAATCGAGGGAGACGGGATTTCGTGAGTAACCACAATCCAGCCGCTGGCAAGTGCCTGGCCAACGAGGTAATAATCCGCCAGTTGCAGGAAGGTCGAAACGGCCGTAGGTTCATAGTTCTGCCCCGTGGCCCAGTTGCTTACCGCTCGCAGCGATCCCATGGTCTTCGCATCGGGCGGAACAAAGAACTCCGCTCCACGCGCTTCGGCCCATTCTGAAAGCTCGTCATCACCCTCAACGATTTCATAGCCAACCTTCTCGATGCTAAACACCACCCCAGCGCAGTTCTTCTCGATCAACCACTCCCAAAAGGCAGGACAGAAATCGAATCCATAGTGGAGGTTCTTTGCGCGGATGAAGACATCGCTGTCGATCAGGTAGGCCATTCAGACCATCACCCCCAACCCCGCACTTAGCTTGCGGAAAGTGGACATCTTCTTGAATCCCAGCAGCCGGAAAGCCTCGGTAAAGCTAGACCGCCCTTCCCACGCGCTGACCACCACGGCCCGTGCGAATCGCTTGCTGGCCCGGGCGCCAAGGGTGTGATAGAAGTTTCCTCCACCCGCAGAAACGAAACTTGCAAGTCGTGCCGACTCCGCGCGAAACGCTGCCCAGAAGGCGTCGCGATCCATCGCCCCCAAATCGAACAGGCGCCGCAAGATCACCAACGTGCTGACCCGGAAGAGCCGCGAGAGACGCTCAAGCTCATCGGCGAGGTCGGTAGCCGAATCATGCTCGCTCCGAAGAACCGCCAACGGCACCAGGAACTCGGCCGCCACCGCATCGCACCAGCGCTCGACCCGGTTGCCCGAGCCCGAGGTCATCTCCGAGTTGGACAAAGCCGTCTGACCCAACCACAGATGCGCCAATTCGTGAGCCAGCGTGAAGCCCTGCGCTGCCTTGGTGTCCGTTCCATTTACGAAAACAAGCGGAGCATAAGGGTCCGCCAACGCAAACCCGCGGAACTCCTCCGGGTCCAATTTGCGATGATTGTTGCTCCCCACAACGCCACTCACCATCACGAGGACCCCGGCTTCATCCGCCAGTTCGATGAACCGGCGCAGCGCCTCCGCCCCGTTCGGCATCCGCCGACGCTGTTTCAGATCAAAGCCCAGCGTCTCGCGCATTCGGGCTGCCGCCGCCGTCACATCGTCCTCGACGCTCGCCGAACCAATGAAATCAAGAGGCACTTCCCCCGCCGTCCGCGCAAACTCGCGATACCAATCCTGCCGTTGCTGGCACTGATAGATAGTTTCCAGCAAATCCGGGCTCGGGCGCGCAATCTGCTGCGTACGCATCGTCCGAAAATCCGGCACCGGTAACTTCTCAACCGGCGGTTCCTCCAGGAACAGGAACCCCACCGGCACATGAACGGCCTTCGCGAAGCTCTCCAACTGCTTCAGCGTTGGCTGTTCCTCACCCGACTCCCAAAGCGGCAGCTTCCCAAATCGCCCCGTCAGCGATTCAAGGTCGCGGCCCGCCCGCTCCCGCGCCCAGCGCAGCAATTTGGGACTCACCTCAACCCGGGTCATGCGCCTTTGCCACCTTCCTTTAACCTTACCTTCTCCTTACCTACGCGCCTGCCTGTCGGACCGCCTTGGGCGTTCACAGTTTCCCTACCCCCCTCAAGATCCCCTCGTACTCCTCGCGCCCAAGAGGGCAGTCCACCAAGTCCAGAAACTGCTTCTTCGTCAGGCCGCATTGCTTCGACATCATGCCGAGCAGTTCATCGCCCAGTTCTCTCGAGGAAGTCCCGTGGCTCGTCTTGGTGCGGGCCATGCTTTTCTTGCCGTCTGCGGCGTGATACACGAAGTAGCTATGGTCCCCTTCGCGCTGTTCAAACCCCTTCGCCAGAAGGCTTGCTTCCACATCCCGTTTAGCGCGTGCCATGGGGAATTACCTCCATGGCGGCCCGCAGCGTTTCGCGGAATTGCAGAGCCGGAGCGCTCAACTCCTCATCACTCGCCCCCCCGTACTCCGCCCACAGCATCCGCACCTGTTCGAGTAATTCGTTCCAGAGCCGCTCGCGAGTGGGGGCAAAGACGTCGATCTGCAAGGCTTCGTGTTCGAGGGTCATAAACTGCTCCGTCTCGCTCAGCGCTGGCTGTAGCGAGAGGCGCTCGCGGAGCCTAATCGCCAATCCATCGCGGAACGGCACCTGATCGAGCAGGATCGGCGAGAGGTCCAACTCTTCGATCGCTTCCACCTCGATGATCTTCTTCGGGTGGCCTTCCTCATCCTTCACCACCTGGCCGGTCACTTGAATCAGGTCGCGCCGATTCTCGAAAAGCATCGGTTCAATATCGTCGCTGTAGACACAATCAAGCTCGCGATTCTTGGGAGCGTAGAAAATCGTCACCCGCCGTTCCTCGAACGAGATCGTCGTCAGCCGTCCAGTCACCGTCTCTACGGCAACAGATGAGGCCCGCTCGACGCCGCGATTTTCGACGCTTCTCAGCCGCTCTGCATCGAGTGCAATCTCAGGACCGGTTCCGTTGGACACTCCCAGTCTGTACCCGCTGCCGGGAGCCGGAATCGCCGAGCGAAGCAGCGCCAACGCCTTCGCGCGAAGCCGGCTGTCGGGAAGGATCCTGGCAAGCCCGGCACGGTCGCCGCGGACGACGCATCCCAGAACCTCTTTGACGGAGCCAACCATCGCGGCCGCATCTTGAGGCGTCAGCATGTCGGGAATGCGCGAATTGATGCGCGTCGCGATCACGAAACTCCCCGACTCCGGGGGGCGGCAGGAAATCGTGAAGCGTTCGGAAATCTCCGTCGGCACGCGAAACCGCTGGCGCCCCGTTCGTCCCTCCGCCTGCAGCGCCAGAGCATGAACAAGACCTTGAAACCCCGTGAGCGTCTGGGCGAGCAAGGCGGCTGGCACCTCGTTTGACTCGTCGGCAGGGACCAGCCGCAGGACGAGTCTGTTCGCCGCACCAAGGTCGCCCTCGGCGGGTACTGCAGCCTCCCTCAAGTTATCCGGCTGATCGGTCACTTGCCCTTCTCCCTCTCCGGCTGCTTCTCCAGTTCATCCAGAATCCGCTTCGCAAGAACGGCAAGGCGCTTCTTGGTGTTCTCGGCCTCCCGCTTCTTGTCCCCCTCCGCGCTTATGATCTCTTTCCCCTTCAAGTCCTCCTTGATGGCGTTGAGGCCCTTGCCACCGGGGTGGTTGATCTTCACGTGGCTCACGACGACAACCTTCGCTGGCTTGTTGGGAAGCAATGCCCAAACGCACCGGGCGCGCTCTCCAAAAAGGATGGCATACTTTGCCCCCTTCAGTTCAATACCGAGGCGGGCGAGATTCTCAGCATCGGCGATCTCGGCACAGTCTGGTTGGCTGTCTCCCGTCTTCTCCTTCCAATGCGCCCTTTTGCTACTGTTACAGATTCGGTACTCGTAGCGGGAAACAGCCTCGAACTTTTCGGGGCGCTTTTCTGCCAGGAACCCGATCAGAGTATCCAGATTATTCCCTGTCGTTCCCGCCGCCGGTCGAGGGGACGGCTTCCCCTGATCGTCTTTTGCGTTCACCTCCTTCTCACCGGGGCAACTCAGCACAAATGCGACGTGCTTCATGGAATTGCCGGGACAGTGAAAGAATGTCGTCTTCGCCTTCGCCATTAGCCCGTCACCTCCAATTTCCCCGTCACCGCTTCGGCGATGAGGGCGGCGCGGCGTTCCTTGAGGAGCGTGATCGTCCGCTCGGTCGCTGCGCGAAGTCGATCCAACTTTGCCGTCGCCGACGCGATATGCGCCACGATGGCTTCCTGCTCGGCCAGGGGCGGGACCGGCATCCAAATCTGCCATAGACCCTCCGGATAGAGGCGCAGGCGCGAGGACCACACTCCCTTGGAGAATCGGGTGGTTTCTGCCGCGAAGGCAGGAATCCGCACAAGAGCATCGACGTAGTCGGGACCAAGGAGGTCACAGGGAGTATAGACGTTGTATGCAGGGCTCACGATTCCAGGAACCCGGGCGACTCCCATCGCTCCCATCCATGCCCACAGCGTGTTGATAACCATGTCCCCCGCAAAGCATAGCTTGTAGCCTTCGTTGCTTTCGGCCTCGAACATGTTGACATCCTTTTCCGACCGAGGAGTTACACCCGTCAGGTGTGAGACAGTGAGCATCTCCTCCTCGCCGGTTACCGATCTCTGGTCTCGCTCACGGAACAGCCAACGGGCCCTCTTGCACTCCCAATGCGCCGGGATTTTGCCGAGCCAGGCGACTCCGGAGTCCTTCATGGGG